>CAZUYW010000066.1:9505-13075 GCA_964624775.1 uncultured Iamiaceae bacterium
TCCGGGGGACAGGATGAGCGCTTCGACGTTCGGGAGGCGATGTGGCACCAACGGGTGCGAAGAAGGGGCAGGACGGCGGGGTCGCCGAGGTCGTGAGCGACCTCTGGATGCTCATCCGCGACTACGCCAAGCAGGAGACCATCGACCCGCTGAAGGCCCTCGGGCGCTTCATCGGCTACGGCGTCGGTGGCGCCCTCGTGCTGAGCATCGGCCTCGCGTTTGGCGCCCTCGCCGTGCTGCGCGCCCTGCAGACCGAGACCGGCGATCACCTCACGGGCAAGCTCAGCTGGGTGCCCTACCTGGTCACCTTCGTCCTCACCGCGATCGTGGCGGCCATCACCGCCCGCACCATCACCAAGCCCAACCGCACCGACGACGCCGCCCGGACCGCGTCGTGACCAGCCCCGCCCAGGGAGGACGGCCCGTGGCCGACGACAAGAAGATCACCCGCGAGGACATCGAGGCCAAGTTCCGCGAGATCACCGGCGACGTGGACCAGAAGGCCGACGAGGCCAAGGACACGGCGGTCACCATCGGCGTGGTCGTCGCCGTCGTCGTGGTCATCGGGGTGTTCCTCGTCGGCCGCCGCCGCGGCCGGAAGTCCACGACGATCGTCGAGGTCCGTCGCTTCTGATGGCTCGCCGAACCGTCGCCGCCCCGAGCCGCACCAGCGTGCTGCTGCGCTCCCTCGAGCAGACCGGCATCCGCAAGGGCCTGTTCGGCAACAGCCGCGCCTGGATGTACCTCGGCACCGGCCTGTGGACCGTGCGCACCCTGCGCCGCTTCGCGGGCCGCAAGACCGAGATCTTGATCTCCGAGGAGCTCAAGCCCGGCCAGCGGATCATCATCGCCAACGGTCGCGCCACCATCGACGGCGCACCCGACCCGGTGCCGAGCGGTCGTCGCCGCCGCCGAGCGTGAAGGTCACCCTCCGCAACCCGTCCCGCAGCTTCGAGGTCGACGGTCCCATCTCGGTGGTGGCCCTCCTCGGCCGCCTGGACCTGCACCGCGAGGCCGTCCTGGTGATCCGCTCGGGCACCCTCGTGCCCGGCGACGCCATGCTCGCCGACGACGACGAGGTCGAGATCCGTCCCGTGATCTCCGGGGGCGCCCGGTGAAGTGCCGGGTGTGCCGCGGCCCGGCGGTGATCGACCTGCGCCGGCACAACGCGAACTTCTGCCAGGAGCACTTCCTGCGCCTCTGCCGGGATCAGACCGCCAAGGCCATCGACGACTTCGCCATGCTCGCCCCCGGCGACCGCGTCCTCGTCGCCGTGTCGGGCGGCAAGGACAGCCTGGCCCTGTGGCAGATCCTGACCGAGCTCGGCTACGAGGCCGACGGCCTCTACATCGGCCTGGGCATCGGCGAGTACACGGATCGCTCCGGCGAGAAGGTCCGCGCCTTCGCGACCGAGCGAGGCCTGTCGCTGCTCGAGGTCGACCTGCGCGAGCAGTACGGCTACGACATCCCGACCGCGGCCAAGGTGACCCGACGGGTGCCGTGCTCCGCGTGCGGCCTGTCGAAGCGCCACCTGTTCGACAAGGCCGCCATCGAGGGCGGCTACGACGCCGTCGCCACCGGTCACAACCTCGACGACGAGGCCGCCGTGCTCTTCGGCAACACGCTGCACTGGCAGGCGGAGTACCTCGCCCGCCAGCACCCCGTGCTCCCGGCGCGACCGGGCTTCCCGAAGAAGGTGAAGCCGCTGGTCCGGCTGGGGGAGCGGGAGATGGCGGCCTACTGCGTGCTGCAGGGGATCGACTACATCGTCGAGGAGTGCCCCATGGCCGAGGGCAACCGCCACCTCGGTTACAAGGAGTCCCTCAACGAGCTCGAGCGCCGCTCGCCGGGCGCCAAGTTCGACTTCTACTTCGGCTTCCTCGCCCGCGCCGCCGAGCGCTTCGCCGACGCCGCGCCCGACGACGGCACCGGCCCGCCGGCCACCTGCACGCGCTGCGGATCGCCGAGCACCGCCGAGGTGTGCGCGTTCTGCCGCCTGCTCGACAAGACCGCCGGGGCCGTCCCCGTGCAGCTCACCCCCAAGGGATCCCGATGACCACCCCCGACCGCACGTTCCGCGCCGGCGAGCAGATCCTGCTCATCGACCGCAAGAAGCGCCGCTACCTCGTGACCCTCGCCGAGGGTGGGGAGTTCCACACCCACTCCGGGTTCATCCCCCACGCCGAGATCATCGGCAACGACGAGGGCGTCCCGCTGCGCTCGACCCGGGGCGCCACCTTCACGGCGTTCCGCCCGACGCTGGCCGACTTCGTGCTGAAGATGCCGCGCGGCGCCCAGGTCATCTACCCGAAGGACCTCGGGCCGATCCTGATGCTCGCCGACATCTTCCCCGGCGCGCGCGTCTTGGAGTCCGGCGTCGGCTCCGGCGCGCTGTCGATGACGCTGCTGCGCGCGGGTGCCCACGTGGTGGGCTACGAGCTGCGCGACGACTTCGCGGCTCGGGCCCGCAAGAACGTCGAGGCCTTCGGCGGCGCCGAGCTCACCGAGCACTACCGGGTCGAGGAGCGCGACTGCTACGAGGGCATCGACGAGACCGGCCTCGACCGGATCGTGCTCGACCTCCCCGAGCCCTGGCAGGTCGTGCGCCACGCCGAGTCGGCACTGCGCCCCGGCGGCATCCTCGTGGCCTACACGCCGGCCATCACCCAGGCCGTGCAGCTGCGCGAGGCGCTCGTGGACTCCGGCTTCGAGCTGGCCGAGACGCTCGAGGTGCTGCAGCGGGGGTGGAACATCGACGGCATGTCGGTGCGCCCGGACCACCGCATGGTGGCCCACACCGGCTTCCTCACCCACGCCCGGCTGCTGCCGTCCTGAGCCCGGACGCGACGAACGGGGCCCGAAGGCCCCGTTCGGTCAGATCTCGGAGCTCAGAGCTCGATGAAGATGCACTCGCCGGGGCACTCCTCGGCGGACTCGATGGTGGCCTCCTCCTGGCCGGCGGGCACCGGGGCGAGGCCCTCGGGGCCACCCGGGTCCGAGAGGACCTTGCCGCCGTCCTTCACGTAGGCGAGGCCGTCATCGAGCAGCGTGAACACGTCGGGCGCGATCTCCTCGCACAGTCCGTCGCCGGTGCAGAGATCCTGGTCGATCCAGACCTTCATGGGGCGGGTGCCTCTTTCCTCGGTTGGCGCCGCACTTGGTTCAGCGACGCTCGGGCGATGCGGTCAGCGTAGCGGACCACCTGGGCGGATCGTGAACTCGGAGAGCATCCTGTAGCGTCGCCACGAGGGGTCGGGACCGGCCCCCGGACGAGGAGGTGGTCTCCCTGAGCGACGACGTCCAGGAGCAGCTGGCGGCCCAGGCCGCCGAACTGGCCGAGCTGCGCGAGCAGGCCCACGACCTCGAGGACGAGGTGGTGGCGCTGCGGCGGCGGCTCCAGGACGCGCCGAAGCGGGTGCGCACGCTCGAGGAGCGCCTGCTCGAGACCAAGGGGCAGCTCCAGCAGGCGGTGAGCCAGAACGAGAAGCTCACCTACACCTTGCGCGAGGCCCGGGACCACATCGCCGACCTGCGCGCCGAGGTGGAGAAGCTCACCCAGCCGCCCGCCGC
>CAZUYW010000067.1:0-9789 GCA_964624775.1 uncultured Iamiaceae bacterium
CCCGCCGATCCCCCGGCCGATAATCGGTATTATCGCCGAGCCGGGGACCCGCCCCGACCATGAGGGGACCAGGGATGACCGACCTCCAGAAGCCGCCGATGGCCGACCTCGCCACCGACTTCGACCACACGCACCCGGACTACGCCGCCCAGGCGCCCGCCATCTGGGACGAGCTCCGCCAGACCTGCCCCGTGGCCCACACCGACCGCCACGGCGGCGTGTGGCTCCCCACGCGCCACGAGGACATCGCCGAGATCGCGCGCGACACCGAGCACTACAGCTCCGAGGGCGTCATCGTCCACGTCTGGAAGCCCGAGGGCCTCGCGCCGCTCGGCTACGCGCCCCCGATCACCGCCGACCCGCCCGCCCACGCCGAGGCCCGCCGCATCCTGCTACCCGCCTTCGGCCCCAAGGAGATCCTCCGGTGGGAGGAGGCCACCCGCGAGGTGTGCAACGAGCTGATCGACGAGATCCTGGCCTCCGGCGCCGACGTCGTGGACGCCGCCCGCCAGTACACCCAGCACATCCCGGTCCGGGTCATCGCCGACATGTTGGGCGTCCCCCGCGAGGACGGCGACGTGTTCCGCGGCTTCATCCGCCGCATCATCGAGGAGCCGGGTGAGCACCTCGGCGAGCTGCAGTACGAGGAGACCCTCGACTACTACCTGCGCACCACGATCCAGGACCACATCGACAACCCGCGGGACGACCTCATCGGGTACCTGCTCGGCTGCGAGCACGAGGGCCAGCCGCTCTCCCCCGACCACATCCGGGGCACCATCGCCCTGCTGATCATCGCCGGGATCGACACCACCTGGTCCGCCATCGGCGCCTCCATGTGGCACCTCGCCCAGCACCCCGAGGACCGCGCCCGCCTCGTCGAGGACCCCGACGTGTGGCCCTTCGCCGTCGAGGAGTTCCTCCGCTTCTACGCCCCCGTCACCATGGCCCGCATCGTGGCCGAGGAGACCGAGCTCGGCGGCTGCCCCGTCGGCAAGCGCGACTGGGTGCTCCTGCCCTTCCCGGCCGCGAACCGCGACCCCGAGGCCTTCGAGGACGCCGACCGGTTCATCATCGACCGGCAGCGCAACCGCCACGTCGCGTTCGGCCTGGGCATCCATCGCTGCGCCGGGTCCAACCTGGCCCGCATGGAGCTCACCGTGGCCCTCCAGGAGTGGATGCGCCGCATCCCCGACTTCGAGCTGGCCGACCCCGATCCCAGCTCGGTCCGCTGGTCCACCGGCCAGGTCCGGGGCCCGCGCGAGCTCCCCGTCCGCCTGCTCACCTCCTCGGAGTCCTGATGCGCATCACCTTCAACCGCGAGGCCTGCCAGGGCCACGGCCGCTGCTACTCGCTCGCCCCCGACGTGTTCGACGCCGACGACGAGGGCTACGCCATCCTCCTCGCCACCGGCGAGGTCCCGGCCGGCCTCGAGGACGCCGCCCGGCTGGCCGCCGACAACTGCCCCGAGTACGCCATCGAGGTCGTCGAGGGCTGACCCCCCCCCGGGTGCGGCACCAATGGGCCGCATGACCTGCTTTAGTCGGGACGCCATCCGCCGATGGTTGACCCATGTCCCTTCGGGCACCCGCCTCGGTCCCCCGCCTGCTGCGCACCCCGTGGTTCGCGCTGCTCGCCATCGGCCTCGTGGGCTCGATCGCGTATCCCCTCACCTCCGCGAACCCCGCGACGCAGAACCTCCTGTACAACGGCCTGATCCTGGTGTCGTTCGGGGCATCCCTCATCGGGTGCCTGCGCACGCAGCGGTGGGAGCGACCCCCCTGGATCCTCTCGACGGCGGCCCTGGGCGGGTTCCTCGTCGCCAACCTCACCTGGTGGTCCTACGCCCGGGTCGACCTCGATCCGTACCCGTCGGTCGCCGACGCCGTCTTCCTCCTCAGCTACGTGCCGCTCGCCCTGGCCGCGGTGCTGCTGGCCCGCCGCGGCCACCACGATGAGGACCGCTCGGCGTGGCTCGACGCCGGCATCCTCACCACCGTCGCCGGGCTGCTCGTGTGGCAGGGCCTGCTGCAGCCCTACGTCGACGACCAGACGCTGACGGGTGCCGAGCGGGCCACGAACCTCGCCTACCCGCTGATCGGCCTCCTCGTCCTCGGTGCGGTGCTCCGCCTGGTGCTCACCCGCTCGGCCCGCACCCTCGCCGGCACCCTCCTCGCGCTCGGCGTGTGCGCCACCCTCGTGGCGAACCTGGCCCGAGCCTGGCGGGACCTGGACGGTGCGACCAGCAGCGGTGTGTGGGTCGACCTGCTCTGGCTGTGGGGCTCGCTGCTCATCGCCTCGGGGGCGATCGTTCCCACCAAGGCCCCCGCATCCACCGACGCGGCCAACTCGGCGCTCGGGCGGGGGCGGCTCATGGTCGTGCTGGTCGCCGTGATCATCCCCGAGGTCGTGCTGCTGTCGATCCTCACCGGCCTGGACGACATCGGCTGGCAGACCACCACCATCGCCGTGGTCGTGGCGACGCTCGTGTCCTTCCTCGTGGTCGCCCGGTTCTGGGGCCTGCTCGGCACGGCCCGGCTCGTCGAGCAGCGTCGTGCCGCGGTCAAGCTGTCGGCGGTCATCCACCACTCCGTCGACACGATCGTGCTGACCGACGCCAGCGCCCACATGACCTACGCGAGCCCGGCGTGGGCGACGCTCACCGGCACAGAGGCGGACGGCGTCGCCGGCATGCGGCTCCTCGACTGGTTCTCGGACCACGACCAGGCGTCGCTGCTCCAGCAGTTCGAGAACCTGTCCTCGATGGCCACGGGCGCCACGCTGCCCCTCGAGGCCCTGCTGCGCCCGACGAGGGGCCCGAGCAAGGTCTGCGAGGGCACGATGTGCAACCTGCTCGACGACCCCGCGGTCGGAGCCATCGTCGTGACGCTGCGAGACGTCTCGATGCGCCGCGACCTCGAGGAGCAGCTCGAGCGCAAGGCCTTCCACGACGACCTGACCGGCCTGGCCAACCGCGCGCTGTTCACCGACCGCGTGAGCCACGCGCTCGAGCGCATGCAGCGCTACCCCGGTTCGGGCGTCGCCGTGGTGTTCGTCGACCTCGACGACTTCAAGACCGTCAACGACGGCCTCGGCCACCCGGCGGGCGACGAGCTGCTCGAGCAGGTGGCCAACCGCCTGCGCACCTGCCTGCGCCCCGCCGACACCGTCGCCCGCCTCGGCGGCGACGAGTTCGCCATCCTCCTCGAGGACGTCGCCGACGTCGATCGGGCCAGCGAGCTCGCGAGCCGCATCACCGAGGCCCTGCGGATGCCGATGCACGTCGCCGACGACCACATCGCGGTGAGCGCCAGCGTTGGCGTCGCCCTCGCCTCGCCCGACAGCTCCGTCGACACCTTGATGCGCGACGCCGACATCGCCATGTACAGCGCCAAGGCCCAGGGCAAGGGCCGCGTGGCGGTGTTCGACGACAAGCTGCGCGCCGCGGCCCAGGAGCGGCTCATCTTGAAGGTGGAGCTCCCCGAGGCCCTGCGCCAGGGCCAGTTCGCCATGGTGTACCAACCGATCATCGGTGTGAACGACCAGGCCCTCCACGGCTTCGAGGCGCTGCTGCGGTGGTACCACCCGGCCCGCGGCGAGATCAGCCCCGAGCAGTTCATCCCGGTGGCCGAGGAGTCCGGGATCATCGTCGAGATCGGCCGCTGGGTCCTCGCCCAGGCCTGCCGCCAGGCGGCGGACTGGAACCGCAACGCGCCCGCCCCGATCGCCATCAGCGTGAACGTGTCGGCCGTGCAGCTCAAGCACCCGGGCTTCCTCGACGACCTGCACCAGGTGCTCGACGCGAGCGGCCTGTCGCCCCGCCTCCTCACGCTGGAGCTCACCGAGTCGGTCCTCATCGAGCACCAGCGCATCGAGGAGCTGCTGCGCCGGCTCCGCCACCTCGGCGTGGGCGTGGCGATCGACGACTTCGGCACCGGCTACTCGTCGCTCTCCTACCTGCAGCGCTTCCCCGTGACCTCGGTGAAGGTGGATCGGGCGTTCATCTCCGAGCTGAGCCGCAACGGCGATCAGGGCGTGGTCCGCTCGATCCTCGCCCTGGCGGAGGCGCTCGCGCTCACCACGGTGGCCGAGGGCGTCGAGACCAAGGAGCAGCTGCGGGCGCTCGATGCGCTCGACTGCGGGCTCGCCCAGGGCTTCTACCTGGGCCGCCCGCTGACCGCCGAGGAGATCTCCGGCGACCGGGAGACCTGGTTGGCCAAGGCCGCCGAGCTCAGCGCGCCGCTCTGAGCCGAGCCGCCGAGGTGTGATCGCGACACCCCGTCGATAAGATGCCGACACGGCGTCGCCAAACCTGGCGACCGACACCTGTGGAGGCACCGTGTTCCTCGCCTGGAGAGACCTGCGGGTCGCCCGTGGCCGCTTCGCCCTGGTGGGCGTCGTCATCTCGCTCATCGCCCTGCTCACCACCTTGTTGTCGGGCCTGGCCACCGGCCTGGTCGACGACGGCATCTCGGGCCTCCGGGGCCTGCCCCTCACCCACCTCGCCCTCCAGCCCGGCGCCGAGAGCAGCTTCAGCCGATCCACGCTCCGCGAGGAGAACCTGGCCCCGTTCGCCAAGGCGGAGGGCGTCGAGGCATCGCCGATCGGCATGTCGTTCTTCAACGCCAAGGCCAGCGACGGCGAGCGCCTCGACCTCGCCCTGTTCGGCGTGCCGGCCGACAGCTTCCTCCTCCCCCGCCCCGAGGCCCGCCGCGCCCTCGCCGGCAAGCCGGGCATCGTGCTCTCCGAGGGTTTCCGCACCTCGGGCCTGAAGGTCGGCGACACGCTCACCATCTCGGGCTCGGACACCGAGCTGCCCGTGCTCGGGTTCACCTACACGGGCTCCTACGGCCACGTGGACATCGCCTTCACCAGCCTCGAGACGTGGCAGCGCCTCCAGTACGGCGACAACGCGGACGGTCGCTTCTCCGCCATCGCCCTGCGCACCACCGGCTCCCCCGACCTCGCCGCCCTCGACCGCGCCGCCGACACCGAGACCGAGACCAAGGTCGCCGCGTACCAGGGCTCGCCGGGCTACGCCGCCGAGACCGCCACGATGACCCTCATCCGGGGCTTCCTCCTCGTGATCTCGGCCCTCGTCGTCGGCGCCTTCTTCACCGTGTGGACCGTCCAGCGCACCCACCAGATCGGGCTCATGAAGGCCCTGGGCGCCAGCACCGGCTACGTCGTGCGCGACGCGCTCGGCCAGCTGTTCGTGATCCTCACGACCGCGACCGCGGTCGGCGTCGCCGTGGCGCTCGCCCTCGGCAGCCTCGTGGGCGACGGCGTGCCGTTCAGCCTCCAGGCGGGTCCCGTCGCCGGGTCCGCCATCGTCCTCGTCGTGCTGGGCATGGCCGGGTCGCTCGTGGCCCTGCGCCGCATCACCCGCGTCGACCCGATCGTGGCGCTCGGCGCCGAGTCCTGAAGGAGCCCGCCATGTCCCTCGTCCTCACCGACATCACCGTCTCGATCCCCGACGGCCCGGAGCTGCTCACCATCCTCGACGGCCTCGACCTCGAGGTCGCCCGCGGCGAGGTGGTCGGCCTCGTCGGCGCCTCGGGCTCGGGCAAGTCCACCCTGCTCGCCGTCGCCGGCCTGCTCCGCACCCCCACCGCCGGCACGGTCACCATCGACGGCACCGACGCCAGCGCCCTCCCGGCCAAGGCCCGCACCCGGCTGCGCCGCGACCACATCGGGTTCGTGTTCCAGTCCGCCAACCTCTTCGGCTCCCTGACCGCACTGGAGCAGGTCGAGTTCGTGGCCCACGCCGCCGGGCGCCTCGACAGGGCGGCCACCGCCCGAGCCAGGGAGCTGCTCGGCGCCGTCGGCCTCGGCGACCGGCTCGGCCATCGACCGAACCAGCTCTCGGGCGGCGAACGCCAGCGCGTCGCCATCGCCCGCGCCCTCATGAACGAGCCCGGCGTGCTGCTCGCCGACGAGCCCACCGCCGCGCTCGACGACCGGCGCGGGCGCGAGGTGATGGACCTCCTCGTCGCCCAGGCCCGCGAGCAGGGCGCGGCCACGCTCATCGTCACCCACAACCCCGCACAGCTCACCGGCGCCACGCGGACCCTCGTCCTCGCCGACGGGACCGTCAGCGCGGGCGCCGTGGCCGCCGGGTAGCCCGGTACCGTTCGGCCATGCCCCGCATCGCCGCCGACAGCGTCGCCGAGCACGTCGCCCGCCAGGAGGCGGCGGTCGTCGACGCCGCGGCGCGGCTCTTCGCCGAGCGGGGCGTGGCCGCGGTCTCGCTGGCCGACGTGGCGGCCGAGGTCGGCCTCGCCCGCAACTCGCTCTACCGCTACGTCCCCGACAAGGCGCACCTGCTCGCCATCTGGTTCCGCCGCGAGCTGGAGCCCCTCCAGGCCGCGAGCGAGGAGATCGCCAGGCGCCCGACCACGGCTGCCGACCGCCTCGACGCCTGGCTCGCCCTGCACCTCGGCTACCTCACCGCACCCGAGCACCAGGCGATGATGACCGCCGCCCTGGATCCCTCCGCGCTGAGCGACGACGTCCGCGACGATCTCGCCACCGGCCACCGCGATCTCTACGCGACCCTCGCCGCGATCCTGGCCGAGCTCGCCCCCGAGCGCGACAGCCGGGTGCTCACGATGCTCGTGGTGGGGCTGCTGCGCAGCGCGACCGACCTCGTGGTCGGCGGTGCCGACGCCGCCGCCGTGGGCGCCGAGCTCCGCCGCTCGGCCCGCGCCGTGGCCGCCGCGCCCGCCTGATCTGGGCCGACGCGCTCAGGCGAGCGCGGTGAGGACCTTCTCGGCGTCCTTCCACATCACGCGCGGGATCTCGAACTCCCAGGTGACATCGCCGCGGAACGCGATCACGAGCGGCTTGGTGAGCTTGCCGTCGCCCAGTGCGGCGGAAAGCACCTCGCTGCGGGGCGCCCGAGCGAGCACCGACACCGCCTTGGGCTTGGTGAGGCCCTGCTTGCCCTCCACGAGGACCAGCTCGCCCGCGGTGAGGGCCAGGTAGCCCAGCGAGAACGCGCTCGCCGGCAGGGGCGACGCCCCGGCGCCTCCCTTCTCGGACGCCATCTGGGCCGTCGTGCGCCCGATCGCACCAAGGGCCTGGCCGGCGGCCGCGCCCGTCATGATCGCCTTGCCCCGACCCTTCGCGGTGACCGTGCACCCCGCCTGGATCGGTTCTCCCACCACCTCATCCACGTTCTTCATGAGCAGGATCGTGCCAGATCGGCAGGTCGCATGCTGGTCTGAAGCGGGTGCATGGCACAGCGGGTCGGGACCAAGGTCCCGGGTCAGGGGCGGCCCAGCCGGTTCATACTGCGGGGACCTGATCGTGCCGCCAGGGGAGGTGCACGCCATGCCACGCAAGCCCGCCCGCCCGCAGTGGGGGCACGACGACGAGGGCCGGGTCCGCGTCCTGCTCGAGTGCGAGGCCAGGGACTCCCCCACCATCATCGCCTCGCTCGTCGAGCGCCACGGGTTCGACGTTCGGGTCTGCGAGGGTCCCGAGGAGGCGCCCTGCGATCTCGTGTGCAAGGGCGCGTGCGAGCTCGTCGACGGCGCCGACGTGGTGGTCAACCTGCTGCGCGGCACCGACCCCGACGGCGAGATCCTCGACGAGGTCGCCGGGATGCGGCGGCCGCCGGCCGTCGTCACCACCCGGTCGGGCGACGCCCCCGCCCCCGAGCACGTGGTCACCATCCCCGACCCGGTCACCCGCCGCGCGCTGATCCACGGCATCAGCGAGGCGCTCGTCCAGCGGGACCGGCCCCCGGCGTGGTGGGGCGACGGCTACCCCTGATCGCCTGATCGCCTAATCCCGGGGCGTGCCGTTCAGGCGTGCTCGGCCACGATCGCCCGCACCCCGGCCGCGAAGCGGTCGACGTCGTCGCGCGTGGTGGCCCAGCTCGTCATCCAGCGCACCAGCGAGGAGGCGAGGTCCCACTCCCAGAAGAACGACCACGCCTGGAGCGGCTCGATGGCGGCGGCGGGCACGGTGGCGAACACCGCGTTGACCGCGGGCGGGTCAGCGACCGTGACGCCCGGCAGGGCGGCGACGGCCTCGCCGAGCGCGAGCGCCATCTGGTTGGCGTGATCGGCGTTGCGCAGCCACAGGTCGTCCCGCAGGAGGGCGCTGACCTGGGCGGCGACGAACCGTGACTTCGACACGAGTTGGCCGGCCTGCTTGCGGATGAACCGGGCGGCGTCGGCCGAGCCCGGGCGCAGGTAGACGACGGCCTCGCCGAACATGGCGCCGTTCTTGGTGCAGCCGAACGTCATCACGTCGACCCCCGTGTCGCGCACCATGGCGGCCAGGTCGACGCCTGAGGCGGCGACCGCGTTGGCGATGCGGGCGCCGTCGAGGTGCACGCGGAGGCCGTGGGCGTGGGCCGCCTCGCAGATCGCGCCGAGCTCGTCGACCGAGTAGAGCGTGCCCAGCTCGGTGGACTGGGTGACCGACACGACGGCCGGCTGGGGGTGGTGCTCGCTGCCGAGCCAGGCCAGGTACGGCTCGAGATCGGCCGGGCGCAGCTTGCCGTCGGCCGTGGCCACCGGGGCGATCGTGGCCCCGGTGAAGCGGGCGGGGGCGCCGCACTCGTCGACGACGATGTGGGCGGTGTCGGTGGTGATCACCGCCTGCCAGGGCTGGAGCAGCGAGGCCAGGCCCACGACGTTGGCACCCGTGCCGCCCCAGCAGAACGCCACCTCCACCGGCGCGTCGAACACCGCCCGCAGATCGGCCTCGGCCCGCGCCGTCCACGGGTCCTCGCCGTAGGCGAGCGCCGATCCGGCGTTGGCGGCGGCGAGCGCCTCGAGCACCTCGGGGTGCACGCCGGCGGCGTTGTCGCTGGCGAACGAGGTGGCGGGGGGCTCGGGCAACGCCGACGGATCGACCATCCGCCCGATCGTACCGACCACCCCCTGCCGCCACCGTTCTGAGGGCCCACCGTCGCACGGGTGCGACACAGGGCGCTCAGAACCGTTCGAGGCCCGTTCTGAGGGCCCACCGTCGCACGGGTGCGACACAGGGCGCTCAGAACGGAGCAGCGGCGGCCGCGGCGACCGCTCCCTGCGCAAGGGGCGTGACAAGAAGGACGGGGGGCGCGTCAAGACCACGTCAAGGCCGTTCCCAGCGCCCTCGCCCACCCGTAGACCCGACGACATGAGCGATGTCATCTTCCTCGGCCTCGTGGTCGGCTTCTTCCTGATCGGCGCCGCGCTCATCCGCGCGTGCGAGGCGATCATCGGCGACGACGACGGCGCGGCGTCATGAGCGCCGACAACATCATCGGGCTGGTCCTCGCGATCGCCATCGTCGGCTACCTCGTCGTGGCCCTCGTGTTCCCGGAGCGGTTCTGATGGGCGCCGCCGCCTGGCTCCAGCTCGCGGTGGTGATCGCCGCCGTCGCCCTCGGGACGCGCCTGCTCGGCCCCTACCTCGCCGCCGTCTTCGGCGACGAGGACCACGCCCCCGGTGACCGGGTGTTCGGCCCGATCGAGCGGGTGATCTACCGGGTCGGCGGCATCGACGCGGATCGCGAGCAGCGCTGGAGCGGGTATGCCGGCTCGGTCCTCGCGTTCAGCCTGATGTCGGTCCTGGTGCTCTACGCCATGCTGCGCCTGCAGCACGTGCTTCCCCTGAACCCCACCGATGCGCCCGCCGTGCCGTCGCCCCTCGCCTTCAACACGGCGGTGAGCTTCGTGACCAACACGAACTGGCAGAACTACGGCGGCGAGCTGGCGATGAGCCACCTCACCCAGATGGCGGGCCTCGCCGTGCAGAACTTCGTGTCGCCCGTCGTCGGCCTCGC
>CAZUYW010000067.1:9889-12781 GCA_964624775.1 uncultured Iamiaceae bacterium
AGCCAGGAGGCGATCAAGGAGCTCGGCCAGAACGGCGGTGGCTTCTTCAACGCCAACTCGATGCACCCCTTCGAGAACCCCGACGGGCTCACGAACCTCGTCCAGATCGTGACGATCCTCCTGATCCCCTTCTCCCTCACCTACGCCTACGGTCGGATGGTGAAGGACCAGCGCCAGGGCTGGGTGCTCTTCGCCGCCATGTTCGCCCTCTGGGCCGGCAGCGTCGCCCTGAGCACCGGCATGGAGGTCCGGGGCAACCCCGAGCTGACCAAGCTCGGCGCTCGCCAGACCATGACCGCCACCCAGTCAGGCGGCAACCTCGAGGGGAAGGAGACGCGGTTCGGCCCCGCGGCCTGCGGCGTCTACGCCGCCACCACCACCGGGACGAGCAACGGGGCGGTGAACTGCGCCCACGACTCGATGACCCCGCTCGGCGGGATGGGGCCGCTCGTGAACATGATGCTGGGCGAGGTGTCGCCCGGCGGCACCGGCGCCGGGCTCTACGGGATGCTGATCTTCGCCCTGCTGGCGGTGTTCATCGCCGGGCTCATGGTGGGCCGGACGCCTGAGTACCTCGGCAAGAAGATCCAGGCCGCCGAGATGAAGCTGGTCGTGATCTACATCGTCGTGGCGCCCCTGGCAATCCTCACCTTCACCGCCATCTCGGTGCTGATGGCCTCGTCGAAGGCGTCGATCCTGAACCCAGGTCCCCACGGCCTCACCGAGGTCACCTACGCGTTCACCTCGGCCGCCAACAACAACGGGTCGGCGTTCGGCGGCCTCACCGGCAACACCGACTGGTACAACACGACGCTCGGCATCTCGATGCTGATCGGCCGGTTCTTCCTCATCGTGCCCGTCCTGGCCATCGCCGGGTCGCTCGTCCGCAAGCAGCGCACCCCCGCCACCTCGGGCACCTTCCCGACCGGCACGCCGCTGTTCGGTGCACTCCTCACCGGCGTCGTCGTGATCGTCGTCGGCCTGACCTACTTCCCGATCCTGGCGCTCGGCCCCCTCGTCGAGCACCTGGGCGCCTGAAGGGACCATCCGTGACCACCATCACCACCGAACCCGCCGCCGAGCGCCCCGCCGAGGACGCCCACGAGCACGGCCCGCAGCAGGCCTCGCTGTTCGACCCCGCCATCGTGCGCCGGGCGGCCGGCGACGCGGTCCGCAAGCTGGATCCCCGCCAGATGGCCAAGAACCCGGTCATGTTCATCGTGGAGATCGGCAGCGTGCTGACCACGCTGCTGTTCCTGCGGGACCTGCCCAAGGACGGCGCACCGCACCTGTTCACCGGCCTGGTGACGGCGTGGCTCTGGTTCACCGTCCTGTTCGCGAACTTCGCCGAGGCCGTCGCCGAGGGCCGGGGCAAGGCCCAGGCCGACTCCCTGCGCAAGACCCGCTCGGAGACCTCGGCCCGGGTGCGGCTCGAGGACGGCTCGCTCGTCGAGCGCCCCTCGCCCGAGCTGCGGCCCGGCGACCTGTGCGTCGTCCGCCCCGGCGAGACGATCCCGGGCGACGGCGAGGTGATCGAGGGCATCGCCTCGGTGGACGAGTCCGCCATCACCGGCGAGTCGGCGCCGGTGATCCGCGAGTCCGGCGGCGACCGCAGCGCGGTCACCGGCGGCACCCGCGTCCTGTCCGACGAGATCGTCGTGCGCATCACCCAGGAGCCCGGCGCCGGCTTCATCGACCGCATGATCGCCCTCGTCGAGGGCGCCGAACGCCAGAAGACCCCGAACGAGATCGCCCTCAACATCTTGCTGTGCGGCCTCACGATCATCTTCCTGCTGGCGGTCGTGACGCTGCAGCCCTTCGCCATCTACTCGGGCAACGAGCAGAGCATCATCGTGCTCGTCGCCCTCCTGGTCTGCCTCATCCCCACCACGATCGGCGGGCTGCTGTCCGCCATCGGCATCGCCGGCATGGACCGCCTCGTCCAGCGCAACGTGCTCGCCATGTCGGGCCGGGCCGTGGAGGCGGCGGGTGACGTGTCCACCCTGCTGCTCGACAAGACCGGCACCATCACCTACGGCAACCGGATGGCCGCCGAGTTCCTCCCGGTGTCGGTCGTGGACGAGCGCGAGCTCGCTGAGGCCGTGCTCCTGTCGAGCCTGGCCGACGAGACGCCCGAGGGCCGCTCGATCGTCGCACTCGCCCAGGAGCGCTACGGCCTCGACCCGGACCGGGAGCTGGCCGACGTCGAGCTCGTGCCCTTCACCGCCCAGACCCGCATGTCGGGCGTCGACTTCACCGACGGGGGCCAGCGGCGCCAGATCCGCAAGGGCGCCACCGACTCGCTCGCCCGCTGGGTCACCGAGCAGGGCGGCACCGTGCCGTCGGACCTCCAGCCGCTCGTGGAGGCCATCTCCACCACCGGCGGCACCCCGCTCGCCGTCGCCGAGGGCACCAAGGTGCTCGGGGTCATCCACCTGAAGGACACGGTGAAGGCGGGCATGGTCGAGCGCTTCGCGGAGCTGCGGGCCATGGGCATCCGCACGGTGATGATCACCGGCGACAACCCGCTCACCGCGAAGGCCATCGCGGCCGAGGCCGGCGTCGACGACTTCCTCGCCGAGGCGACCCCCGAGGACAAGATGGCCCGCATCCGCGCCGAGCAGGCCGGCGGCAACCTCGTGGCCATGACCGGCGACGGCACCAACGACGCCCCCGCCCTCGCCCTGGCCGACGTCGGCGTCGCCATGAACACCGGGACCCAGGCCGCCAAGGAGGCCGGGAACATGGTGGACCTCGACAGCGACCCCACCAAGCTCATCGAGGTCGTGGCGATCGGCAAGCAGCTCCTCATCACCCGCGGCGCGCTCACCACGTTCTCCATCGCCAACGACGTGGCCAAGTACTTCGCCATCATCCCGGCGATGTTCGTGG
>CAZUYW010000068.1:0-1747 GCA_964624775.1 uncultured Iamiaceae bacterium
GTTATTTTGTTTATACGCCACCGGACACGAGGGGCCCGCGGGCCGCGCCGGCCACGGCCCGGGCGATGAGGGTCTTGCCGGTGCCGGGGGGACCCACGAGCAGGACGCCCTTGGGGATGCGGGCGCCGATCTGGGCGAACTTCTCGGGGTACTTCAAGAAGTCGACGACCTCGCGGATCTCGGTCTTGACGCCCTCGTAGCCGGCCACGTCGGCGAAGGTCGTGCCGGGGCGCTCGGTGGAGTACGTCTTCGCCCGGGACCGGCCGATGGACATGATGTTGCCCATCTGCCCCTGCGCCCGGCGCTGCATGAACACGAAGAAGCCGATGATCAGCAGCGGGAACAGCAGGATCGGCAGCCACTGCTCGAGGAAGCCCGGCTGCGGGGTCTTGGGCTGGAGGGTGACGTCGTGCTTGTCGAGGAGGGCCTTGTCCTCGGAGGGGAAGGGCATCAGGCCGGTGGTGCGGTAGGCGTCGCCGGGACCGTCCTTGCCGTCCTCGCGCACGAAGTGGCCCTCGATGCCACCGGTGTTGTTGTCGTACACGACGTCGTGGATCTCGTCGTTCTGCACCATGGTGAGGAACGTGGAGTACGGCACGGTCTTGGTCTGGTCCGACCGGGAGCTCACCACCAGGAGCACGACCACCACGCACACGGCGGCGACGGCGACGAGGATCCAGCGGTTGGCGCCGATGGCGCCCTTGCCGAGGGGCGAGGTGCCGGGGCCCGAGCCGGGGGCGCCCCCGGGGCCGCCCGAACCGCCTGAACCACCCAGCCCACCGGGGCCGCGGTGGCGCGGCGGAGGGGGCGGCGGGGGAGGGGGCGGGCCGTCGGGAGACATGGCCGCCAGCCTAGGTGCCGGGCGGGTCGTTCCGGCAGCCGCGGGGCATCCCCGGTGCACCGTGACGACCCCGGTACCCTCCGGGCATGCGCCGTCGCTGTGCCCGCCCCGGCTGTGCCGAGGCCGCTGCCGTCACCCTCTCCTACGACTACGGGTCCGCCACCGTGTGGATCGAGCCGCTCACGCCCGACGACCACCCGATGACCCACGACCTGTGCGAGCGCCACGGCGCCCGCACCGCCCCGCCGCGCGGCTGGGACCTGGTCGACCGCCGCGAGCTGCCCGCCTCCCTGGCCTCCTGACCAGGAGGCCCCCGGCCGCGCCGGTAGGCTCCCCGGTTCATGGCTGCCACCCCCTCGGTCCCCCTCGACGCGCCCGGCGCGTCCGTGCGGCGGCCGCCCTGGGGGATGGGTGATGCCGCGGCAGCGATCGTCGCCGCCCACATCGGGGGCGGCCTCTGGGGTGCGATGGTCATCGCCGCGTGGGGGGCCGATCAGGCGGCGGTGGCCGCCCAGGACCTGCCCTCGAGCCTGTTCTTCGTGGCCCAGCTCGGCCTGTGGGCGCTGCTCATCGCGCTGCCCATCCTCGTCGTGCGCCTGAAGGGTCGCGGTCCGGTCGCAGACCTGCGGCTCGCCGTGCGCCCGCTCGACATCCCCGTCGGCCTGGCCGTGGGCGTGGCGGCTCAGCTGATCCTCGTCCCACTCGTGTCGTGGCCCGTGATCAAGCTCTTCGACGTGGATTCGGGCGAGCTCTCCAAGTCCGCCCAGACGCTCGCGGATCGCGCGTCGAGCCCGGGCGCGGTCGTCCTGCTCTTCCTGGGGGCCGCGCTCCTCGCCCCGTTCGCCGAGGAGCTCATGTACCGCGGCCTGCTCCTGCGATCGATCGAGAAGCGCTTCGGTCAGGTCG
>CAZUYW010000068.1:1847-12736 GCA_964624775.1 uncultured Iamiaceae bacterium
CCGTCGCAGTGGCTGTCGACCACCACGCCCAACGGCGGCGACATGAACGCCCACGTGTGGGGCCCGCGCTACCTGCTCGACCACCTGCTGCCCCAGTTCCGGGTGTCGGGCTGGACCCCGGACTGGTACGACGGCTTCCCCGCCTACCAGTTCTACATGGTGGTCCCGTCGCTGTTCGTGGTGGCGATCCACGTCGGCCTGGTCTGGTACCTGGCGATCCCCGCCGCCGCCGTGCTGCTCGGGGTCGCCTTCGCCGCCTGGGTGGTGCCGCGCCTCTACCCGTACCGCTACCTGCTCGCCGTGGTCTGCGTGATCGGCCTGGTCCTCGTCACGCCGGTGCCCTACACCCGGGCGTTCAAGATCGTGACCGCGCTGGGCCTGCTGTCGCTGCCGTTCGCCTGCTGGGCCTTCGCCAAGCTCGCCGACCTGCCGTTCCCGATCCCGCCGCTCGCGGTCGGTGCCGGGCTGCTGTTCGTCTACAACCGCGAGCCGATCTACAACACCACCGGCAACATCATCGGCGGCAACTTCCAGTCGACGATGGCCGGCGAGTTCGCGTTCTCGATCAGCCTCACCTTCGCCATCCTCTACCTGGGGGTGGCCATCCGCGGGCTGCGCACCGGGCGCCACCGCGCCCTGGCGGCCGTGCTGTTCGCGCTGGCCGGGCTGTGCCACCTGATCCCGGCGTTCTTCGTGCTGGCCTGCACCGCGGCGCTCTTCGTCGTCCACCCCGGTCGGGCTCGGTTCCGGTGGCTGCTCACGATGGTGCCGGTGGCCGGGCTGCTCACCGCGTTCTGGGTGCTGCCCTTCTGGTGGAACCGCGACTACGTGAACGACATGGGTTGGGAACGCCTCCCGGTGCCGAACTCCCAGGAGAGCGGCCTCGCCTACTACCTGCTCCCCAACGGCCTGAAGTGGGTCATGGCCATGGCGGTCGTCGGCGTGATCTTGTCCCTGCTGCGTCGCTACGAGGTGGGCATGGTGCTCACGGCGGCCTGGATCGGCGTGGTGGTGGCCTTCAGCTGGCTGCCCCAGAGCCGCCTGTGGAACGCCCGGCTGCTGCCGTTCATGTACCTGTCGGTGTGCCTGCTCGCCGCCATCGGGCTCGGCGAGCTGCTGCGCATCGCCGGCGCCCTCGCCAACGGCCGTCCCGAACGGCCGCTGCGGTTCATCACCGTGCCGGCCACTGCGCTCGCCTTCAGCGGCGTCCTGCTCTTCGTGTCGCTGCCGCTGTCGGGCATGTTCCCGAAGGTGATCGACCGCAAGGTGGTCACGGTCGGCGCCGAGACCAAGACGGAGTCGTCGTTCCTGCACTGGTTCCGGACCACCGACGTGAACCCGGCGCCGGGCTGGGCCCAGTGGGACTACTCGGGCCTGGAGACCAAGACGGCCACCCCCGCCGGCTGCGATGCCCCCGGCTCCACGGTGCCCTGCACCAGCGGTGGCTGGCCCGAGTACCGCGACCTCATGGCCACGATGGCGTCCATCGGGAGGGACCCGGAGCAGGGGTGCGGCCGCGCCTTCTGGGAGTACGACAAGAACCACCTCGAGGGCTACGGCTCGCCGATGGCGCCGATGCTGCTGCCGTACTGGACCGATGGCTGCATCGGCTCCCAGGAGGGCCTGTACTTCGAGTCCTCGGCGACGGTCCCGTACCACTTCCTGATGCAGTCGGAGCTGTCCACCGGGCCGTCCCAGCCCCAGCGGGAGATGCCCTACCCGGGCTTCTCGTTCGATGCCGGCGTGCGCCACCTGCAGATGCTCGGCGTGCGCTACTACCTGGCGGTCACGTCGAACGCGATCGACGCCGCCTCGCGGCACCCGGACCTCACCGAGATCGCGGTGAGCGGTCCGTGGCACATCTACCGCGTCGCCGACGCCGAGGTGGTCGCCCCGCTCACCTACGAGCCGGTGGTGCTCGAGGGGATCGAGGCCGGCCAGCACGGCTGGCTGCCCACCGCCACCGCCTGGTTCCTCGACCCGAAGGCCCACGACGTCCCGCTCGCGCTCGACGGCCCCGACGACTGGAAGCGGGTCACCGCCAAGCCGGTGCCCGACGACTGGCGACGCATCACCCGGTGGACGCGCGAGCAGCTCGGCGAGCCCGCGGTGATGGACCAGCTTCCCGACGTGCCCCGCACCCGCCTGCCCGCCAACCAGGTGCGCAACGTCGAGCTGGGCAACCACACCGTGTCCTTCGACGTCACCCGACCGGGCGTGCCCGTGCTGGTCAAGGTCTCGTACTACCCGAACTGGAAGGTCAGCGGGGCCGACGGCCCGTACCGCGTCACCCCGAACCTCATGGTCGTGGTGCCCACGAGCCGCCACGTCGAGCTCTCCTACGGCCGCAGCCCGGTGGAGCTGGTCGGCACCGCTGGCACCGCGCTCGGCCTGGCCGGCGTGGTGGCGCTGAGCCTGGCCCCGCCCGTGCCGGTGCCGCCGTGGCGCCCGTCGCGCACGTCGGCCTGGCTCGACAGCCTCATCGAGGGCCCGAAGCCCGACCGCGAGCCCGAGGACGGCGAGGACCCTGACGGCGTCCCGGACCCGTTCGCCGGAGGCGACGGCGACGGCGATTGGGGACCGCCCGGCGCGGGAGCCGGGAACCAGGTGCCCGAGGCCGACGACGACATCTTCGTGCGCGACCCCGAGCCCGAGCCCGGACCGTCCTGAGGATGCGCAGGGCCGACCGCGCCGAGGTGCGCGCCCGGCTGGCCACCCGCCAGCCCCGCCCCGTGCTGGACGCGGCGCACCGGGTCTCGGTCGTGGTGCCGGTGTTCCACGGCGCCGCCACCATCGGCACCACCATCGAGCGGGTCCGCGCCGAGCTGGGGCCCCTGGTCGACGGGTCGCTCGAGGTGGTTGTGGTCGACGACGGCTCGGCCGACGGCACCGCGGAGGCCGCCCGCGCGGCCGGGGCCGACCAGGTGCTCGTCCAGCCCGTCAACCGGGGCAAGGGCGCGGCCGTGCGCCGGGGCATGCTCGCGGCCCGAGGCGCGGCCCTCGCGTTCACCGACGCCGACCTCGCCTACGGCCCGGCCCAGATCGCCCGGCTCGTCGAGGCGGTCGAGGACGGGTGGGACGTGGTCGTCGGGAACCGCCACCACGCCGACACCACCCAGGTGGTGGCCGCGCCCCTGCTGCGCGAGGTGGGGGGCCGCGTCGTCAACGCCGCCACCCGGGCGGTCGTGCACGGCGGCTACGCCGACACCCAGTGCGGGTTGAAGGCGTTCCGGGCCGACGTCGCCCGGCTGCTGTTCGGCGCGGCCCACGTCGACGGGTTCGCGTTCGACATCGAGCTGTTCTGGCTGGCCGAGCGCTGCGGCCTCTCGGTGCTCGAGGTGCCCGTCGAGGTCGAGAACTCCGACGTCTCGACGGTGCGGGTGGCCCGCGACGCGGGGCGGCTCTTCGCCGACCTCGCCCGCATCCGCCTCGACGCCTGGCGGGGCCGCTACCAGCCCGATCCGGCCGCCCTGGCGGCCTTGCGGAGCAACGGCTCCTGACCGACGACGGGGGTGCACCCCGCCACCACCTACACTGCTTCGGCCATGGCTGACCTCACCGCCATCTTCAAGGCCTACGACATCCGGGGCACGTACCCGGACCAGATCGATGCCGAGGCCTGCCGGGCCATCGGCGCGGCCTTCGCCCGCTTCGCGATCGACGAGGGCGGCCCCGTGCCGCACGTCCTGGTGGCGCGCGACATGCGCCCATCGGGGGTGGAGCTCGTCGCCGCCTTCTCCGAGGGGGTCCGCGCCCAGGGCGTCGACGTCGTCGACCTGGGGCTGGCCTCCACCGACCTCATGTACTTCGCCTCGGGCAGCCGGGGTGCGCCAGGCGCCATGTTCACGGCGTCGCACAACCCGGCCCAGTACAACGGCATCAAGTTCTGCCTCGCCGGCGCCCGCCCGGTGGGCATCGACTCGGGCCTCGCCGACATCCAGGCGATGGCCGCGTCGGGCCTCCCGCCCGCGGCCGCCGAGGGCACGAGCAGCGAGCTCGACCTGCTCGGCGAGTTCGCCGACCACGTCCGCTCCTTCGCCGACACGTCCACGTTCCGGCCCCTGAAGGTCGTCGCCGACACCGCGAACGGCATGGGCGGCCTGGTGGTCCCGGCGGTGTTCGCCACCCTGCCCTTCGACCTCGAGATCCTCTACCCCGAGCTCGACGGCACCTTCCCGAACCACCCGGCCGATCCGATCCAGCCCGAGAACCAGCAGGACCTGTGCGCCCGGGTGCGCCAGGTCGGCGCCGACGTCGGCTTCGCGTTCGACGGCGACGCCGATCGCGTCTTCGTGGTCGACGAGAAGGGCGAGGGCCTGTCGGGCTCCACCACCACGGCGCTCGTCGCCGCCGGCGTGCTGGCCAAGGAGCCGGGCGCCACGATCCTGCACAACCTGATCTGCTCGAAGGCGGTGCCCGAGGTCGTGCGCGAGTCCGGCGGCGTGCCGGTGCGCACCAAGGTCGGCCACAGCTACATCAAGGCCGAGATGGCCGAGACGGGTGCCGCGTTCGGCGGCGAGCACTCGGCGCACTACTACTTCCGCGACAACTACCGGGCCGACTCCGGGCTGATCGCCGCCATGCTCGTGCTCGAGCGGCTGTGCTCGGGCACCGAGCCGATGTCGGTGCTGCGCAAGCCCTACGACCGCTACGCGGACTCGGGCGAGATCAACACCCAGGTGCACGATCCCCACGCCGTGATCGACGCGGTGGCCGAGGCGTTCGCCGCCTCGCACCCCGAGGCCGCCCAGGATCGCCTCGACGGGCTCACCGTCGACTTGGGCGACTGGTGGTTCAACCTGCGCCCGTCGAACACCGAGCCCCTGCTCCGCCTGAACCTCGAGGCCCGCACCCGCGACGAGTGCGACGCCCACACGTCCGAACTGCTCCACCTCATCACCAAGGGATAGACCCACATGGCCCTCGACCAGAAGCTCCTCGACGTCCTCGCCTGCCCGGAGGACAAGGGCTCGCTGCTGTACTTCGAGTCCGAGTCGGCGCTGTACAACCCGCGGCTCAAGCGGCGCTACGAGATCCGCGACGACATCCCGGTGATGCTCGTCGACGAGGCCACCACCGTCGACGACGCCGAGCACGACCGCCTCATGGCCAAGGCCGAGGCGGAGGGCACGCCCTCCACGCTCGGCGAGTAGCCCGTGCCCGACTCCATGGGGTTCCGGGAGGCCACGCTCGGCCTGCCCGAGCAGATCGCGGCGGCGCTGCGCAGCCTGACCGTCACCGGCTCCCTGCCATCCCACGACGACATCGCCAACGTGCTGGTGCTGGGCACCGGCGCCGCCGGGTGGGTCGGCGACCTGCTCGCCGCGGTCGCGGGGCCGTTCATGCCGGTGCCCCTCGTGGTGCACAAGGGCTTCGAGCCGCCCTCGTTCGTGGATCCGTCCACGCTCGTGGTGGCCATCTCGGCATCGGGCAACTCGCCCGAGACGGTGGCGTCCACCACCACCTGCCTCGAGTCCGGCGCCCAGCTGTTCGCGATCACGAGCGGCGGCGCGCTCGGGGCCCTGGCCGACGCCCACGAGGCGCCCACGGTGTTCCTGCCCGCCGCCACCGAGCCGGTGCCCACCCGCAGCCGCATCGGTGCGCTGGCGGTGCCGGCGCTCCAGGCGTTCGGGACGCTCGGGTTCTTCCCGGGGGCGCGCCAGTGGATCGTGGCCGCCGTCGACCAGCTCCGCACCCGCCTTGCCGAGCTCACCGGCCCCGACAGCCTCTCGGCCGACATCGCCCGCGAGCTCGCCGGCACCCTGCCCCTCGTCTACGGCGGGGGTGCGCTCGGCGGCGTCGCCGCGAGCCGCTGGAAGGTGCAGCTGAACCAGTCGGCCAAGGTCCCGGCGTGGACCGCCGAGCTGCCCGACGTCGTCCACGGCGAGCTCGCCGGCTGGGGCCAGCACGGCGACATCACCCGCCAGGTGCTCTCGCTGGTGCTGCTGCGCCACGACCACGAGCCGCCGGAGCTGATCGAGGCGTTCGAGCGGGTGGAGACGTGGACCCAGGAGGTCGTCACCGGCATCCACACCGTCTCGGCCGCCGGTGAGGGACCCCTCGCCCAGCTCCTCGACCTGGCCCTGATCGGGGACCTCGTCGCCCTCGACCTCGCCGAGCGGGCCGGCATCGACCCCGGCCCCACCCCGGTGATCCAGCCCTCTCCCGATCCCGCGGCCTGAGCCGGCCGCCCACCCCAGGAGCGCCCCATGCCCGGCCTGCCCCAGGATCTGCTCGACCTCGCCGCCCGCGTCTCCAACCGGGGCCGGTGGGGCGACGACGACCAGCGCGGCACCCTCAACCTCATCGACCAGGCCGCGGTGCTGCGCGGGATCGGCGCCGTGCGCGACGGCCGCCCGTTCTCGCTGGCGATCCCGTTCGACGCCGACGGCCCGCAGACCGGTGGCATCCCGGGGCGCACCAACCCCGAGCTGGAGATGATCGTGGTGAACATGGCGTTCACCGGTTCCAAGGACGGGTTCACCACCAGCGACGACCGCTTCTCGATGGGCGTCCAGGCCGCCACCCACTGGGACGCGCTGGCCCACGTGGGCTACTCGGGCGAGCTCTACAACGGCACGCCGGACACGGTGGTCACCGAGGCCGGTGCCGCGAAGCTCGGCATCGAGCACATGGGCCCGGTCGTCACCCGCGGCATCCTCCTCGACATCGCCCGGCTGCACGGGGTCGACTTCTTCGAGGACAACCACCCGATCACCGGCGACGAGCTCGACCAGGCGTGCGCGGCTGCCGGGGTGACCCCGGAGGCGGGCGACATCGTGCTGGTCCGCACCGGGCACATGCACTTCCTGCGCCAGGGCAGCTCGAAGGAGGCCAAGGATCGCTTCCGCATCACCTGCCCGGGCCTGTCGTCCCGCTCGATCGAGTGGTTCCACGACCACGACATCGCCGGCGTCGCCACCGACACGCTTGTGCTCGAGTGCTTCCCCGGCGAGGACCCCACCGCGATCCTCCCGGTGCACATGATCCAGCTGCGCGACATGGGCCTGGCCCAGGGCCAGATGTGGGCGCTCGACGACCTCGCCGCCGACTGCGCGGCCGACGGCCGCCACGAGTTCCTGCTGTGCGCCACGCCGATCCCGCTCACCGGCGCGTGCGGCGGCATCGTCGCCCCGACGGCCGTCAAGTAGCCGCCGGCACCGCCGTCCCCTCGGCCGCATCTGCTGGACTGACCCGATGCCCCACGCCCTGCGTCGCCTGATCGGCCTCCTCGCCCTCGCCGCCGCGGTCGTCGGCACCGCTGGGCCCGTGCGGGCCGAGGCGCCGGCGCGCCGGGTCGCCCACGGGCGGGCGGCCGGGCCTGACGACGCGCGGGCGCTGCTGCCGCTGCAGACCAAGGACCGGCGCTTCGTGGACTCGGCGGGGCGGCAGGTGCTGCTGCGCGGTGCCAACGTGAACTCGCTCGGCGAGTACTGGGCGGGCGTGCCGGGCCTGGGCCCGACGCTGCCGCTCACCGACGCCGATCTCGACGTCATGGCCGCCCACGGCTTCTCGGTGGTGCGCCTGATCATCACCTGGTCGCGCGTCGAGCCGACCCGTGGCACCTTCGACCAGGCCTACCTGGACGAGGTCGACGCCACCGTGACCCGCCTCGCCGAGCACGGGGTCTACTCGGTGATCGACATGCACCAGGACGCGTACACGTCGACCATCGCGACCACCGACCCCGCGTCGTGCCCGGCCGGGACCTCGCCCGCCAAGGGCTGGGACGGCGCGCCGGCGTGGGCGACGCGCACCGATGGCCTGTCGACCTGCCTGACCGGCGGCGACCGCAACAGCTCCCCGGCGGTGAACCGGGCGTGGAACAACTTCTACGACGACGTCGACGGCATCCGCACCCGCTTCGCGGCTGCGTGGGCTGCGGTGGCGACCCGCTTCGCCGGGCGGCCCGAGGTCGCCGGCTACGACCTGCTGAACGAGCCCGAGACGTCCCGCCCCGCCGCCGACCTCAAGCCTCGGTACCAGGACCTGCTCGCCGACGTGATCGGCGCGATCCGCTCGGCCGAGGCGTCGGCGCCCTTCGATCACATCGTGTTCGTGGAGCCGACGATCCCAGCGGGGACCCCGAGCAACGGCATCGTCATCCCGGACCCCGTGGCCGCCGGGGTGTCCACGGCGAACGTGTCGGCGTCGGTGCACAACTACTCCGAGAGCATCGGCGGCGGGAGCACCGAGGGGTTCAACGACGGGATCGAGAGCCTGACCGCGGCGCTCGGCGTCCCGAACTGGGGCGGCGAGTACGGGTTCTGGGACACGTCGGACGCCACGCTGGCCAAGGCCCGCCGCTACGCGGCCGACGAAGATCGCCTGGCCTGGGGCGGGGCATGGTGGCAGTGGCGCCAGTCGTGCGGTGACCCGCACGCGGTGTTCTGGTCGGGGGACCAGGTGGTGGCCGGCACGGGCACGTCGGTGCACCTGAACCTGCTCGGCTGCCCCGACGACACCGACCTCGGTCCCAACGAGGACTTCTTGTCGATCCTGGGCCGAGGCTTCCCCCGGGCGACCCCGGGCCACATCGTCGAGCTGCGCTCGGATCCCGAGACCGGCCTGCTGAAGGTGAAGGCCACCGTGGAGCGCGCGGGTGGCCAGCTGGTGGTGTGGACGCCCACCGCCGACGACGCCGCGCACCCGATCAACGTGGCCGGCCTCACCGACGTGGTTGCCACCGACGTGCCCGGCGGGCGCCTCGTGACCGCGACGGTCGAGGCGGCGGGCACCTATGCGCTGTGGGTGGGCGAGCCCGACGAGGACCTCACGCCCTCGACCACCACCACGACGACGACCACGCCGGGCGGCGCCGGCCCGGCGTCACCGGTGGCGGGCTCGCCGAGCTACACCGGCTGAGCGCCCGGCCGACTCACTCGACGAGCTTGGCGACGTCGTCGTCGAGCCGGTGGGCGATCTGGGCGAGCAGGGCGGCGTCGAAGAACTGCGGCTCGCTGGTGGTGAAGTCGATGCCGCTCATGCCGGTGGCGAACGCCTGCACGGGGCCTCGCTGCCAGACGTGGCCCGTGAAGCTGACGGTGATCGGCTTGGGCATGTCCTTGCCCGAGATGGTGACCTCGGCGTTCATGGTGAGCCCGACGTCGCCGAACGCGTCGTTCTCGACGGCCTTGAACGTCATCGCCGTCGTGTAGCCGTCGGCGTCGGTGTCGCTGATCTTCCCGCACGCGTTGAGGGCGTCGGTGATCTTGGTGACGTTGTCCTTGGTGAGCGGGGTCGACTCGGTGTTGAGCGACAGTTCGAGGGTGCGGTCCTGGGGACCGGTGTAGGAGGCGCGGACCTCGCTGTCGGTGTTGTCGTCGGGCAGGACCTTGGCCAGCTCGGGGCACTTCTCCTCGAGCTGCTTGTCGCTCTCGCTCGAGTCCGTCGAGCTCGACGAGTCCTCCTTGTCCTTGGTCCAGCCGTCGCCGATGGCGGTGGCATCGGGCAGGAGGGCTTCGAGCTCGGCCTGGCTCGGGCCGTCGCCGCTGCTGCCCTTGTCGGCGGTGGTCGTGGTCGCGTCGTCGGCCTCGGTGGTGGTCGAGCCGCTGCTCGCCTTGGCGGTTGTGGTGCTGCGATCGGCCTTGGTGGTGGTCGACGCGGCGTCGTCGCCACCGGACGAGCAGGCGGCGAGGGGCAGTGCGGCGAGGGCGATCACGGCGACGACACGGCGGAGCACGGAGCTGGTCATGGGCTCAGTCTGGCGCACCGGGCAGCACGGTGGCGGCGAACGCGGCGGCCGCGGGGGAGAGCGTGCCCGTGCGGCGGATCAGGCCGATGCGGCGGGTGACGGTGCGCCGGATGGGTACGAGCCGGGCGTCGCGGCGGGCGATCTGCTCGGCGAGCGGGCGGGGCAGGATCGAGTAGCCGCCACCGCTGCGGACGAGCGCGGCGATGACCTCGCGGTGGTCGGTCTCGACGGCGATCGTGGGTGTGGCGCCCGCGGCGGCGAACGCCTCGTCGAGCAGGCGGCGCGTCGACGTGCCCGGCGGGGTGGTCACGAGCGGGTGCGGGGCCAGGTCGCGCAGGCGCAACGGCTCGCCCCGATCCAGGTGGTGGAGCGGGCGGGGGAGGACGGCGACGTAGTCCTGGGTGGCGAGCGGGTGCTCCACCAGGCGGGGGTCGCCGGTGGGGAGCTCGGTGATGCCGAGCTCGGCCCGGCCGGTGCGCACGTGCTCGGCGACGTCGATCGTGTCGTCGGGCTCCATGAGGCGCACGGTCACGGCCGGGTGGGCGCGGCGGAAGGCGCCGACCAGGTCGGCGACGGGCGAGACGGCGAGCGAGGCGAGGCACACGAGGTCGAGCCGGCCGCCCTCGACCTGGCGCACGGCGTCGACCGCAGCACGGGCCGTCTCGAGGTCCCGCAGCACCTGCCGGGCCGGTTCGAGCAGCGCCTCGCCGGCGGCGGTGAGGGCGACGGGGCGGGCGGCACGGTCGAACAGCTCGACTTGGAGCTCGTGCTCGAGGCTCCGCACCGCCTGGGAGAGCGACGGCTGGGCGACGTGGAGGGCCTCGGCGGCACGGGAGAAGCCACCGTGGTCCACCACGGCGACGACGTAGCCGAGCTGGCGTGCATCCATAGGCAGAGCCTATCGAAACCGTCCAGGACTGGTCTTGGACAGATGATCGGTTCCGTGGCTGGATGCGGGGGTGCACCCCGACCTGTCCATCACGATCGCCGGCCTCGCCATCGGCGTCCTGTACGGCTTGTTCGGCGTCGGCTCGGCGTTCGCCACCCCGGTGCTGGCCATGCTCGGCGTCCCGGGGATGCTCGCCGTGGTCGGCCCGCTGCCCGCGCTGCTCCCGGGGTCGGCCTCCAGTGCCTGGGCCTACGCCCGCCGCGGGCGGGTCGACTGGCCGGTCGCCCGGCGCACCCTCGCCGGTGC
>CAZUYW010000069.1:0-12731 GCA_964624775.1 uncultured Iamiaceae bacterium
CCGATCACCTCGGCGACCGCGCGCGACCACGGCCTGGAGGTCACCGCCCAGGCCGAGCCCCACACCATGGAGGGCCTGGTCGAGGCGCTCGTGGCCGCCCTGGACCGCCGGTGACGACTCCCGGCGCGCGCCGCCTCCCCGAGGCGGTCGTGTTCGACTTCGACGGCACCATCGTCGACAGCGAGACCCCGATCTACGAGGCGTCGGCGGTCGCGCTCGCCGAGATGGGCCTCGACCTGACGGTCGCGTCCTGGGCCACGTGCGTGGGCCTCGGCCACGACGACTCGCACCGCGCCCTGTGCGCGGCGGTCGGCGAGGCGTTCGACCGTGACGAGTTCGAGGCGCGCTACGAGGCCCAGGACCGTTCGTGGGTCGACCACCTGCCGGCGCTGCCCGGCGTGGTCGACCTGGTGCACGCCCTGGGCTCGGCCGGTGTCCGCCTCGGCGTGGCGTCGAGCTCGTCGTCGGGCTGGGTCGAGGGCCACCTCGTCCGGCTCGGGCTGCGCTCGTGGTTCGACGTGGTCGCCACGCGCGACCTCGTCGACGGGCGCACCAAGCCCGATCCCGCGTCGTACCGGTACGCGCTGCAGGCCTTCGGCGCCGCGCCCGACGCATCGGTCGCGATCGAGGACTCCGGGCCGGGGATCGCCGCCGCGCTCGGTGCGGGCCTGGCCGTCGTCGCCGTGCCCAGCCACATCACGGTGCACACCGATCTCTCGGCCGCCCCCCACCAGGTGGCCACCCTCGCCGCGCTCACCCCCGAGGGGCTCGGCGCGCTCGTCGCCGGCTGAGGACGCGGCACGGGTGGGGCCGGTCCCGGCCCGGCTCGTAGGCTGCCCCCGTGTTCCCGCAGCGCCGCCTCCGCCGGCTCCGTCGCACCCCGGCGCTCCGCCGCCTGGTGGCCGAGACCGTCCTCACCCCGAACGACCTGATCGCGCCGCTCTTCGTGCGCGAGGGCATCGACGCCCCGCAGCCGATCGCGTCGATCCCGGGCGTGGTGCAGCACACCCTCGCCTCGCTGCGCCAGGAGGTGGGCGAGCTCATCGACCTGGGCGTGCCGGCGGTGATCCTGTTCGGCGTGCCCGAGGCCAAGGACCCCGAGGGCAGCGGGGCGAGCGACCCCGACGGCATCGTCCAGGTGGCGCTCCGCGAGCTGCGCGACGCCTACGGCGACGACGTGGTGCTCATCGCCGACCTCTGCCTCGACGAGTACACCGACCACGGCCACTGCGGCCTGCTCGCCCCGTCGGGTGCGGTCGACAACGACGCCACGATCGACCGCTACGCGGAGGTGGCGGTCGCCCAGGCCGAGGCCGGGGTCGACATCGTCGCCCCCTCGGGGATGATGGACGGCCAGGTGGCGGCGATCCGCGACGCGCTCGACGAGGAGGAGTTCGGCGAGGTCGCCATCCTCGCCTACGCCGCCAAGTACGCCTCGGCGCTCTACGGGCCGTTCCGGGACGCGGTCGACGTGGAGATCGTCGGCGGCGGGGACCGCACGACCTACCAGCAGGACTACCGCAACGCGCGCGAGGCGCTCGAGGAGGTCCGCCTCGACGTCGCCGAGGGCGCCGACATGGTGATGGTGAAGCCGGCGCTCGCCTACCTCGACATCGTGGCGCGGGTGCGGGCCGAGCACGATCTCCCCGTCGCGGCGTACCACGTGTCGGGCGAGTACGCCATGATCAAGGCCGCGGCGGCCAACGGCTGGATCGATGGCGAGCGGGTCGGCCTCGAGCACCTCACCGCCATCAAGCGGGCCGGCGCCGACGTGATCCTCACCTACCTGGCACGAGAGGCCGCGGAGCTCCTGGGCGCCTGACCTGGGCGTCTGGCGGGGTGCCCCGAAGCCGGCGGGGGACGCCCCGCTACCATGGCTCCGTCCCGCCCCGCTGACCGAGAGGCCGTGGTGACCACCAACACCGAGCTGTTCGACCGGGCCCGACGGGTGATCCCGGGCGGGGTGAACTCACCGGTCCGGGCCTTCACGTCGGTCGGCGGCACGCCGTACTTCGTCGCCCGCGCCGAGGGCGCGCGCGTGTGGGACGTCGAGGGCACCGAGTACCTCGACCTGGTCCAGTCCTACGGCGCCGTGATCGCCGGCCACGCCCACCCGGCCATCGTCGAGGCGGTGCGCCGGGCCGCGGGCGACGGGACCTCCTACGGCGCGCCCACCGAGCGGGAGGTGCTGCTCGCCGAGGCCATCTCGGCGCGCGTCCCCTCCTGCGAGAAGGTGCGCATGGTCGCGAGCGGCACCGAGGCCACCATGACCGCGCTGCGCGTGGCCCGCGGGGCCACCGGGCGCACGCGGGTCGTGAAGTTCGCCGGCAACTACCACGGTCACGGCGACGCGCTGCTCGCCGAGTCGGGCTCGGCCGTCGCCCACGTCGACGCCGACGCGCTGGGCGGCGGGGTGCCCGGGAGCGCCGGCGTGCCGCCCACCGCGGTCGCAGAGACCACGGTCGTCCCGTACAACCAGGTGCCCCACCTCGACGAGACGGTGGCGTGCGTGGTCGTCGAACCGATCGCCGCCAACATGGGCCTCGTGCCCCCGGTCGACGGCTTCCTCCCCGGCCTGCGCGCCGAGTGCGACCGCGTCGGTGCCCTGCTGATCTTCGACGAGGTGATCACCGGGTTCCGCGTCGCCTTCGGCGGGGCCCAGGCGCGCTACGGCGTCACGCCCGACCTGACCTGCTTCGGCAAGGTCATCGGCGGCGGCCTCAACGTGGGTGCGTTCGGCGGCCGGGCCGACCTCATGGATGTGCTCGCCCCGCTCGGACCCGTGTACCAGGCGGGCACCCTCTCGGGGAACCCGCTCGCCACCGCGGCGGGGCTCGCCGCGCTCGACCTCCTCGACGCCGATGCCTACGCGCGCCTCGCCGCCACCGCCCGCCGCCTCGGCGACGGCCTGGCCGCGGCGTTCGCCGAGGCGGGCATCGCCGCCCAGGTGCCCGTGGCCGAGACGCTGGTGGGGGTCTTCCTCGGTCCGGTGGCCCCCCGGGACTACGCCGAGGCCCGCACCACCGACGAGGGCCGGTACGCCGCCTTCTTCCACGCGATGCTCCGGCGGGGCGTGGCGCTCGCCCCGGGTGCCTACGAGGTCGCCTTCCCCGGCCTGGCCCACGACGATGCCGTGGTCGACGCGATCGTGGAGCGGGCGGCCGAGGCCGCGGCGGAGGTCGGGGGCCGATGAGGGTGCGGGCCACCTCGTGACCCATGCCGTCGGCCCTCCGCCGGTCGATCCCGCGGTCCTGCTCGGCGCCCTGCCGGACTTCATCGTCCTGGCCTCCGCCGAGGGCGTGATCACCTGGGTGTCGGGTCCGAGCCAGGTCGCCTTCGGGTGGGACGCGGCCAAGCTCGTCGGTCGCCCCATGTACGAGCTCTTCGCCAAGGACGCGAACCACGAGCTGCACGTGGCCTCGCTCGCCGAGGTGCTCGCGGTGCCGGGCGTGCACGGGCCGATCCAGGTGTCGGTGGTGGCGGCCCGCGGCGCGCTGCGAGAGATGGAGCTCATGGTCACCAACGCGCTCGCCGATCCCGCCATCGGCGCCTTGGTGGCGATCGGTCGCGACATCACCGTGCGCGACACCGAGGTCGAGGACCTGCGTCGCCGCGAGGCGTGGTCGGCGGCGATCGTGCGCGGCCTGTCCGACCTCGTGCTCGTCACCGATCGAGCCGGGGACCTGGTGTACGTGAGCCCCGCCGCCCAGCCGGTGCTGGGCAAGGCGCCCGAGGAGCTGCACGGCCGGCGCCTCACCGAGCTCGTCCATCCCGAGGACCTGCTCGTCGAGCCCTCCGACGAGCACCACCTCGATCGCATCCTCGGCACCGCCCCCGGTCGGCGGCCGGTGATCCGCTTCGCCCACGCCGACGGCACCTGGCGACGGCTGCGGGTCGAGCGCAGCCCCGGCTCGGCGGTGGGGGAGTCCTCGGTGCTGCTCACCTGTCGCGACGTCACCGAGGAGCGCTCGGTCGCCGACCTGCTCAGCGAGCAGACGATCCTGCTCGAGCGGATCGCCCGCGGCGCGCCCGTCGACGAGTGCCTCCGAGCGGTCGAGGACCTCGCCATGAGCCGCTTGCCCGACGGCGACGTCGTGATCGGGTTCCAGGACCCCGACGGCGTCTTCCGAGCGATCGGGCCCACCGTCGACCCCGATCTGCTGGCGGTGCTCGACCGCGTCGGCATCGTGCGCAACGGCGATGCCACGCCGCGGCCCGCCGACCCCCTCCTGTTGTTCCGCCGCAACGACGGGTGGGACTCGGTGCTGCGGGCCGCATCGTCAGGCCGCTACACCACGGCGTGGGTCGCCGACCTCACCGGTCCCGACGGCTCGGCGACGGGCCGGGTCACCGTGCTGCGCCGCTCGCCGGAGCCGCTCGTCCCCGGTGAGGTGGACCTGCTCGGCCTCGTGGTCGACCTCGCCACGATCGCTGTCGAGCGGCACGCCCTCCAGTCGCTGCTCGCCCACGGCGCCCTGCACGACGACCTCACCGGCCTGCCGAACCGGCGCTACCTGCTGTCGCGCGTGCGGGAGACGTTCGCCACCGAGGAGTCGCGCGGCGGGCTCCTGTTCGTCGACCTCGACCGCTTCAAGCTCATCAACGACAGCCTCGGGCACGAGGCGGGCGACCACCTCCTACGGGAGGTGACGGCGCGGTTCCGCCGCACGGTGCGCCCGGCCGACGTCGTGGCCCGCGTGGGCGGCGACGAGTTCGTGGTCCTGTGCCCGGGCCTCGACGACGAGGAGTCGGTCGCCCGGGTCGCCGACCGGCTCAGCGCGGTCCTCACCGACCCAGTCGACCTCCCCGGCGCGCGCGTGGTGGTGTCGGCGAGCATCGGCGTGGTCCACACCTCGGGCCGGGTCGAGCCCACCGAGCTCCTGCAGGACGCCGACCTCGCCATGTACGACGCCAAACAGCGGGGTCGCAGCCGCGTCGCGGTGTTCCACGACGGCCTGCGCGATCGCGCCATGGCCCGGCTCACCACCGAGAACGCCCTGCGCGACGCGATGCGCTACGACGAGATGGAGCTCCACTACCAGCCCGTGGTCCGCCTCCGCGACGGTGCGATGGTCGGGGTCGAGGCGCTCCTGCGCTGGCAGCATCCCGGCGTCGGGCTGATCGGTCCGGGCGAGTTCGTGCCCGTCGCCACCGACACCGGCCTGATCCTGCCGCTCGGACGGTGGGTCATCGAGCAGGCGGTGCAGTCCGCGGCCCGGTGGTCCGGTCTCGACGTCGCCGCCAACCTGTCCGCCCGGCAGCTGACCGACGTCGACCTCGTGGAGTTCGTGAGCCTCACGCTCCGCGCCGCCGATGTGGCGCCGGCCCGGCTGTGCCTGGAGGTGACCGAGGCCGACCTGATCGAGGACCCCGACCTCGTGATCGAGCAGCTCGCACGCTTCAAGGACCTCGGCGTCAAGCTCGCCATCGACGACTTCGGCACCGGCTTCGCCACCCTCGACTACCTCCGGCGGTTCGCCACCGCCGACATCTTGAAGGTCGACATGTCCTTCGTCGCCGGGGTGACCGACCCGTCCTCGCACGACCTCGCCATCGTGTCCGCCGCCATGGTCCTCGCCGACAACCTCGGGTTCGAGACCATTGCGGAGGGCGTGGAGACCGAGGCCCAGCGCGAGGTCCTCGAGCGCCTGGGCTGCGACCTGGCGCAGGGGTACCTGTTCAGCCCACCCGTGACCGCCGACGAGATCGACCGCCTGCTGCGCGCCGGCGGCGCCCCCCGAGAAGGAGCCGTGAACCCGTGACCACCCCCTTCCAGCACGAGCAGCTCGGACCGCTCGCTCCCTCGCTCGCCACCGTGCTCGCCGACCTGGCCGCCTCGGAGGCGGTCGCGCGGCTGTGGGACCGCGATCACACCCTGTGGTCCGAGGACCCCACCGAGCTCGCCGACCGCATGGGCTGGCTCGAGGTCAGCACCGACACCCGCGCCGCGGGCGATCGCCTCGACGCGCTGGCCGCCGGGCTCGTCGCCGACGGCGTGCGCCACGTCGTGGTGATGGGCATGGGCGGATCGAGCCTGTTCCCCGAGGTGCTCGCCCGCACCTTCGAGCCGGGGCCGGACGCACCGGCGATCGTGGTGCTCGACAGCACCGATCCCGCGGCGGTCGCCCACGTGGCCGCCCGGTGCCCGGCCGCCGACTCCGTGTTCATCGCCGCGTCGAAGTCGGGCGGCACGGTCGAGACCCGCAGCCACCTCGAGTTCTTCTGGGACCGGATCGGTGACGGCTCCCGGTTCGTCGCCATCACCGACCCCGGGTCCGAGCTGGAGGCGATCGCCCGCGAGCGCGGGTTCCGCGAGGTGTTCCTCAACCGGGCCGACATCGGGGGTCGCTACTCCGCGCTGTCGTTCTTCGGCATGGTGCCCGCCGCGGCCGCCGGCCTCGACTGGCGGGGCCTCCTCGACGCGGCCGACGGGATCGCCGCCTCGCTGCGCGACCCCGATCCCGCTGCCAACCCGGGTCTGCGGCTCGGTGCCCTGCTGGCCGCCGGCGTGCGCGATGGTCGGGACAAGGCCACCCTCGTCCTCGATCCGCGGATCGCCTCGTTCGGCCTGTGGCTCGAGCAGCTGATCGCCGAGTCCACGGGCAAGGCCGGCACCGGTGTCGTGCCCGTCGCCGACGAGCCCCTCGGCGCCGCGACCGCCTACGGGAACGACCGCGTGTTCGTGGCCGTCGGCGAGGTGGAGCACCCGATCGGGCTGGAGGTCCTCGCCGACGAGGGGTCGCCGGTCGCGCGGCTCGCGCTCGGCGACCTCGCCGGGCTCGGCGCCCAGGTCCTGCTGTGGGAGGTGGCCACGGCGCTGTGCGGCGCGGCGCTCGGCATCAACCCCTTCGACCAGCCCAACGTCGCCGAGGCCAAGGCGGCCACCAACGAGGTGCTGGCGTCGGGCCCGCCCGACCTCGATCCGGGATCGCTCGACGACGTCCTCGCCGCGGTGGTGCCCGGCGACTACCTCGCGATCCAGGCCTACGTCGACCCCTTCGGCGCCGACGTCGACGCCCTCGCCGAGCTGCGGGCCGCCCTGCGCGACCACCTGGTGGTGGCCACCACGCTCGGCCTCGGGCCGCGCTTCTTGCACTCCACCGGCCAGCTGCACAAGGGCGGTCCCCCGACGGGCGTGTTCGTCCAGATCGTGGGCGACGACGCGGTGGATGCACCCGTGCCGGGCGCGTCGTTCACGTTCTCCACGCTCAAGCACGCCCAGGCCGACGGCGACCTCGTGACCCTGCGGGCCCACGGCCTGCGGGCCGTGCGCACCACCGCCGCCGACCTCGCCGCCTACCTCGCCGCGCACTGAGCGGCTCGTCGCACCCGGAGGTGTTCCTGTGAAGCTCGGCATGATCGGTCTCGGCAAGATGGGCGGCAACATGGCCGAACGCCTGCGCCGGCACGGCCACGAGGTGGTGGGGATGGATCCCGCCAAGCCCGACGCCGATGCCCACGACCTCGACGGGCTCATCCCGCTGCTGGCCGCCGACGGCCAGCCCCGGATCGCCTGGTGCATGGTGCCCGCCGGCCCCATCACCGACGCCACCATCACGGGCCTGGCGGAGCGCCTGGCCCCGGGCGACCTCGTGATCGACGGCGGCAACTCGAACTTCCACGACTCGATCCGCCACGCCGAGATCCTGCGCGAGCACCAGATCGGCTTCGTCGACTGCGGCACGTCGGGCGGGGTGTGGGGCCTCGAGAACGGCTACGCGCTGATGGTCGGCGGCAGCGCCGCCGACGTGGCCCTCGCGGACGAGGTGTTCACGGCGCTGGCCCCGCCGAACGGGTACGCCCACGTCGGCCCGGTCGGCGCCGGGCACTACACGAAGATGGTGCACAACGGGATCGAGTACGGGCTGATGCAGGCCTACGCCGAGGGCTACGCCATCCTCGACGCCGCGCCGCTCGAGATCGACGTGCCCGCCGCCTTCGCCTGCTGGCAGCAGGGGAGCGTGGTGCGTTCCTGGCTGCTCGACCTCCTCGTGAAGGCGCTCGAGGAATCACCCGGCCTCGAGGGCATCGCCTCGGTCGCGGCCGACTCGGGCGAGGGCCGCTGGACCGTCCTCGAGGCGGTCACCAACGGCGTGGCCGCCCCGGTGATCTCCGCCGCGCTCTACGCCCGGTTCACGTCCCAGCAGCGCGAGGACGACCTCGCCATGAAGACCGTGTCGGCGCTGCGCAACCAGTTCGGCGGGCACACGATCGAGCGCGAGCCGGCGGAGCCGGGCGCGTGAGCGATCCGCGGGCGGGGCGCAGCGACGCGCTGGTGCTGTTCGGCGCCACCGGCGACCTCGCGTACAAGAAGATCTTCCCGTCGGTCTACGCGCTGGCCGCGAGCGGCCGCCTCGGCGTCCCCGTCATCGGCGTGGCCTCGTCCGAGGGCGACGACGCGTGGCTGCGCGATCGTGCTCGGGCCTCCATCGCCGAGCACGTCGCCGACGCGGACCCAGCGGTGGTCGACGATCTGGTGGCCTCGATCTCCTACGTCTCGGGCGACTACCGCGAACGATCGGTGTTCGACCTCCTGGCCACCGCGCTCGACGGCTGCGCCCGCCCGCTCTACTACCTCGCGATCCCGCCGACCCTCTTCGACGACGTGATCGAGGGCGTGGCGGGCATCGGGTGCTCGGCCGGCGGGCGCGTCGTGGTCGAGAAGCCCTTCGGGCGCGACGCCGAGAGCGCGGCGGACCTCAACGCGGTGCTCCACCGCGCCTTCCCCGAGGAGGCGGTGTTCCGCATCGACCACTACCTCGGGAAGGAGTCGGTCGAGAACCTGCTCGTGTTCCGCTTCGCCAACTCGATGCTCGAGCCCGTGTGGAACCGCAACTTCATCGACCACGTCCAGATCACCATGGCCGAGGACTTCGGGGTGGCAGGCCGCGGGCGGTTCTACGAGGGCGTGGGCGCGCTGCGCGACGTGCTCCAGAACCACCTGCTCCAGATCGTGGCCCTCCTGGCGATGGAGCCGCCGGCCGGGGCCGACGCAGGGTCGCTGCGCGACGAGAAGGCCAAGGTCCTCCGCCAGGTGCAGGCCATCACCCCCGACCACCTCGTGCGGGGCCAGTACCGCAGCTACGTCGACGAGGAGGGCGTCGACGGCGGTTCCGATGTGGAGACCTACGCCGCGGTGCGCTTCGAGATCGATTCGTGGCGCTGGGCCGGCGTGCCGTGGCTGGTGCGCACGGGCAAGTGCCTGGCCCGCACCGCCACCGAGGCGGTCATCACCTTCCGGGCGCCGCCGCGCCTGTTCTTCGCGTCCGACGACGCGCCCGATCCCGGCCCGAACCGGCTGCGCTTCCAGCTCGGCAAGCCCGACGGCGTGCAGCTGCACCTCCACGCCAAGCGACCCGGCGACGAGCTGGTGGCCGAGCCGGTCGACCTCGAGGTCTCCTACGCCGCCGCCCTCGGCCCGCGCCAGGACGCCTACGAGCGCCTCCTCGACGACGCCATGGACGGCGACGCCCAGCGGTTCGGGCGCGCCGACGCGCTCGAGCAGCAGTGGCGGATCGTCAGCGATGTGCTCGACCACCACGAGGCCGTGCACCTGTACGGCGCTGGCACCTGGGGTCCGGCCGAGGCCGATCGCCTCGCCGCCGACGTGGGCGGCTGGCTCGAGCCGTCGCAGCCCGTCGACCCCTGCTGATCAGGGCAGGGGGTCGGGCACCCGCTTCACGATGGCGGCCGCCGTGGCGTAGGCCAGCTCGGCCGGGCCCAGCTCGTCGGGTTGGAGCAGGTTGGCCATGATGCGCAGGACCCAGTCCATGAGGGTGCGCGACCGGATGCCGACGCGGGTGAGCTCGCGCATGAGGGCGGGCTGGCCGATCACCTCGGCGAACAGCCGGGCCACCTTGAAGTAGAGCCCGTACTCGGCGTCGAGCAGCTTGGGGTACTGCTGGAGCACCATGCCGTCGCCGGTGGCGAGCGCCTCGTCGAGCAGCTCGGCGACCATGCGTCCGGTCTCGTACGCGTAGTCGATGCCCTCGCCGTTGAACGGGTTGACCGAGCCGCCGGCGTCGCCCACGACCGCCCAGGTGGGGCCGACCTTGGGGTTCACCGACCCGGCCATGGGGATGCGGCCGCCGGTGGGCGGGCAGACGGGGTGCTCGGGGTCGATCCCCCAGTAGGCCGGCGCGGTGGCGGCCCACTCGGCCATGAGGTGGGAGGTGTTGACCTCGCGCCAGTCGCGGAAGGTGGAGAGGAGCCCGATGCCGACGTTGATGGTGCCGTCGCCGACCGGGAAGATCCAGCCGTAGCCGGGCAGGGAGTTGCCGTTGCGATCGCGCACGTCGAGCGCGCTCTCGATCCACGGATCGTCGTGGAGGGGGCTCTCGTAGTACGTGCGGATCGCCATGCCCTGGGGGTAGGTGCGGTTGCGGGCGGTGCCGAGGGCGCGGCCGAAGCGCGAGTTCGCGCCGTCGGCGATGACGACGTAGCGGGCACGGATCTCGCGGGTCTCGCCCGTGCGCTTGTCCTTCACCACCGCGCCGGCGACGATGCCGCCCTCCACGATGGGGGCGATGGCCTCGGTGCCCTGGTGGGTGGTGGCCCCCGCCTCGGTGGCGTGGTCGAACACGATCTGGTCGAGGTGGCGGCGCTTCACGACGAAGCCGTGGTCCGGGAACTCGGGGTGGTCGGGCCACCGGAGCTCGACGGTGACGCCGTGGGCCACGGCGCGCAGCCCGGTGTAGCGGTGGTAGGGCTCGAGCGCGCCGGCGAGCCCCATGTCGGTGAGCTGGCGCACGGCTCGCGGGGTGAGCCCGTCGCCGCAGGTCTTGTCGCGGGGGAACTCCTTGCGCTCGACGCACACGACGTCGCGCCCGGCGCGGGCCAGCCAGTAGGACGTGGAGGCGCCAGCTGGCCCCCCGCCGATCACGAGGACGTCGGCGCGGGCGGGGGTGGACATCGGGTCAGCCTAGGGCCGGGTGCTGGGCGAGCGATCGGGCGAGGGCCCGGTCACGGCTCGGTCAGCTGTCGCCCTCGGACTCGGCGATCCCCGAGAGGTCGGGATCGCCGCCGGCACCGAGGTCGATGACCGCCTGCACCGCCGCGGCGGCCGCCGCGGGGTCGGCCTCGAAGGTCGTGGCGTTGAACTTGGGATCCTCGGCCGGGTCGCCGCCGGCGATCTCCTGGCGCACGTAGATGACCACGGCGGCGATCTCTTCGGGGGTGAGGGTGGTGCCGAACGCCTGCATCTTGCCGGGGTGGTCTTCGAGCGTGCGGGCCCCGCCCTCGCGGTCGAGGTCACCGTAGGTCTTATCGGCCCGGGCGCCGCCGTCGGCGCCGAACGCCACCCAGTGGGCCATGGCGAGCGGGTCCTTGAAGGTCTTCAGGACCTCGCCGTCCTTCAGCTTCTGACCAGCTGCGCCGCCGGCACCGTCGGCCATGTGGCAGCCGGCGCAGTTCGCCGAGAACACCTCGGCGCCGATCGCCAGCGGGTCGCTCGCCCCGGCGTCGGGCGTGCGGACGGAGTACATGTAGATGAGGCCCCACAGCGGGAGCAGGGCGAGCACCGGGGCTGCCCAGTAGGGGACCCGCTTGCGCCGCTTGGCCGCAGCGACCACCGGGCTGTCGGGGACGACCTTGGCCGCGTCGTCGTCGAGCGTGGGCAGGGGGGCGGGCTCCCGCTTGGCGGGGACCGACGCCGCAGCAGGAGCGGCCGCGTCGCCGCCGGCCGGGGCGGCCGCCGCGGGGGCGTCGCCCTCGGGGGCTTCGCCCTGGCCCATGGCTGCGCGACGGGCCTGCGCACGCTTGAGCAGGTGCTCGGGGATCTCGGTCACGAACGTCCTCCGGAAAGATCGGTGCGCCGGTCCGGCGTGCGCCGGTGGCGGACGGCGCCACTCTAGGTCCGTGGCGCGGGCGGGAGCCAAGCCATCCGAACCGGTGCGCGCGGGGCGCGAACTACCACCCCGCAGGTGCCCGGCGCCAGCCCGCGACGGCCTAGGGTTGACCCCGATGAACCGGTCCGCGACGGGGTCCCGCCTGGAATGGGTGAGCGGGTGGGGCGCGTGCTAAACCGTCTCCGAACCGGTGCGAGCAGGTGCTCGCCCCGCCCTCACCGCATTGTGAACGCATTCACGAGGAGGATCGCAGATGATCGTTGCTGAGGCCGCCGTCAAGGTCATCATCGAGGCGATCGGCAGGGGTTTCGGCAACGTCGCCTTCGCGACCTCGCTCCTCGTCACGATCGGCATGGCCGCCGGCGTCGTCATCTACTCGAAGCGCCGCCCGGTGGGCGCGCCGCTGTCCTGGGGCACCTCGATGGTCGCCGCCGTCTACGTCACCTTCGGCCTGGTGATGGCGTTCGGCATCCTGCCCGACCGCTGGATGGCCCACGCCGAGGGCAACCTCAAGATGCGCTCCGACGCCATCCTCGCCGGCCCCGGCTCCACCGGGCTGCTGAAGGGCATCCCGGTCGTGATCTCCAAGTCGACCATCGCCGACCTGGTCTGCGTGCACATCTACATCTTCGCCCTCATCGGCACGGTCGCCCTCTGGGCGGTCTGGCAGGGCCGGGGGCAGAAGACCTCCGACGAGATCGAGACCTCCTCGTACGGCCGCCCCCTGGTGAAGGCCTGACATGGCGACCACCGACGCCAACCCCCCGATGCCGCAGTTCAGCGTCGACTACTCGCTCGTCGAGGTCGACGCCGACTACCTCGCGAAGGCCGTCAAGCCCAAGCAGTTCATCCACATCGACCAGTCCGAGTGCATCATGTGCGAGG
>CAZUYW010000070.1:0-12494 GCA_964624775.1 uncultured Iamiaceae bacterium
TCGCGGGACCTCCGCCTCGCCCGCTCCCCAAGATCGCGCTCTCGGTCGAAGGGGACGACATCTACGCGATCGGCGTTGATGAGAGGACGGTCTGACGTGACGACGAAGCGCCATTTTTCGCGCCAGCAGCGCACTACCGTCGTCTACGGCATCATCTGTTTCGTCCTGATCCTCGTAGTCCTGCAGTTGTGGCTCTTCACAGCGACGATGAACGCGTGGCTCGGCGGCGACGGTTCGGTCGCGGCCGCCGAGCTGCGCAACCTGGCCACCGTCGGCCGGGCGATGGTCGAGGCCGCCCGGCGGCGCGAGGAGTCGCGCGGCGCCCACACCCGCGAGGACTTCCCCGACACCAGCCCTGCGTTCGCGCACCGGATCGTGTTCGTCTGACCCCACGCTCGGGCCGGGAACCGGGGGCTAGCGTCTCGTCGACGGCCGACGCCGGCGGGGAAGGACGAACGACGTGAGCGACAGCGGAGGGCACGCACCGAACTGGTACCCCGACCCCATGGGGCGCCACGAGTACCGGTGGTTCGACGGCACGACCTGGACCGACCAGGTCAGCTCCCACGGCAGGACCTCCGTCGATCCCGTGCAGGCACCGGCCGCGGTCCCCCAGCGCGACGTCACCGTCGAGAAGGTCCAGGCCGATGTGGCCAGGGCGGGCATCCAGGCCGGCGCCGTCGCCGGTGGCGGCACCCTGTTCACCGAGCCCGTGCTGGTCGTGAACCAGAAGGCGCAGTTCATCGAGATCAACAACGAGTACGCGATCTCCGACCAGCACGGCAACCAGATCGGCGCCGTGCGCCAGGTGGGCCAGAGCACGGCCAAGAAGGTGATGCGCGTGCTCACCTCGGTGGACCAGTTCATGACCCACAAGCTCCAGGTGGTCGACGCCCAGGGCAACGTGGTCCTGCAGCTCACCCGGCCGGCGAAGATGGTGAAGTCGAAGGTGATCGTGCAGGACGCCCTCGGCAACGAGGTCGGCCAGATCATCCAGGACAACGTGATCGGCAAGATCCACTTCACGCTCGCCGCAGGCGGCCACACCTACGGGTCGATCAACGCGGAGAACTGGCGGGCCTGGAACTTCAACATCACCGACCACACCGGCGCCGAGGTGGCCCGGATCACCAAGACCTTCGCCGGCCTCGCCCGCGCCGTGTTCACCACCGCCGACAACTACGTGGTCCAGATCCACCGCCAGCTCGAGGAGCCGCTGCGCTCGCTCGTGGTCGCGGCGGCGGTCAGCGTCGACACCGCGCTCAAGCAGGACAACCGCGGCTTCAACTGATCGCCCGCGCCGCCCCCGACTCCCCGGAGCTCCGATGCCCAGCCCCAGCCCCTTCGACCCGCCCCGCGGGGTGGTCGCCGACCTGGTCGCCCGCGCCCTCGCCGAGGACCTCGTGCCCCTGGGCGACCTGAGCGCGGCGCTGCTCCCGCCCGAGGCGCGGGCCGAGGCCGAGTTCGTGAGCCGCGACCACGGCGTCGTGGCAGGGATCGCGTGCGTGGTCGAGACCTTCGCCCAGGTCGACCCCGACATCACGTGCACGTGGCGGGTGGCCGACGGCGACCGCGTCGCCCCCGGCGACGTGCTCGCCACCGTCACCGGACCCCTCGCGCCGGTCCTCACGGCGGAGCGCACGGCGCTGAACTTCCTCGGCCACCTGAGCGGCGTCGCCACCCGCACCCGGGCCTTCGCCGATGCCGCCGCCCCACTCCGCGTCTGGGACACCCGCAAGACCACGCCGGGCTTCCGGTCCCTCGAGAAGGCGGCGGTGCGGGCCGGGGGAGCCCGCAACCACCGTGGCAACCTCAGCGACTGGGTGATGTTCAAGGACAACCACCTCACGGTCCTCGGCATCACCGAGGCGGTGCGCCGCGCCCGTGACACCTGGCCGGGGCGCACGGTGCACGTGGAGTGCGAGCGCCTGGAGCAGATGGTGGAGGCGCTCGAGGCGGGCGCCGACGCGATCCTCCTCGACAACATGACCCCCGACGAGGTGCGAGCCTGCGTCGCCGCCGCTGACGGGCACGCGGCCCGCGCGGGCACCCGTCGGGCCTTGCTCGAGGTGTCGGGCGGCATCACGCTCGCAACCGTGGGCGCGTACGCGGACACCGGGGTCGACGTGGTGTCGAGCGGTTCGCTCACCAACTCCGCCCCCGTCCTCGACATCGGGCTCGACATCTCGGTCACCTGACCCGCGGGTCCGTGCCGCGCCGTCCCGGGGTGGCAGGCTGTCCCGATGCTGTTGGCCATCGACATCGGCAACACCCAGACCGTGATCGGCCTGTTCGGCGACGCCGATCCCCACAACCGGGCCGCCGACCAGGTCGGCGCCGAGACGGACCTCGTCGACCACTGGCGGATCGCCACCAACGCCGAGCGCACCTCCGACGAGCACGCGCTGATGGTGCAGGAGTTCCTGGGCTTCCACGGGTTCTCCTTCGACGACGACATCGACGGGATCGCCATCTCCTCGGTGGTGCCCCGCAGCACCGCCGCCTTCCGGGAGATGACCGAGAAGTACTTCGGGTTCCGGCCCGTCGTGATCGAGCCCGGGGTCAAGACCGGCATGCCGATCCTCACCGAGAACCCGCGCGAGGTCGGTGCCGACCGCATCGCCAACGCCGTCGCCGCGCTGGACCTCTTCGGGGGGCCGGTGATCGTCATCGACTTCGGCACCGCCACCACCTACGACGCGGTGTCGGCCAAGGGCGAGTACCTGGGTGGGGTGATCGCGCCGGGTGTCGAGATCAGCCTCGACGCGCTCTACACGCGGGCCGCCGCGCTGCGGCGCGTCGAGCTCATCGAGCCCCGGAACGTGATCGGGCGGACCACCGTCGAGTCCATCCAGTCCGGCGCGGTCTTCGGCTTCGCCGGCCAGGTGGACGGGATCTGCCGTCGCCTCACCGACGAGCTCGGCGCGTGCACCGTCGTGGCCACGGGCGGGCTGGCCGAGCTGATCGCGCCGTACACCACGGCGATCCAGCGGGTGGAGCCCTGGCTCACGCTGCACGGTCTCCGGCTGGTGTTCGCCCGCAACCAGTGACCCGCCGTCGGGGCCGAAGTCCATTGGGCCGACCCGGGGCGCAGCGGGCAGGCTGGTGGGTCCGGCGCCCGCCGGGCCACCGTCGAGAAGGACCGTCGTGAGCGACCTCACCCCCATCCCGTACCGCTACGAGCCCGACGCCACCGCGGCTGGGCTCAAGCGCGACCACGGGGACCTGGAGCCGGGTGTCGAGACGGGCGAGCTGGTCACGATCGCCGGTCGTCTGATGCTGCGCCGGGGGCAGGGCAAGCTCGTGTTCGGCCAGCTCGCCGACAGCACCGGGCGGATCCAGCTGTTCGCCCCGGCCGACACCACGCCGGACTTCGAGGCGTTCGGGAAGCTGTCGCTCGGCGACTGGATCGGCGTGCACGGCGAGGTCATGACCACCCGCAAGGGCGAGCTCTCGGTGAAGGTCCTCGGCTGGACCCTCCTCGCCGAGACCCGGCGATCCTTCCCGGACAAGTGGCACGGGATCACCGACCCCGACACGCGGTACCGCCAGCGCTACGTCGACCTGTGGGTCACCGAGGAGTCCCGGGCCACCCTCCAGGCCCGCAGCCGCATCGTCTCGCTCACCCGCCGATGGCTCGAGGACCGCGGCTTCATGGAGGTCGAGACGCCCGCGCTGCACCCGGTCCCCGGCGGCGCGCTGGCCCGGCCGTTCACCACGTTCCACAACGCGCTCGACCAGGAGATGTTCCTGCGGATCGCGCCCGAGCTGTACCTCAAGCGGCTCGTGGTCGGCGGGTTCGAGAAGGTCTTCGAGATCGCCCGCGTGTTCCGCAACGAGGGCATCTCCCCGCGGCACAACCCCGAGTTCACGATGCTCGAGCTCTACCAGGCCTACGCCGACTGGACCGACATCATGGAGCTCGTCGAGCAGCTCGTGTCCCACCTCGCCCAGGAGCTCTGCGGGACCACCACGGTCAGCTACCAGGGCCGTGACCTCGAGCTCGCCGCGCCCTGGCGGCGCGCCACCATGGCGTCGCTCATCGAGGAGCAGATCGGTGTCACCGTCGGCCTCGACACGCCGATCGACGAGCTCCGAGCCCTGTGCGACCGCTACGAGGTCCCGTGGAAGGACTCCTACGGACCGGGCAAGCTCATGCTCGAGCTCTACGAGAAGACGGCCGAGGGCGAGCAGTGGCAGCCGGTGTTCGTCACCGAGTACCCGATCGAGGTGTCCCCGCTGGCCCGCCCGCACCGCGACCTGCCCGGGATGACCGAGCGCTTCGAGGCGATCGTGGCCGGCCGGGAGCTGTGCAACGCGTTCAGCGAGCTGCTCGACCCGGACGAGCAGCGAGCCCGCTTCGAGGACCAGGTCCGCGAGCGCGACAACGGCGACGAGGAGGCCATGGCGGTCGACGAGGACTACCTCCGCGCCCTCGACTTCGGGCTGCCGCCCACCGGTGGCCTCGGGATCGGGATCGACCGCCTCGTCATGTTGCTCACCGATGCCGCGACCATCCGCGACGTCGTGCTCTTCCCCACGTTGCGCCCGGAGCAGGACCTGGGTGCCCCGGTCGACCAGGATGGTGGGGTCGGCCCCGAGGGGCCGTGAAGGGAGGGGTGGCCTCGTGCGCGTGCTGATCACCGGGATGGGTGGCGAGCTGGGGACCCGCGTGGTCAACCTGCTCGAGGCCGACGACACGGTCGCCGACATCGTCGGCCTCGACATGTACCCGCCGCGGCGCCGCATCCACCGCGTCGCCTTCCACCGGGTCGACCCCCGCGACCGGCGCCGGTCGGTCCGCCTGGTGCGGGACTTCGACCCCGAGGTCGTCCTCCACGTCGGGGTCTACGAGCCCAACGCCCGCTGCGACCCGACGACGGCGCGGCTCGGCACCGCGGCCTCGGCGGTGTCGGTGCTGGGCGCGGCGGCGTCGTGCCCGTCGCTTAAGGCGATCGTCGTGCGCTCCGGGATCGAGATCTACGGGCGACGCCGCGGCGCGCCCTCCCGCCCCGACGAGACGGCCGAGGTCGATCCCACGAGCCCGTTTGGCGAGTCGCTCGCCTACGTCGAGCAGATCGCCCAGGAGGCCGGCCAGGTCGCCGGCGTGCCGGTCACGAGCCTGCGCTTCGGTCCGATCCTCGGGCCCAGCTTCCCGAGCCCGCTCGGCCGCTACCTCCGCCAGCCCGTGGTGGCGGTCAACCCGCTGTCGGAGCTGCCGTTCTGCCTCGTGCACCAGGAGGACGCCGCCCACGCCATCGTGGCCGCGGCGCGGCTCGGCCACGACGGCCCGCTGAACGTGGTGGGTCCCGGTGCGGTCACCGGGTCCCAGGCGGCGTTGATGGGAGGCCGCGTGCCCCTGCCGGTGATCGGCCCCGGGTGGCGTGCTGCGGCCCTGGCCTCCGAACTGCTCGGTGCCCCGCTGCCGCCCCACACGCGGGAGCTGCTCACCCGCGGCTGCATGGCCGACGGCACGCTCGCCCGGGAGGTGCTGGGGTTCGAGCCCCGCCCCACGCCCGACGTCGTGACCCAGCTCCACCGCTGGGCCGAGGTCGCCCACGTCGCCGCTCCTCGGGTGGCTCCGTCGTGAGGCCGCTGCCGCTGCCCCGCACCGGGCCCCTCGGGTCGCTCGGCGCCCAGCTCGCGCGCCGGGCGAGCGGCTCGTACGCGATCGACGAGTGGGGCCTCGACCCCGAGCTCGTCGCCCTCGTGAACCCCGCGCTCGGTGTCCGCTGGGACATCCACGTCGAGGGCGCCGATCGGCTCCCGGTGGTCGGCCCCGCCGTGCTGGTGTTCAACCGACGCTTCGGCTTCAGCGAGCCGTGGGTCCTCGCGCGCGGCGTGCGCCAGGCGTGCGGCCGCTTCGTGCGCACCGTCGGCGTGCCCGACACCCCGATCGTCGGCCCCACCCTGCGCCGCTTCGGCGGCGTGCTCGACCGCACCGACGAGATCGCCGGCCTCCTGCGCGCCGGCCAGCTCGTCGGCCTGCCCATGGCCCGCAACCTGTCCCGCGAGTCGGTCGGCGGGCTCACCGTCGAGCGACTCGAGGCTGCGCTCGAGACCGGTGCCCCGGTCGTGCCCGTGGCGCTCGTGGGCCACGAGGTCGGTCGCACCTGGCGCATCGTGCTCGGCGAGCCGGTCGCGCTGCCCGTCGACGCCGGCCCCCTCGCCGCCGCGGAGCTGGCCGAGGCCACCCGCCGCGCCGTGCAGATCCAGCTCGACGAGACCCTGCCCGCCTCCTGGCCCTTCTGAGGAGATCCATGCCATTCGTCGAGGTCGCCGACGGCACCCGCATCGCCTACACGGTCGAGGGCCGGCGTGACGGCGAGCCCCTCCTGCTCGTCCACGGACTCGGCGCGGACACGCGGGGCTGGATCATGCAGAAGCGAGCCCTCGCGGCGCGCTTCCGGCTGATCATGGTCGACAACCGCGGCGTCGGCCGCTCGGACCGGCCCGCGGGCCCCTACGACCTCGAGGTCATGGCCACCGACGCCCTCGCCGCGCTCGACGACGCCGGCTACGGCTCCGCCCACGTGATGGGGGCCTCGATGGGCGGGATCATCGCCCAGATCATCGGGCTGCGGCACCAGGAACGGGTGCGATCGCTCGTGCTGGCGTGCACCGCGTGCCATCAGTACTCGTGGCGTCGCGAGCTGCTCGAGGAGTGGGCCGAGCTCGCCCGCACCCGCGGCATGCGCGAGTTCGTGCGGCGCGAGCTCAAGTGGATGGTCGGTCCCCGCTCCCTCCACCGCCTGTGGCCGGCGATGGCCGTCCTCGGCCCGCTCGCGTTCAACGTCCCGAACGATTCGTTCATCGCCCAGATCGAGGCCATCTTGGCCATGGACGACTCCCTCCGCGCAGAGCTGGTCGACATCGTGGTCCCCACGCTCGTGCTCGTCGGGTCCCAGGACGTGCTCACCACCCAGGGCGACGGCGAGGAGATCGCGTCGCTGATCCCGGGGGCCGAGCTCGCGGTCGTCCGCGGCGGGGCCCACCTGTTCATGGTCGAGCAGGCCGGTGCCTTCAACCGCACGGTGCTCGAGTTCCTCGACCGCATCCAGTCGCGCCACGTGGCCGGGCCGGTTCGGGTCGGCATCACCTGAGGCCGGGGCCCGGCGATCACTCGATGCCGTGGTCCAGCGCGTAGCGGACGAGCTCCTGGCGCCGATTGAGGTGCAGCTTGCCGAGGATGTTGCGCACGTGGTTCTCGACGGTCTTCTCGGCGATGAAGAGGGTGGCGCCGATCTCCTTGTAGGTGTGGCCCCGCGCCACGTACTGGAGCACCTCGCGCTCGCGCTCGGAGAGCGGCTGGGTGTCGGGGGTGGCCGCCTTGAGCCGGCGGAACTCGCCGAGCACCAGTGCGGCGAGGCTGGGCGAGAACACGGGCTCGCCCTTGGCCGCCTGCCACAGTCGGGTGCGCAGCTCGTCCGAGGGCGTGGACTTCACGAGGTAGCCCACCGCTCCCGCAGCGACCGCGTCGAGCAGGTCGCGCTCGGCCTCGGACACCGTGAGGATCACGATCGGCACGTCGCCGCCGCACGCCTTCACCACCGAGATGCCGCCGCCGGGCATGTGCAGGTCGCACACGACCAGGTCGGGCTTCTCGCGGCGGATGACCTCGATCGCGGTCGGCGCGTCACCTGCCTCGCCGACCACGGCGAAGTTCTCGCCGAGGTCGGCGCGCAGGCCTGAGCGCCAGATCTGGTGGTCGTCGGCCACCACCACGCGCACCGCCTTGAGGTCGGCCATCTCCGCAGTCTGCCCGGTCGGCCGCCCTCGGTGCCCGAGGTCAGGCCCGGGTGGCCTCGCGCAGCTTGGCCACGGCGTCGAGGTCGAACGGGTCGCCCGTCATCACGATGAGGTGATCGGCGCCGGCCTCCACGAACGCCTCCCAGTCGTCGACGTCGCCCGGGTTGATGGCCACGGTGCGCTCGATCGCCTTCGGGTCGCGGCCGACCTCGGCGCACCACTGATCGAGGATCGCGTTCTTGGCCGCGAAGTTGTCCGGCGGGCCGAACGAGTTCCACGCGTCGGCGTGCTGGGCGACGAGCTTGAGGGTGACCTTCTCGCCGGAGCCGCCGATGAGCAGCGGCATCGAGCCGACCGGGCCGGGGGTGAGCTTGCCGAGGCGATCCTCGATCACGGGCAGGGCGTCGCGCAGGAGGTGCAGCCGCTCGATCGCGGTGCCGAACTCGTACCCGTACTCGGTGTAGTCGCGCTCGAACCACCCGGACCCGATGCCGAGGATGAAGCGCCCGTCGGAGAGGTGATCGATCGTGCGGGCCATGTCCGCGAGCAGGTTCGGGTTGCGGTAGGTGTTGCAGGTGACGAGGGCGCCGATCTGGGCGCCGCACGTGTCGACCGCCATGGCGGCGAGGAGCGAGTAGGCCTCGAAGTGGGCCGCCTCGGGGTCGCCGTAGAGCGGGTAGAAGTGATCCCAGACCCAGATGGAGTCGACGCCCATGGCGTCGGCGGCCTTCCAGGCCTCTCGGAGGGCGGACACGGAAGTTGCCTGGGGGTGGAGCTGCACCCCGACCTTGGTCGTCGTCATGCCCGGCAGGCTACGGGTGATTCGCGTTCAGCGGCGGAGCTGGCGCGGGCAGCGCAGCGCGACCTCGGTCCCGAACCCCGGGCGGCTCTCGATGGCGACCGTGCCGCCGACGCCGGCGAGGCGTCCCCGGATGGAGGTGCCGATGCCCATGCCCTCGGGCACCGCGCCGACGTCGAACCCGCTGCCGTCGTCCTTCACCGACGCGAAGAGCTCGTCGTCGACGTCGACGAACACGGTCGCCCGCGTGGCGTTGCCGTGCTTGGCCGCGTTGGTGAGGGCCTCGCCGACGGCGCCCGCGATCGCCTCGACCACCTCGGCCGCGACGGGCGGGTGCTCCTCGTCGACGAACAGCACCTCGGCCCGCAGGTGGTCGCGGCGCTCGACGCGGGCCGCCACCGCCCGCAGCGCGGCGGCCAGGCCCGGTGGCTCCGCCCCGATCGCCGGCCCGTGTCCCACGGCCGGGCGGTCGCCGGCGAGGTAGGCCCGCAGGTCGAGCTCCTGGTCGCGGGCCAGCGCCACGAGCTCGCCGTCGGTGGATCGACGTTGCACGACCGCCAGCGTCTGGAGCACGCCGTCGTGCAGGGTGCGGGCGATCGCCTCCCGGGCGCGCGCCTCGGCGACCGCGGTCTCCGCGTCGCGCACCCGGCGCATCACCGCCCCGGCTGCACCACCCGCGATGGCGAACAGCACCCCGCTCGACAAGAGCGCGAGGCTCGATGCCGGCCCGAACGGGGCGATCAGGTCGCCGAGCCAGCGGGACGCGCCGAGCCCCGCCCCCGTGAGCGCGCCGGCGACGGGCCCGGCGATCACCGCGACCAGCAGCACGCCGGCGATCGGCCAGGCCGACCCGAGGCTCTGGCTGTGGGGCTTGTCGTAGACGAGGCCGTCGACGAGCAGCATCGTGACGCCGACCGCGAGCTCGCCGGCCGCGGCCAGCGGGTGGAACACGAACCGGCGGCGACGGATCGCTCCTTCGGTGGTCGCCGCGGTGACGGCGAGCGCGGCCGCGAGCAGGGCGACGCCGAGCGCGGGGCGTCCGACGTCGTCGCGGGTGAGCACGAGCACCGTCGATGCCCAGGCGAGGGCGAGCCACCGAAAGCCGGCCAGGCCCCGGGCGACGCCCCAGTCCAGGTCGGTCCGCTCGGTCATGGCGGCATCGTAGGAGCCTGCCCCCGGGGTCGGCCGGGTGCCTGCCTAGGCTCCGCCGGTGGGCAGCGATCGGGGATGGCGGGGCGCAGGCAGTGGGCCGCGGGCCGCGCTGGCCGCCCTCGCGCTCGCGGCGGTGGTCGCGGGCTGCGCCCGCGCCGCCGCCGACGCGGTCGTAGCGACGACGCGCCCGGCGACCACCACCACCTCGACGTCGAGCACCACCACGACGACCGCGCCGCCCACCACGACCACGACCGCACCGCCTACGACCACGACGACGACCGCCCCGCCCGGCCCCGCCGCCATCACCCTCGCGTTCGCCGGCGACCTCCTCCCGCACACCCCGATCGATGCGGTCGCGCGCGCCAACGGCCGGGCCACGGGTGCCGCCTACGACTTCGGCCCGATGCTCGCGCCGATGGCACCCGTGCTGGGGCGGGCCGACCTGGCCATCTGCCACCTCGAGGTGCCCGTGGCGCCCACGCCCGCCCAGGTCAGCGGCTACCCCTCGTTCGGGGCGCCGCCCGAGCTCGTCGACGCCGCGGCCGCCGCCGGCTACGACGGGTGCTCCACGGTGTCGAACCACGCGCTCGACAAGGGCCGGGCCGGCATCGCCGCCACGCTCGGCCGCTTCGACGCCGCCCACCTGGGCCACGCCGGCTCGGCGCGCACCGCCGAGGAGGCGGCGCGGATCCAGGTGTACGACGTGCACGGCGTGCGGGTGGCCCACCTCGCCTACGCCTACGGGTTCAACGGCTACCCGATCCCCCGTGACGCCCCGTGGGCCGTCGCCCAGATCGACCCCGACCGGATCCGTGCCGACGCCCACCGCGCCCGGGAGGCCGGCGCGGACCTGGTGGTCGTCAGCCTCCACTTCGGCACGGAGTACGACCAGCGTCCCTCCGCCTACCAGCGCGACATGGTGGGCCGCATCCTGCCGTCGCCCGACATCGACCTGATCGTCGGCCACCACGCCCACGTGGTCCAGCCGGTGGAGCTCGTCGGCGGCACCTACGTGGCCTGGGGGCTCGGCAACCAGCTCGCCAACCAGCCCCAGGCGCCCCGGCGCGACGGACTCACGATCCTGCCCCGGGCCCAGCCGGGGCTCGACGGGCGGTGGCACATCACCGGGATCGAGGCGGTGCCGACCTACCAGGACCTGAGCGGCTTCCACGTCCTGCCGGTGGTCGCCACCGCCGCGGACGGGCGGACCGGGCCTGCGCTGCGGGCCGAGCTCCGCGCGTCCTACGAGCGGACGGCGCGCGTGGTGGGCCGGGCCCGTGGCGTGACCATCGCGCCGTTTCCGGGCTGAGCCGGAGGCAGGTCAGCCGCGGCGGTCGGCGAGGCCGGCCAGCAGGTGCTGCGCGCCGCCGCGCAGCGCGACCGCGCCGGGCCGGTCCCCGAAGGGCTCGAGCAGGGCGACGCCCTCGGCCACGTAGGACTCGGCGACGGCGATGGACTCCTCGATCGCGCTGCTCTCCCGCACCAGCGTGCGCGCCCGCTCCCAGGCCTCGCCCTGGATCGGGGTGCCGAGCAGGCCGGCCAGCTCGTCGCCCGCGGGGCCGGCGAGGGCCCGCAGGACCGGCAGGTTGTAGGCCCCCTCGACGAGGTCGTGCCCGGCCGGCTTCCCGAGCTCCTCGTCGGTGGCGACGACGTCGAGGATGTCGTCGACGATCTGGAACGCCATGCCGTAGGCGGTGCCGAACGCGGTGAGGGCGTCGATCTCGTCGCGGGGGAGCCCGCCGACGATGCCCCCGATGCGGCAGGCGGCGGACAGCAGCGAGGCGGTCTTGCCCTCGATGCTGGCCAGGTACGCCTTCTCGGTGCGGGTGACCTGGTAGGCGTCCTGGAGCTCGAGGACCTCGCCCTCGCACAGCCGCCCGATGGTGGCGGCGAGCAGCCCGGCCACCTCGGTGCCGAGCGACGCCGCGATCTCCGAGGCCTTGGCCAGGAGGAAGTCGCCGGCGAGGATCGCCCGCAGGTTGCCCCACCGGGAGTTGACGCTCTCCACCCCGCGCCGGGTCACCGCCTCGTCGATCACGTCGTCGTGGTAGAGCGAGCCGAGGTGCACCAGCTCGACGGACACGCCGCCGCGGATCACGTCGAGCGACGCCGGGCCGGTGGCCCCGTCGCGGCACGCGCCGGCGGCGATCGCGAACAGCGGGCGCACGCGCTTGCCGCCCGCCCCGATCAGGTGGCTCGCCATCTCGGTGAGCGCGTCGGTGGGCGCGCGCACCGCGTCGAGCAGCTCCTCCTCGACGCGGCGACGGTCGTCGGCGGCGTGGGGGAGGGCGAGCAGCGGGTTCTCGGCCATCCGGCGAGGTTACGGCGTCGTCCGCCGGTCCCCTCAACCCGTGGCGCCACCCGGCCGATGGTTCCGGTGGCCGGGGCGTCGCGCCGAGGGGTGGGCGGTACACTCGGGCATCCGTTCCCATCTGGGAGGCAAGGACGTTGTTCGAGAGATTCACTGATCGGGCCCGCCGCGTGGTGGTCCTGGCCCAGGAGGAGGCCCGCCTCCTCAACCACAACTACATCGGCACCGAGCACATCCTCCTCGGCCTCATCCACGAGGGCGAGGGCGTGGCCGCCAAGGCGCTCGAGTCGCTCGGCATCTCCCTCGAGGGCGTGCGCTCCCAGGTGGAGGAGATCATCGGGCAGGGCGGGTCCTCCCCGAGCGGGCACATCCCGTTCACCCCGCGCGCCAAGAAGGTGCTCGAGCTGTCCCTGCGCGAGGCGCTCCAGCTCGGCCACAACTACATCGGCACCGAGCACATCCTCCTCGGCCTCATCCGTG
>CAZUYW010000071.1:0-1159 GCA_964624775.1 uncultured Iamiaceae bacterium
ACGCCGGAGGCGTCCATGTCGATCGCCGGGACGAGGCCCACGCCGTGCTCGTCGACGGTCACGGGCTCGTCGGGGACCACGCTCACCACCGGGTGGTCACCGGCGTCGGGGTGGTCGCGCAGGCGGGCGACGGCGGGGCGGTCGGGCTCGACCACGGCAGCGCGGGCCGAACCGCCGCCGGTCGACGCCGAGCCGTCGGTGCCGACGCCGCAGCCCACGAGGGTGGCGCCGCCCAGCACGAGCGAGCCGGCGAGGGCGACGCCGGTGGCCCGGCGGGTGAGCCCGGCGAGGGCGCGGCTCTGGCGGAGCCGGGCGGCGAGCGTCCGAGCGTCGGCGTCGGCCAGGCCGAGGGCGTCTCGGAGCTGGTCGACGAGCACGTCGGTGTCGAGGTCGAGGGCGCGGGCGAGCACGTCGACATCGGCCTGGCGCACCTCGGCGAGCCGGGTCACCTCCTTGCGGCGGCACCGTCCCACGACCCGCAGGTAGCTGCGCAGGATCTCGGTGTTGTCGGCGTCGGGGGCGAGCCACACCGTGGCCGGCCCGATCCGCAGCTCGCCGCGCGCCGGATCGAACTCGAGCCCGGGGTCCAGGCGCCGGTCGACGGCAACAGGATCGGCAACGACGTGCATGACCTTCCATCGGCACGTCCGGTCCCCGACTGAACGGGCAATCTGGCCCCTCAGCCGGCGGCTCCGGTGCGCCACCAGGCGCCCAGGTGGGCCGCGGCGGCCAGGTGCAACGATGCCCGCTCCGGGTCCCGGGCCGCGGCGTGGCAGCAGGCCAGCGTGTACTTGGCGAGGTGGGCGTCGTGGTGCGACGCGGCGTACGAGCACAGCTCGGCGACGACCAGGGGCCGCACGTCGGTCGGGGCGTACCAGGCGGCGGGCACGGCCTCCTCGGGGGCACCGGCGAGCGCCTCGAGCACGGCACCCGGGCTCGCCGACGCGGGGCGGGACGGCGTCCACGCCAGGTCGAGGGCGACCCGCCCCTGGGTGGCGCGGAAGGCGAGCACGTAGGTGGCGGCCACGGCGAGCGCGTGGCGGGGGTCGGCGACCCACCTGGCCACGCCGAGCGCCCCGAGCGGCAGGGTCAGGCAGTGGCTCCAGCCGTAGGGCGCCTGCTCGGGCGCGTCCTGGAGCATCGAGTGGGCGGCGACGGC
>CAZUYW010000071.1:1259-4755 GCA_964624775.1 uncultured Iamiaceae bacterium
GGCGGCTCGGGGTCGGGTGCCACCGCCCACCGCTCGTAGGCCGCGCCGATCTCGGTGATGCGCGCCCGGACCGCCTCGCGGGCGTCGGCGTGCACGCGGGGCAGCAGGTCGTGCCGGGCGCCGAGCTCGAGCGCGGCGTGCAGCACGAACGAGTCGGGCGGATCGACGGGCGGACGGGCGACGACGGCGGCCACCTCGGTCACGAGCTCGTGGTCGGTGGGCAGTCCGAGGGTGGTGGGAGCGGGCATGGGGGCGACCGTAGGACCTCAAGTTCACTTGAAGTCAAGGGCCGCCTGTGATCGGATGCCGTCGTGCGCGACGACCTGCTGACCATCGGCGACGTGGCCGACCGATCCGGGGTCGCCACCTCCGCCCTCCGCTTCTACGAGGACCGCGGGCTGCTCGCGTCCGAGCGCACCGCGGGCGGCCAGCGCCGCTACCACCGCGACGCCCTGCGCCGGATCGCGTTCATCAGGGCCGCCCAGCGGGTCGGCCTCACGCTGGACGAGATCGCCGAGGCGCTCGACTCGCTCCCCCGCGGCCGCACGCCGACCAAGGCCGACTGGGCCCGCCTGTCGCGCCGGTGGCGGTCGCGCCTCGACGAGCAACTCGCCCGGCTCGAGGCGCTGCGCGACGACCTCGACGCGTGCATCGGCTGCGGCTGCCTGTCGCTGCGGGCGTGCGCGCTCTACAACCCCGAGGACGGCGCCGCAGCCCTCGGTGCGGGTGCCCGCTACCTCGAGGGCGACTCGTCGGCCGACGTCATCGGGCGATCGGGCCCAGCGGCTCGGGCGTGACCAGCACGCAGCGGGTGCCGCTGTAGATCGTCGGCATGCACTTGTTGCAGTGCACGCACAGGCCGGTGGCGGCCTCGTGGGCGGCAAGGCGGTTCGGCAGGTCGGGCTCGCGCAGCAGGGCACGGCCCATGGCCACGAAGTCGAAGCCCTCGGCCAGGGCGCCCTCGATGGTGTCGAGGCGGTTGATGCCGCCCAGGAGGATCAGCGGCATCGACAGGGCCTCGCGGAACTGGCGGGCGAACGGCAGGAAGAAGCCCTCCTCGAAGGGCAGCTCGGGGAGGATGCGCTTCCCGAAGACCCGCAGCCCCCACCCGACGAGCTTCGACTGGCTCTCCGCCATCTCCCGCAGCGGCACGTCGCCCCGGAAGAAGTACATCCCGTTGAGCAGCGAGCTCCCGCCGGTGAGCTGGATGGCGTCGAGGTGCCCGTCGGCCTCGAGCAGCTTGGCGATCGGCAGGCTCTCCTCGAGCCACAGCCCCTGAGGCACGCCGTCGGCCATGTTGAGCTTGGCGGTGACGGCGATGTCGCGCCCGGCGACCTCGCGCACGGCGGCCACGATGCGCCGGGGGAAGCGGGCGCGGTTCTCGATGCTGCCGCCGTACTGGTCCTTGCGGCGGTTGAGGTTCGGGCTGAGGAACGAGCTGAGCAGGTAGTTGTGCCCGAGGTGGATCTCGATGGCGTCGAACCCGGCGTCGACCACGACGGCCGTGGCGGTGCGGAAGTCGGCCTCCACCTGGGCGAGATCGGCCTCGGTCGCCGCCTTCACCCAGCCCATGGCCGGGGCGCTGAAGCGGGCCGACGGCGCCAGCGTCGGGCGCTTGTTGGACACCGTGTTCGCCACCAGCCCGGCGTGGCCCATCTGGGCGGACACGAGCGCGCCCTCGGCGTGCACCGCGTCGGTGAGGCGGCGCAGGTCCGGCACCAGCTCGGGGCGCATCACCATGGTGTTGCGCTGCACCCGCCCGCCCTCGGAGACCGCGCAGTAGGCCACCGTCGTCATGCCGACACCACCGGCCGCGACTCGGGTGTGGAAGTCGATCAGCTCCTGGCTCACCGCGCCCCGGGGCATCACGCCCTCGAAGGTGGCGGCCTTGATGATGCGGTTGCGCAGCGTGAGCGGCCCGAGCTGCGCCGGCTCGAACGGACTTGGGGTGGTCATGGCTCCACTGTTGCCGACGGCGCACGCCCCGCGCGCCGGGATCGGCTCAGCGGTGCCGGCGCCCGGCCTTCACGTCGAGCAGGGCGCGGTCGGCCTGGGTCAAGGTGTCTTCGGTCAAGGGACCGTCGCTCTGGGCGATGCCGATGCTGATGCCGACGTGCACCTGCTGGCCGCGGACGGTGATGGGCGGCGCGACAGCGTCGGAGATCCGCACCGCGAGCTCGGCCGCCTGGTCGCTCGATGCGCCCGTGGCGAGCACCACGAACTCGTCGCCACCGACCCGGGCGACCAGATCGCCGGCGCGCACCGCACCCTGCAGGCGCGACGCGACGGCGCAGAGCACCTCGTCGCCCGCGTCGTGGCCGAGCTGGTCGTTGACGGGCTTGAAGCCGTCGAGGTCGCAGAACAGGAGCGCACCCGAGCGGCGCTCCGAGCCGAGCACCTCGAAGAAGCAGCGCCGGTTCGCCAAGCCGGTGAGCGGATCGGTGCTCGCCGCCACCTCGAGCTGGTCGACCTGGTGCCCCCACCGCAGGATCAGCTCGACGTAGGTGCGGGCGACCTGCATGCCGAAGGCGTGGCCGCCCGGCGGCGGGCCGTCGACCCGGGTCCACACGCTGATCAGCGCGGCCACCCCGGTCTCGGGATCGGCGACCGGCTCCACCCACACGCCGCCGAGGCCGGCGGCCCGAGCGTCGTCGCGCAGCCCGGGCTCGAGCGTCGAGCCATCGGGGTCGTTGAACGGCTCGAGCGTCGCCCGGGCCTGCGCCCACGGCGCATCGGGGTCATCGACCGCCCCGGCGAACCGCGGCGAGATCCCGGTCGACACCGCCTGGTGCCCCTCGATCGGGTCGTACCAGGCGACGGCGACGTTCGCCCCGTTGAGGCGCCACTCGAAGCAGTCGAGCACCGGCGCCAGGCTGTCCCGCCGCGAGCCGCCCGTGAGCAGGTGGGAGAGGATCGCCTCGGTGGCGTGCTGGTAGTCGGCGGGTCGCCCGTAGACCGCGAAGTAGGTGCCGTCCTCGTCGCGCACGGTCGACGCGGTCACGTCGTACACCGCCCAGGTCCCGTCGGCGTGGCGCACCCGGAAGCTGGTCGCACCCGCCGGATCCCCCCACCGGTCCCAACCGGCCACGGCGGTGAGGGCCCGCTCGGCGTCGTCGGGGTGGACGAAGTCGATGATCGGCGCCCCGATGACGTCCTCGGCGGCGTGGCCGGTCAGCGCGGTCATCGCCGGGTTGATGAACCCGATGGTGAGGTCGCTGCGGATGGTGACGATGAGCTCGAACGCGTCGTCGACGAGCGAGCGGTAGAGCGCGTCGGATCCCCCCAACGAACCCCCTCAGGCCCCGACCCGGTCGTTGTACTCCTGGATGGCGATGTCGGCCTGCGCCTTGGCCTGGCTCGTTGCCGTGTCCACCGAATCGCCGTTGCGGAGCATGCGGATCATGCCGTCCCGCAGCGCGTCGCGCACCCCCTGGTAGTCGCCGATCAGCGACCCGACGTTGGCGGTGGTGACCCGCCCGGCGAGGAGCTGGTCGTA
>CAZUYW010000071.1:4855-12207 GCA_964624775.1 uncultured Iamiaceae bacterium
GAGTCGACCATGGACTTCCACCAGCGCAGCACCGACCGGCTCACCGGGCTGGTGAGGTTGGCCTGGTCGGCCCGGGAGGTGCGGCCGTTGCCGTGGTTCACGTACTCGCCGCCGCTCTTGGCGAGCAGGAACTCGTAGATGTACGGCGCGATCTTGAGCGTGATGCCGTGCTTGACGACCTTCTTGTCGACGAGCTGCTGGGAGGCGGCCCGCACCTCGGCGAGGGTGCGCGGCGGCTTGTTCGGGTCGAGGCCGGCCTTGGCGAACTTGGCCTTGTCGTAGAAGAGGATCGGGTTCGAGATCGCCCACGGCATCGCCCGCTGCACCCCGCCCGACGAGTAGTACGCCAGGGCCCGGGGCAGGTACGCGGAGGTGTCGTAGCGCGCCGCCTCGATGCACGCCTGGGCGGGCACGGTGCTGCGGCTGTCGATCATCTGCTGGACGACCGTCTCCTCCATCTGCACCAGGTCGGGCAGGTCGCCGCTCTGGAGGCCGGCCTTGTACTTCGTGAAGGTGTCCTGGTAGTTCGGCTGCTGGGCGAGCTTGACGTGGACCTCGTCCTGGGACTCGTTGAACGCCTTGGTTGCCGCCTTCAGCCAGTCGAGGTTGGAGCGGATCATCGAGTGCCAGAAGAGGATCTCGACCGGCTTCTTGGCCCGCTCCAGCTGGGGAAGGCCGCAGTCGGAGGGGTGCACCGTGGTGTCGAACGTGCCGCCGACGGCGTCGTCGGGCGTGCACGCGGTGACCGACCCGACGAGCAGGCCCGCCGCGAGCACCGCTGCCACGAGCGGCGTCCGCCGGCTCATCCCTTCACCGCGCCCGCGGTGAGGCCCCGCACCAGGTGCTTCTGGAAGAAGAGCAGCAGGATGAACAGCGGCAGGGCGGCGAGCACCGTGCCGGCGAAGGTCACGTTGATCTGGTCGATCTGGGTGCCGCGCAGGTAGCGCAGCCCGATCTGCACCGTGCGCAGCCGCTCGTCCTTGGTGACGATGAGCGGCCACAGGTACTGGTTGAAGGCCCCGAAGAACGAGAACACGGCGAGGGCAGCGATCGAGGGGCGGGCGAGCGGCACGGCGACCCGCGTCGCGAAGCGCCAGTGCCCCGCTCCGTCGAGCTCGGCTGCGTCGCGCAGCGGTCCGGGCAGCGCGAGGAACGACTGGCGGATGAGGAACGCCCCGAACCCGGTGGCGAGGAACGGCACGGTGAGCGCCAGGTACGAGTCGTACCAGCCGAGGTGCACGATCGTGGCCTGGTTCGTGAAGAACGTGATCTCGAAGGGCACCATCATCGTGGCGAGGAACACCACGAACAGGGTGCGGCGGAACGGGAACTCGAGGAACGAGAACGCGTAGGCGGCGGCGATCGAGGTGACGACCTGCCCGACCACGATCACCGTCGTGACGATGAAGCTGTTCAGGAGGTAGCGGCCGAGGTGCCCCTGGGTCCACGCCGTGCGGTACGAGCTCCACTGCGGGTGGGTCGGGAACAGCGTGGGCGGGCGTCCGGCGATCTGGCCCGGCGTGAGCAGCGAGTTCACGACGGTGATGTAGATCGGGAAGAACACGATGACCGCGAGCACGGTCAGCAGCAGGTAGCGCCCGGCGAGGCGCAGCCGACGGTGGAGCCGGCGCTTGCGCCGCAGCTTGTCGTCGGCCGCGGCCTGCTCGGCGCTGACCGTGACCGGTGGCGGGACGGCGACGTCAGCGCTCATAGGTCACCTTCCGCTCCAGCAGCTTGAGCTGGATGAGGGTGAGCACGAGCGTGATCACGAACAGGGCCACCGACAGCACCGCCGCCTTGCCCTCGTTGTTCTGGCGGAACACCGCGTCGTACATGGCGTACACGAGCACGTTCGTCTTCTTCAGCGGCCCGCCCTGGGTGAGCAGGTCGATCTGGCCGAACGCCTGGAAGGCCAGGATCGACCCGACGATCGTGGCGAAGAAGATCGTGGGCGACAGCAGCGGGACCACCACGTTGCGCAGGCGCGACCACGCCCCGGCGCCGTCGATCTCGGCCGCCTCGAGCAGGTCGTCGGGCACCGCCTGGAGCCCGGCGGACATGAGGATGAAGGACAGGCCGAGGTTCTGCCAGATCGTCACCGCGGCCACAGCCACGAGCGCCCACTGCGGGTCGTCGAGCAGCGAGGGCTGCCCATCGCGCCCGAGCCAGTAGGTGAGCAGGCCGACCTGCGGGTTGAGGAGGGTGAAGAAGATCACCGAGGCGACGGCGATCGAGGTGGCCAGCGTCGAGGAGAAGATCGTGCGGTAGGCGGTGATGCCCCGCAGCTTCTGGTGGGCGAGCATCGCCATCAGCAGCCCGAGGATCAGGCCGGTCGGCACCGTCATGAGCACGAACGTGAACGTCGTGCGCAGGCTGTTGCGGAACTCGAGCGAGGTCAGCACCCGGCCGTACTGGTCGAACGCGGCGTAGCGCTTCGGCATCCCCGGGAACGGCGGGGTCCGGTACATGCCCAGCCACAGGTTCTTGCCGAACGGGTAGAAGACGAACACCACGAAGACGATCAGCGACGGCGCGATGAGCGCGTAGCCGAGGAGCGCCTCGCGGACCTTGCGGCCCCGCCGGGTGCGGGCCGGGCTCACGGGCCGATCCGCAGGCCGGAGGCGGCGTCGAACAGGTGCAGCGTGGTGGCATCCAGGGCCAGGCCGACGGACTCGCCGACCTCGGGCGCGCCGCCGGACTCGCTGTCGGCCCGGGCGGTCACGAGCACCCCGCCGGCCGTCTCGCACACGTCGTGGCGCTCGTGGCCGAGCTCCTCGACGACGGCGACCGACGCGCGGAACCCGCTCGAGGGGTCGATGCGGACGTGCTCGGGACGGATGCCGACCATGACGTCGCTCGCTCCGGCCTCGCGGGCCTGGGCGGCGAGCTCGGCCGTGAGCGGCAGGTCGAGCCCGTCGAGACGGGCGACGGTGGCCCCGTCGACATCGGCGAGGGTGGCGGGCAGCAGGTTCATGGGCGGGTTGCCGATGAAGCCGGCGACGAACACGTTGGCGGGCCGGGCGTACACGTCGGCCGGCGGGGCGACCTGCTGGAGCACGCCCTTCTCCATGATGGCGATGCGGTGGCCCATGGTCATGGCCTCGACCTGGTCGTGGGTGACGTAGATCGTGGTGGTGGCGAGGCGCCGCTGGAGCCGGATCAGCTCGGCGCGGGTCTGCACCCGCAGCTTGGCGTCGAGGTTCGACAGCGGCTCGTCCATGAGGAACACGGCGGGCCGGCGCACGATCGCCCGCGCCAGGGCCACGCGCTGGCGCTGGCCACCCGAGAGCTGGGCCGGCTTGCGGTCGAGGAGGGCCACGAGGTCGAGGGCCTCGGCCGCCTCCTGCACGGCCGTGGCCCGCTCGGCGGCTGGCACCCGGCGGTTCTGGAGCGGGAACTCGATGTTCTTGCGCACGGTCATGTGCGGGTAGAGCGCGTAGCTCTGGAACACCATGGCGACGTCGCGGTCGCGGGCCTCGAGATCGGTGACGTCGCGGCCCCCGATGTGGATCGATCCCTCGTCGGCCAGGTCGAGGCCGGCGATCATGCGCAGCGCCGTGGACTTGCCGCACCCCGACGGGCCGAGCAGCACGAGGAACTCCTCGTCGTGCACGTCGAGGTCGAGCCCCGACACCGCTTCGAGGTCACCGAACCGCTTGGTGACCCCCGTGAGGACCACCCGTCCGTCTCGGGCCGCGCTCTGCTGATCCGACTGGTTCGCCACGGCGCCATTCTTCCCGAAACCGGACGCGGGACTAGGGCCATTCGTCACCCACCGGTCTGCGAGGATCGGTCCGTGGCCCTGACCCTCACCTCGATCAACGTGAACGGCCTGCGCGCCGCCGCCCCGAAGGGCCTGCTCGCCTGGCTCGACGCCCACGCTCCCGACGTCGTCGCCATCCAGGAGGTGCGCGCCCCCGACGAACTCGTGGCCGGGCTCCTCGGCGAGGGCTGGCACGTCGCCCACCACGAGTGCGCCAAGAAGGGTCGGGCCGGGGTGGCGGTCGCGTCGCGGGCGCCGATCGTGTCGTCCTCCTGGGCGCTCGACGCTCCCGACGCCGACTGCACCGGCCGGTGGATCGAGGCCACGATCGACACCGCCGACGGCCGCGGGCTCACGGTCGTCTCCGCCTACGCCCACACCGGCGACGCCAAGGATCCGGTCCGCATGGCCGAGAAGCACGCGTACCTCGCGGCCGGCGTCGCCCGCATGGCCGCGATCGCCGGCACGGGCCGCCACGCCGTGCTCACGGGGGACCTCAACGTCGCCCACCGCGAGGTCGACATCAAGAACTGGAAGGGGAACGTCGGCAAGGCCGGGTTCCTCCCCGAGGAGCGCGCCCACCTCGACCGCCTGATCGACGAGCACGGCTTCGTCGACCTGGGCCGACGCTTCGGCGGCGAGGGCCCGGGTCCCTACACCTGGTGGACCTACCGCGGTCAGGCCTACGACAACGACGCCGGCTGGCGGATCGACTACCAGCTCGCATCCGCGGACCTCGCCGCCCTGGCCAAGGACGCCACGGTCGACCGGTCGATGGCCTACGCCGACCGCTGGTCCGACCACGCCCCGGTGACGGTCACCTACGACCTCTGAGGGAACCTCTGCCCGAATCGGACACGTCCGCAAGGGCCGTGACGACGTGGGAGACTCCGTGACCCATCCATCGACACGGAGGTGCACCAATGGGATTCCTGGACGACGCCAAGGACAAGGCGGCCGGCCTGATCGAGGGCCACGAGGACCAGGTCAACGACGGCATCGACAAGGCGGCCGACCTCGCCGAGGACAAGCTCGGCGCCGAGCACGCCGACCAGATCGACGCCGCGGCCGACAAGGCCAAGGACGTGGTCGACGGCCTCTGACCCGTCGGTACGGGGGCAAGTGGTCGATCGGCTGCCGTGCGACACGTGCTGCTTGCCCCCGGCCCCGACCGTTCACTTCACGTCCTTGACGCTCGTGCACGCTGGCGCGATGGTTGCCGCACCCAGCGCTCGCGGGACGCACAAATAAGGGAGCAGGCGGCACATGAGCAATCGGCCAACCATCGGTCGTCGACGCTTCATCGGGGCGGCTGGAGCCATGGCTGCAGCCGCGTCGGTGGACGCGTGGATCGGGGCTCCGGATATCGCAGAGGCGGCCACCAGGGTCCCCGTAACCCTCACCGCGGGATCGGGCAATGGCGTGGCCAACCGAACCGCGCTCGTCAACGCTGTCAATGCGGCTCAACCAGGTGACATCCTGGAGCTTCCGGCCGGCACGTTCGAGGTCGACATCAGCTCAGGATCGATCTCGTTGCCGCGATCGATCGACATCGTCGGCGCCGGCCAGACGGCAACGGTGCTCGACGTGCTGCCCAAGGCACCGGCAACGGCCCTGACCCCCCTGTTCGACGTCGCCACGAGCGCGCCGGACGGGTCGGCGTTCCTCCTGCAGGACCTGACGGTTCAGGGTCCGACGACGGGGGTCAACGCTGGTTCGTCGTGCGCCATCCGTTGGTCGAGGTCTGGGTCCGTCGGTCGCCTGCGCGTCGAGCGGATCACCGTCACCGGCCTCTTCGATTCAGGCGTCCAGCGTTCGGGCAAGGGCCGGTTCGAGATCATCGACTGCGATCTCAACGCATATGAGGCACCCGTCAAGGCGTTTGATTCGACTGACAGCGCCGGAGAGGCCGAATGCATCATCCTCAACGGCCTGCATACAGGGTTCAACAGCAAGTCAACGTCCATCGGGATCTACATTCACCCCAACGTGTCGTTCCTGTGCTCTGGCACGCACTACAAGAACTTCAACAGGTTCGCGTTCTACGCCAACGGCACACCGGGGAACGACCCCAAGTACTTCACGGTCACCGATGTGGAAGTCGAGGACTGTTCGCTCGCCCAGACCGCCTCGGGCGCGCATCCCGTCTTTACCCGTGTGTTCCACCACGGCGTCAATCCGACTCCGGGTGAGGGTCTCATCAAGGGGGATGCCACGTTCGTGGACTGCGATCTCCGCCCCTCCGGATCCACGGGCCTGATGCAGGGAGATCACGAGGTCACGTACGTCAACTGCTGGATCGAGCCGCAGAGGATCTTCCTCAGCGCCGGCGTGAACACCACGGGGACCTTTCGGTTCGTCAACTGCCACTGGAAGCTCGAGAACGTCGATGCCCGCGCGCTCAACATGACGGGGGGATGGTCTGGTCGGGTGGTCTTCCTCGACTCGATCATCAACGACTGCGGCACGACGTCGGGGCCCTACCTCGTCCAGATCAACGGCGGAACCGTCGACTTCGCGTCGCTCACCATCGACACCCCGCGCTCCAACCACGGCCTCACCTTGGGCTCCGGGGTGACGGTCAACGGCACTCCCACGTTCCTCAACACCGGAAGCTGCCCTCCGTCACCCTGACCTCCCCTGGTCGACCCCGACCGGTCACGCACTCGGGGCAAGGAACCGACTCGGCTACGGCCCCGGTTGCGGTTCGTCTAGATACCCCCTAGGGTACCCACCAATACCCCCAGGGGTATCTGGACGATCAACCGGAGCCATGCCGTGACCCTGACCGAGCACCGATCCGACGCCACCGAGCGCGACCACCGCCAGCCGTGGTTCGCCCGCCTCGCCCGCTTCTCGGCGCGGCACCGCAAGGGGGTGATGATCCTGTGGCTCGTGATCACCGTCGCCGCCGCCCCGCTCGCCCTCACGCTCACCAGCGCGCTCAGCGGCGCTGGCTGGGAGGCCCAGGGCTCCACCGCCGTCGCCGTGCGCGACGAGATCCGCCGCGACTTCCCCCAGCTCGGCGCCGAGGCCGCGGTCGTCGTCTACCACCAGAAGACGCCGATCGCCGGTGACGACGCCGGGCTCGCCCAGGTCGTCGCCGACCTCCAGGGGGCGCCCGGGTCCACCCAGGTGGTCGACCCCCTGGCCCAGCCCACCGAGGCCGGGCTCATCAGCCGCGACGGGAAGACGGCCCTGATCCCCGTCGGCCTGAAGGCCGAGCACGACGCCGACCTGCCCGAGTCGGCCGGCGAGCTGATCGACCACGTCGCCGGGCTGGACCTGCCCGACGGCGCCCGCGCCGAGGTCACCGGCGAGTGGCCGGTCTGGAGCGACTTCAACAAGACCAACGAGGAGGCGCTGCACCGCGCCGAGCTGCTCTCGGGCCTGCCGACCGTCATCCTCCTGCTGATCGCGTTCGGCTCGGCCATCGCCGCCGGCCTGCCCCTCATGCTCGCCATCGCCGGCATCGCCGTCGGCTTCGCCTCGCTCCACCTCCTCGGTGACACGACGCCGCTGTCGGTGTGGTCGATGAACTTCTCGATGATGATCGGCCTCGCCGTCGGCATCGACTACAGCCTCTTCA
>CAZUYW010000072.1:0-2131 GCA_964624775.1 uncultured Iamiaceae bacterium
CTTCCGCTATTCGTGGCCCCGGCCCCGGGTGATCGTGCTGTCGTTCCCGCACAACCCCACCACCACCTGCGTCGACCTGGAGTTCATGGCCCGGGCGGTGGCGTTCGCCAAGGAGCACGACGTCCTGCTCGTCCACGACTTCGCCTACGCCGAGCTGGGCTTCGACGGCTACGACCCGCCGTCGATCCTGCAGGTCCCGGGGGCCAAGGACGTCGCCGTCGAGCTCTACTCCATGACGAAGACGTTCTCGATGGCCGGCTGGCGGGTGGCCTTCATGCTCGGCAACGCCGAGGTGGTGGCGGCGCTGGCCAAGCTCAAGTCCTACCTCGACTACGGCACGTTCCAGCCCATCCAGATCGCCTCCACCGTCACCCTCAACGAGGACCCCGACCACCCCCGCGAGGTCCAGCCGATCTACCAGGCCCGGCGCGACGCGCTGTGCGACGGCCTGAACCGCATCGGCTGGGAGATCGAACCGCCCCAGGGCACGATGTTCGCCTGGGCGCCGATCCCCGAGCCCTACCGGGAGCTCGGCTCGATCGAGTTCGCCTCGATGCTGGTGCGGGAGGCCCAGGTGGCCACCTCGCCCGGCGTGGGCTTCGGCCCGGGGGGCGACGGCCACGTGCGCTTCGCCCTCATCGAGAACGAGCAGCGCATCCACCAGGCCATCCGCAACCTGCGCAAGGCGCTGACCAAGCTCGAGGCCTGAGCCTCGGGCGCGCCGTCGGGTCAGCCCCGATCGGCGCCCAGGAGGCCGTAGAGGCAGAACGCGATGGTGCCGTCGATGGTGGCGTCGTCGGCGCGCAGCACGCCCCGGTGGACCATCACCACGAGGTGGGTGGTCACGCCGAGCATGGCGTGGGCCAGCACCTCCGCGTCCGCGGTCGGGATGGCACCGGCGTCCATGGCGACCCGGAGCTGGTGGGCGGCGTCGCGCACGGCGGTCTGCTGACCCTTGGCGACCCCCGTGCTGAAGCGCTCGTCGGTGGTGGCGAACTGGACCAGGCGGAACAGCTCGCGGTGGTCGAGGGACCACTCGATGGAGGTGCGCATGCCCCGCTCGATGCGCTCGATCGGGGTGTCCGCGGCATCGATCGCGGCGCGCTGGCGGCGGCGGAGGTCCTGCTGGGCGTCGGCGAGGATGGCCCGCAGCAGCTCCTCCTTGGAGTCGAAGTACCAGTAGAAGACGCCCTTGCCCACGCCCAGGCCCTCGACGATCTCGGCCACCGACGTGGGGTGGAAGCCGTTCTCGGCGAAGCGGGTGGCGGCGAACGCCATGAGCTGGCGGCGTCGCTCCTCGCCGCGCTGGGTCAGCCGTCGGTCCATCGGCGCGGCACGGTAGGGGTGCTTGACCGCACGGTCAAGTACGGGGCCGACTCGGATGTCGTGATCCTGGCGTCGCCTCGAAACGATCCGTTCACGTTGCCCGCCTAGGGTCCTCGCCATGGAGAGCTACGTGCTGCGCGTCTGGTTGCCCGACCGCCCCGGCGCGCTGGGCGCGGTGACGAGCCGCATCGGCGCGGTCAAGGGCGACGTGGTGGGCATCGAGATCCTGGAGACCGGCGAGGGCCAGGCGGTGGACGAGCTCGTGGTCCAGCTGCCCGACGCCACGCTGATCGACCTCCTGGTCAACGAGGTGCGCCAGGTCGACGGGGTCGAGGTGGAGGAGGTGCGCTCGCTCGGGCGGGCCACCCACGATCCCCGCCGGGCCATGCTCGAGACGGCGGCCATGATCGTGGAGGCCACCGATCGGGCCGGCATCTTGGCCGTCGTGGTCGCCTCGGTCCCGGCCTCGCTGTCGGCCTCGTGGGCGGCGGTGGTGGACCGCGAGAGCGGCGAGGGCCTGATCGTCTCCGACGGCGCCCCGAACGCCGGCTGGCTGAGCGCCTTCGTCCACGGCGCCGCGTCGGCCGCCTCGCTCGGCGGGGCCGACGCCGGTTCCTCCGACGTGGTGTGGTCCGCGGTGGGCGACACGGGCCTGGCGCTGGTGGTCGGGCGCGACCGCATCGCCTGGCGCGACCGCGAACGCCTCGAGCTCGACGCGCTCGCCCGGATCACGGCGGCCCGGTGGGGCGAGCTCGCCGGCTGAGCTGGGGCGGGGTCGCCTCAGTCGGTGGCCCAGTCCCGGCTG
>CAZUYW010000072.1:2141-12110 GCA_964624775.1 uncultured Iamiaceae bacterium
AGCCGGCGTGCCCGGCGTCGACCACCGCCCGCGGGGCACGGGGCACGAACTCGGCGTCGAGCGCCCAGTTCGCCTCGATGTCGGCCGTGGAGCCCCACACGCCCTCCGCGAGCCCCGCGAGGTAGGCGGCACCGAGGGCGGTCGTCTCGCGCACCTGGGGACGCCGCACCGGCACCTGGAGCTGGTCGGCCTGGAGCTGGAGCAGGAGGTCCATCTCCGAGGCGCCGCCGTCGGCCCGCAGCCCGGTGACCGTGGCACCGGCGTGATCGCACATCGCGTCGACCACGTCGCGGGTCTGGTACGCCATGGCCTCCACCACGGCACGGGCCAGGTGGGCCTTGGTCGTCCCGCGGGTGACGCCCACGAGCGTGCCCCGGGCGTAGGGGTCCCACCAGGGGCTGCCCAGGCCGGTGAAGGCGGGCACGAAGTAGACGCCGTCGCTGTCGGGCACCGAGGCGGCGAGCGGGCCGGTCTCGGCGGCGTCGGCGATGATGCCCAGCCCGTCGCGCAGCCACTGGACCGCGGAGCCCGTGGAGAAGATGGCGCCCTCGAAGGCGTAGTCGGTGCGGGTGCCGGTGCCGTCGGGGATCGTCCAGGCCACCGTGGTGAGGAGGCCCTCGGCCGGTTCCGGGCAGGTGGTGCCCACGTTCATGAGCACGAACGAGCCGGTGCCGTAGGTGTTCTTGGTGGCACCGGGCTCGAAGCACGCCTGGCCGAACAGCGCGGCCTGCTGGTCGCCCGCGATGCCCGAGATCGGGATGCCCTCGGGCAGGCCCGACCGCTCGTGGGTGACGCCGAAGCGCCCGCTCGACGGCCGCACCTCGGGCAGCACGTGGGACGGCACGCCGAAGGCCTCGCACAGCTCGGGCGACCAGGCCAGGGACCGGATGTCGAACAACATGGTGCGGGCCGCGTTGGAGGGCTCGGTGGCGTGCACCTCGCCGCCCGTCAGCTGCCACAGCAGCCACGTGTCGATGGTGCCCACCGCCACGTCGGGCCCCGGGGTCACGCCGCCCTCGGTGAAGAGCCACTCGAGCTTGGAGGCCGAGAAGTAGGGGTCGAGGACCAGGCCGGTGGTGGCCCGCACGGTGGGCAGCAGGCCGGCCTCGGCCAGGGCGTCGCACCGGGCGGCGGTGCGACGGTCCTGCCACACGATGGCGCGGTGGAGGGGGGCGCCGGTGCGCCGGTCCCAGGCCACGATCGTCTCGCGCTGGTCGGTGATGCCGATCGCCGCGACGGGCTGGTCCAGGTCGTCGAGCAGCTCGAGCAGCGTGGCGCGGAGCGCCTCCCAGATCTCGATGGCATCGTGTTCGACCCAGCCGGGGCGGGGGAAGTGCTGGGTGAACTCGCGATACCGGAAGCCGATGGCGTGTCCGGTCTCGTCGACGGCGAAGGAGCGGACACCGGTGGTGCCCGCGTCGAGGGCGATGACGACGGCCATGGGCCGCACGCTACCGGTGCGTGCACCAGGGGGTCAGGACCAGGTCGTAGGGTCGGGCACCTGCGCGCCACCACCACGAGGAGGGCAGCATCGTGCGCATCGGGATCCTGACCGGCGGGGGCGACTGCCCGGGCCTCAACGCGGTGATCCGCGCCGTCGTGCGCACCGTCACCGTCGAGCACCAGGGCGAGGTGATCGGGTTCCACGACGCGTGGCGCGGCGTCATGGAGGACAGCTGGGAGGTGCTCGACATCGCCCGCTGCCGGGGGATCCTCCCGCGGGGCGGCACCATCCTCGGCACCTCGCGCGACCAGCCCTACAGCCGGCCCGACGGCGTCGACCTCGTGCGGGCGGCCATCGACCGCCACGGCCTCGAGGCCATCGTGGGCATCGGGGGCGAGGGCACCATGGGCGTGGTCGACGACCTGCACCGCGACGGGCTGCCCGTCATCGGCATCCCCAAGACGATCGACAACGACATCGCCGGCACCGAGATGACCTTCGGGTTCCAGACCGCCGTGCAGATCTGCACCGACGCCATCGACCGGCTCCACACCACCGCCGAGAGCCACGACCGCGTGCTCGTCGTCGAGGTGATGGGCCGCCACGTGGGCCACATCGCCGCCTGGGCGGGCATCGCCGGCGGGGCCACCGTCACGCTCGTGCCCGAGGAACCCTTCGACCTCGACGACCTCGCGGCGCGCATCGTGGCCCGCCACCAGCGGGGCCGGTGGGCGTCGCTCGTGGTGGTGGCCGAAGGGGCCCAGCCGGTGCCCGGCACCGTCGAGATCGGCGAGCCGGTCATCGACCGCTACGGCCACGAGGTGCTCGGTGGCATCGCCACCGTCGTGGCCTCGGAGATCAGCGGCCGCACCGGCATCGAGACCCGCACCACGATCCTCGGCCACGTCCAGCGCGGCGGGTCGCCGGTGGCCTTCGACCGCGTGCTGGGCACGCGGTTCGGCGTGGCTGCGGTCGACGCCGTGGCCGCCCGTGCCTACGGCGACATGGTGGCCCTCCAGGCGGATCGCATCGTGCGGATCCCGGTGGCCGAGGCGATCGGGCACCTGAAGCAGGTCGAACCGGACCTGCTGCGGGTCGGGCACGTGTTCGAGCCGCCGGCGGTGCCGCCGGGCGCCTGATCAGCGGGGGTTCAGCGGGGGGTCGTAGTCGTCTGCGGTGACGATGCGCTGGTTGCCGTTGTCGGTGGGGGCGTCGACGCCCTGCCCGTCGATCTGGAAGCGGACCTCGCGGACCCCGGTGAAGGCGAGCGCGGTGAAGGCGATCTGGGCGAACGCCTGCTTCTCGGGCTGGCCGTCGATGTCGTTGATCGAGTCCGTGAGATCGATCACGGCCCGGCGATCGACGACGCGCACCCCGTTGAGCTTGGTGCCCGGAGGGATCGCCGAGCTGAGGCCCCGGGCGCCGTCCTCGGGCGGTCCGGCGAGCACGAACCCGATGGTCTCGGCCAGCGACGGCGTGCCCTCGACCGGGTACCGCACCTCCTCCAGGGCGTCGCCCGACAAGAAGAACACCGACACCTCCTCGGCGTCGGACGACGGCGTGGTGGTGGGGGTCGTGGCCGGCCGGCTCGACGGGGTCGTGGCCCGGGTGATCAGCTCGGGACGGTCGTCGAGCGGCACGCCGCACGAGGTCGTCGCGACCGCGACCAGGGCCGCGACGGCCAGGACCACCACGACCGCGAGGTGGCGAGGTCGGGGTGCGGATCGGGTCACGGCACGTCCTCCTCGGGCGCCTCGACCGGCTCGTCCCAGGTGACGGGGATCTCCACCACGAAGCGAGCGCCGGGCTCGCCGTCGGGCCGATCCTCGACCCAGACCCGGCCGCCGTGCAGCGCCACGTGCTCGGTCACGAGGGACAGCCCGAGGCCGACGCCCTCGCTGCCGGCGCGACGGTTGGAGCCGGCGCCGCGCGAGAAGCGGTCGAAGATCAGCTCGCGCTCGTCGGCGGGCACGCCGGGACCGTCGTCCTCGACGGCGATCTGGACGCCGTCGGGGGTGCGGCGCAGCTCGACCCGGGTGGCGCCGCCGCCGTACTTGCGGGCGTTGTCGAGCAGGTTGGTGATCACGCGCACGAGGCGGCGCTTGTCGGCCCGGATCAGCACCCCTGCGAGCTCGGTGTCGAGCTCGATCGGCACGTCGGGGTTGTCGGACCAGGCGATGGCCTGGGTGACCAGCTCGCCGGGGCGGATGGCCGACAGGTCGAGGCGGGCGGCCCCGGCGTCGAAGCGGGAGATCTCGAGCAGGTCCTCGACGAGCTGCTTGAAGCGGGCGACGTCGGCCACCATCAGGTCGACGGCGGCCTGGGCCGACGCGTCGGGCATCTCCTCGCGGCGGGAGGCGAGCACCTCGATCGACGCCGACAGGGTCATCAGCGGGGAGCGCAGCTCGTGGCTGACATCGGACGCGAAGCGGCCGTCACGGTCGATGCGCTCCTCGAGCACCTGGGCCATGTGGTTGAACGAGGTGACCAGCACGCCGAGGTCCGGGTCGTCGATCGCGCCGAGGCGGGTGTCGAGGCGGCCGCCGGCGATGGCCTCGGCCGCCACCGACACGTCGGCGAGGGGGCGCAGGGCCCGGCGGCTCGCCCACCAGCCGATCGCCGCGCCCGCGAGCGTCGTGACGAGCGCGGCACCGAACAGCGATGCGGACAGGGTCTCGAGCGTGTCCTGGGTGTCGGACAGCGAGGCGAACTCGAAGTAGAGGCCGGCGTCGTCCTCGAGCGGCACCCCGATCAGCAGCTGGGGCTCGCCGTCGACCACGATGCGCATGCGGGCCGCCCGCCCGGACTCGACGGTCCGCAGCATGGACGCCGGGATCTCCTGGGAGCCGAACTCGGTGGTCTGGAAGGTCCACTGCCCGTCCGCGTCGCGCACGAGCGAGCGCGACGGGCTGTCGGAGTTCAGCGACAGCAGCGTCTCGAGCAGGTCGCCGTCGGGGTCGCCTGACTGCTGGCTCCCCACGACCGTGGCGTTGCGGAACGCCTGGCGGGTGGCCGAGCTGACCCGCTGGTTGACGATGTTCTCGCGGGTGAGCGCCCAGGTCGTGCCGGCGAGCAGCGTCGACAGGAGCGCGGCGCCGAGCGTGAACGCGAGCGTGATGCGGGCCCGGAGGCCGGGTCGGGGCGTGCGCAGCCACCGCGGGCGCCGGCGCGCCGAGGCGTCGTCGTCCGGCGGGGGGTCGGTGGGGGCGGCCACGGCCTAGGTCTGGAGCTTGTACCCGAGGCCGCGCACGGTGACGACGTGGCGCGGGTTGGCCGGGTCGGCCTCGACCTTGGTGCGCAGGCGCCGCACGTGCACGTCGACGAGGCGGCCGTCGGCGAAGTAGTCGTGGCCCCACACCTTGTCGAGGAGGATCTCCCGGCTGAACACCTTGCCCGGGCTCGACGCGAGCTCGACGAGCAGCTTGAACTCGGTCTTGGTGAGGTGGACCTCGATGCCGGCCCGACGCACGACGCCCTGGTCCGGGATGATCTCGAGGTCGCCGAAGCGCAGGTGGGGGCTGGAGGGATCGGCGGCACGGGCCCGGCGCAGCAGGGCGCGGATGCGGGCCGACAACTCCTTGGGGGCGAACGGCTTGGTGAGGTAGTCGTCGGCCCCGGCCTCGAGGCCGGCCACGACGTCGTGGGTGTCGTCGCGGGCGGTGACCATCACGATCGGCACGTCTGAGCTGCGCCGGATGGCCCGGCACACCTCGAAGCCGTCGATGTCGGGGAGCATGATGTCGATCAGTACGACATCGGCGGGGTTGGCGGCGAAGGTGGCCAGGGCCTCCTCGCCGTTCTCGGCCTCGAAGACGGTCCAGCCCTCGTCCTCGAGGGCGAGGCGCACCGCCGTGCGGATGCGCTCGTCGTCTTCCACGCTCAGGATCCGGGTGCCCACGGCCCGTCATCGTAGGGGAGGGGCGGCCCGGTGCCGCGGCAGGCCCTCACACGTCGGCGGCGCCCGCCTCGGCGAGGAGGGCGGCGAGGCCGTCCCAGGTCGCGGCGGGCGCCGCCAGCACGAACCGCTCCGAGGGCGCCGACCCGTCGAGCCCGGCGACCCGGGCCCCGGCCTCGGCGGCGATCAGGGCGCCGGCCGCGTGGTCCCAGTGGTTGAGCCCGACCTCCCAGTACCCGTCGAGGCGGCCTGCGGCGACCCAGCACAGGTCGATCGCCGCGGCCCCGCCGCGGCGGATGTCGGCGATGCGGGGCAGCACCCGGGCGACGACCTCGGCCTGGGCCCGCCGCCGATCCGGGTCGTAGCCGAAGCCGGTGCCCAGCACGCTGCGGGCGGGTGGGACCGGCGCGGCCACGTGGATCGGACGATCGTTGCGGTGGGCGCCGGCGCCGATCGTGGCGGTGAACACGTCGCGGTGCAGGGGTGAGGCCACCACGCCGGCGACGGTGACGTCGCCCACGAGGGCGGCGATCGACACGCAGAACCCGGGCAGGCCGTGCACGAAGTTCACCGTGCCGTCGATCGGGTCGATCGACCAGGTCACCTCGCTGGAGCCGACCACGTCCGCACCCTCCTCGCCCCGCACGGAGTCCTGGGGGCGCGCCGCGAGGATCGCGCCGGTGATGTGGTGCTCGGCCCAGGTGTCGAGCTCGGTGACCAGGTCGGTGGGGGTGGACTTGGTGCTGATCGCGGGACCGTCGCCGTCGAGCGAGGCCTCCAGGTGGACCGCCACCTCCTCGGCGAGCGGGCGGGCGAGGGCCAGCAGCTCGGTGGCGAGCCGGGCCCGGGCCGCGTCGGTCACGAGCGACCGCGGCGGGCGGCGGCGGGATCGCCGGTGGCCTGGATGGTGTGCCACTCGCCCATGGCCCGCAGGACGAGCACGGCGACGACGGCCACGCCGCCCGCGGCGATCGCGGCCCCGACCAGGCCGCCGATGCCGGCCGCGAGCCCGCTGTCGCCGGCGACCTGCAGATCGGTGACCTTCCAGCCGATCAGCCCTCCGCAGATCCCGGCCACGACGATGGCGGCGAAGGCGAGCAGGCGCGCCCCGGTGGAGGGCAGCGCGGAGTCGATCTGCGGGGGTTCGGACATGCCGGTCATCGTACGGGGACGCACGACGCGCCACCTAGAGTGCGCTCGATGCGCGCGCTCGTGGTGCTGCCCACCTACCAGGAAGCGGAGAACATCCGCGACGTCCTCACCCGGATCCGCGGGGTGGTGCCCGACGCGTCGGTGCTCGTGGTCGACGACGGCAGCCCCGACGGCACCGCGGACCTGGCCGAGGAGGTCGGGCGCGAGCTCGGCAACATCGACGTCCTGCGCCGGGCCGCGAAGTCGGGCCTCGGGCCCGCCTACCGGGCCGGCTTCGCCTGGGGCCTCGAGCGGGGCCACGACGTGCTCATCGAGATGGACGCCGACCTCAGCCACGACCCCGAGGTCCTGCCCCAGCTGATCGCCGCTGTCGGCGAGGGCGGCGCCGACCTCGCCATCGGCTCGCGGTACATCCCCGGGGGCGCGGTGCCGGGCTGGCCGGCGAGCCGCCGGATCCTGTCCCAGACCGGCAACCGCTACGTCGGCCTCATGCTCAAGCTCCCCGTGCGCGACGCCACGGCCGGCTTCCGGGCCTACCGGGCCTCGATCCTCGAGAAGATCGGCCTCGAGCGGGTCCGGGCCGACGGCTACGGCTTCCAGATCGAGATGGCCTACGAGGTCGCCAAGGCCGGGGGCCGCATCGTCGAGATCCCCATCACGTTCCGCGATCGCATCCGCGGCGAGTCCAAGATGTCGCCCGACATCGTCACCGAGGCCCTGTGGCTGGTGACCAAGTGGGGCATGCGGGATCGCTGGCGCCGGATCCGCCCGGGCCGCTAGCGAGGCGGGAGCGACCGGTGCGGCGCTGGCTGGTGGGGGGAGCGGTCATCGAGGGCGCCGACGGCGTGCTGCTCGTGCAGAACCGGCGGCGCGACGGCCGGGTCGACTGGTCCCCGCCGGGCGGGGTCATCGACGACGGGGAGACCCTCGTGGAGGGCCTCACCCGGGAGGTCGCCGAGGAGACCGGTCTCACCGTGGCCCGCTGGAGCGAGCCGATCTACCGGATCGAGGCGGTCGCCCCGGGGCTGGGCTGGGATCTCACCGTCGAGGTGCGCCGCGCCGTCGAGGTGGCGGGCGAGCTGGTCGTGGCCGACCCCGACGGCATCGTCGTCGACGCCCGCTACGTGCACGTCGACGCCTGTGCCGGGCACCTGGCCGGGGCGCCGCCCTGGGTGCGCGATCCGCTGGCCGACTGGCTGGCCGACCGCTTCGAGGAGGCCCGCACCTTCCGGTACCGGATCGACGGCACCGACCTCGCGGGGCTCGAGGTGGCGAGGCTGCCCTAGCGCGGGGATGATCGGGGGGTGACCGAGCCGGGCATCCTCCACGTCGACATGGACGCGTTCTTCGCGGCCGTGGAGGTGCGGCGCCGGCCCGAGCTGCAGGGTCGGCCCGTGGTCGTCGGCGGCTCGGGGAGCCGCGGGGTGGTCGCCGCCGCGTCCTACGAGGCGCGTGCCTACGGGGTGCACTCGGCAATGCCGTCGGTGCGCGCCCGCCGCCTCTGCCCCGATGCGGTGTTCCTGCCCGGCGACCACGCGCACTACGCGGAGGTGAGCGCGGCGGTGATGGCCCTCTTCCGGGCCGTGACCCCGCTCGTGGAGCCGATCTCGCTCGACGAGGCCTTCCTCGACGTGCGCGGTGCCCGGCGCCTCCACGGGTCCGCGCCCGAGATCGCCGACCGCCTGCGCCGGGCCGTGCAGGACCAGGAGGGCCTCACCTGCTCGGTCGGCGTCGCCCGGGTGAAGTTCCTCGCCAAGCTCGCCTCGGAGGCGGCCAAGCCGACCGCCAGCCCGCGCGGCATGGTGCCCGGGCGCGGGGTCGTCGTCGTCCCGCCCGACGACGAGCTTGCCTTCCTGCACCCGTTGCCGGTGCAGGCGCTGTGGGGCGTCGGTCCGGCGACGCTCGCCCGGCTCGAGCGACTGGGCATCCGCACGGTCGGTGATCTCGCCGCCCTCCCGGAGGAGACGGTGGTCGGCGCGGTCGGGGCCGCGCACGGGCGCCATCTTCACGCCCTGGCCAACGCCGTCGACCCCCGCCCGGTCGTGGCCGACCACGAGCTCAAGTCCGTCGGCCACGAGGAGACCTTCGCCCGGGACCTCGTCGGTCACGAGGCCTGCGGCCTCGAGCTCCTGCGCATGGCCGACGCGGTGGCCACCCGTCTCCGCGCCGGCGCGCTCGCCGGGCGCACGGTCACGATCAAGGTCCGGTTCGGCGATTTCCGCACGATCACCCGCTCCTCGACCCTCTCGGCGCCGACGGACTCGGCACGGGCCATCGCCCGCACGGCCCGGCAGCTCCTGGACGCCGTCGACGTCAGCCCCGGGGTGCGGCTGCTCGGCGTGTCGGTGTCCCAGTTCGGCGGCGAGGCCGCCCAGCAGCTCACGCTCGACGAGCTGCTCGACGACCGGCCCGACGACTGGCGGCGCGCCGAGGCCGTCGTGGACGAGATCCGGGCGCGCTTCGGCGCTCGATCGGTCGGCCCGGCCAGCCTCACCGGGCCCGACGGCCTGCGGGTGGCCCGCCGCGGCGCCCAGCAGTGGGGGCCCGACGAGCGGTGACGCCGCAGCGCGTTGTCGTCGCACGGGTCGTGTGCGAGACTGACCCGACCGGGGGGTCGGCCCCCGAACCCGCGAGGAGGTGAAGGGTGCCACTCTCCGAAGACGAACAGCGGATCCTCACCGAGATCGAGCAGCAGTTCTACGCCTCGGACCCGGGCCTCGCGGTCGAGATCGAGAGTCACTCGGTCTACGCCCACTGCATCAGCCAGATGAAGCGGGCTGGCGTCCTGTTCGCCCTCGGCGTGGTGATCCTCGTGGTCGCCCTCGCCTCGGCCACCTCGTTCGTGGTGTCCTTCGGCGGCTTCGTGATCATGCTGGGCGCCGCCCTCTGGTTCGAGCGCAGCCTGCGCAAGATGGGTCGGGCGGGCATGGATCAGCTGAGCCGGCAGTTCCGCACCAACGGGCTGCGCGACTACCTCGGCACCACCTCGGAGCGGCTGCGCAACCGGCCGCCCCGCCCCGACGACGCCGACGACGCTCGCTGAGCGGCCACCAGTCGGTCGAGCGCCTCGCGGGCCTCGGTCACGTCGTCGTCTGACGCGCCGGCAGGGTCCCAGGTCACCCGCGTGACCAGGGCTGCGAGCGCGTGCAGGGGCTCGGGATCCTCGAGGTCGACGGCGGCGCGCGCCGCGAACTCCGCCGGCGTCTCCGACGGGAGCGGGTCGGCGCCGGTGAGCCGCCGCACCGGCGCTTCTAGATATTCGAACGCCGCGCTGTCCACGATCCGGCTGACCAGCTCGCCGCCATATCCGCCGGTGCGGACCGCCTCATGCACCACCAGGGCGCGGCCGGTCTTCTGCACCGAGGCCACGATCGGCGCCTCGTCCAGCGGGTTGAGGGTGCGGGGGTCGATCACCTCGCACTCGATCCCCTCACCGGCCAGCTTGTTGGCCGCCTCCAGCGCCCGGTTGACCATGAGC
>CAZUYW010000073.1:0-5649 GCA_964624775.1 uncultured Iamiaceae bacterium
GCCGGGGTTGGAAACCAATAGCCCGAGCCTCCATCAAACCCAGGGCGATTCACCCGACTTCACCAAGCCGAGCTCCTTGCACGCCCGCCGAGCGGTGGAGGGGCTGATGCCCGCCTTCTTGCACTCGGCAAAGGCGACGTCCGCTGCCACCTCGCCATCCAACGCATCGAGCAGCGAGTTGAGAATCTCCTTGGCGTGATCCCGCTCGGGAGAGTCGGTGCGTGCATCGTGGCCGCCGAGCACCCGATCGGCCTTCACGTCAGTCGCACCGACCCACTCGATGAGCGGCAGGCGCTCGTCCTCGGGCCAGCCGATGATCCGGTAGGCCAACGACGGCATCTCCCGGCCAAGGTTCTTCTTGGACTGGGCCATGACGACGAGCGAAGGATCGTCGGGATGCTTGCCGAACACCACCGCTGCCCTTGCCGCAGCGAAGAACCCGATGGAGCCACCGCCCCGGTACTGAACGTTCTTCTCCGCCGAGTTCTTGTTCAGGTGGCGCACCAGCACGATCGCCGCCCCGGTGTTCCGGGCCAGCTCGGCCAGCGGGCTCAATACCCGCCGGACGCTCGCATCCACCCCGGAGTTGATCTTCTCGCTGAGACAGGCGGTTACCGGGTCGATGATGACCAGCACGTCCTCCCGGCCGGTGAACTCCTGCAACTGCTCGATGCTCCGCTCAAGCACCGGGAGGTCATCGGGCATGAAGAAGGGGACGATCTCGCCGTCCTGCCCACGGTCAGGGTGCAGTGCATAGATGTAGTCCCGGTCCGCCCCGGCTGCGATCAGACGAGGAACGATGGTGTCCTCGTAATCATCCTCGTCGCAGATCAGCAGAACGGCGCACGGTGGGCATGGACTCTCGTCGGGGAATGTGCGACCGGCGCTCGTCCTTGCCGCAAGGTCGAGAGTCGTCAGGCTCTTGCCGTGCTCAGGATCACCCTCAAAGTTGGTGATCTTCCCGAACGGCACGTACCCGTCCCAGAACCACCGGACCGCCTTCGGCGTGATCTCGGCCATGCTCCGCAAGGAGAACTTGGTCTCGGTGTGTTCACCCTCCACGAACGGGTTGTAGATCGCCGGCTCGGCGGCGAACTCGCTCTCAGCCACGACGACCACCGCCTCCCACCCCACCCAGCGAAGGCGTACCGGCGATCAGCCCGAGTAGATCGCTGCGGCTGCGCTCGTACTTGATGAACCAGTCCGTGAGGTCCTCGCCGGGTTGCAGACCGAGGTCCACGACCCGAACGAACTTGGCGACCCGGCCCACGACGGCAGCGGCTTCCGCAGCCCCGTCCCGACCCGCCTTGTCGCAGTCGTAGACGAAGGCCACCGACCGACCGGCCAACGCTGCCGACCACGCTGGCCGCCACGTAGCCGCACCCAACGTGCCGCACACCGCCGTCAGACCGTGGCTGCGGGCCACCAAGGCATCCCACTCGCCTTCGGCTACCAGCACCGGGTCGGCGTCGCTGGGGGTCGGAGCAAGAGGGTAGAGCTGACCGCCCCTCCCTCGGAGGCCGACCATCTTCCCTTCGCCCGGCTTCGCATCCGGCCGGTACCGGCGAACGTTCGCCAGCTTCCCGTCCAGATCAGCGACCGGGAGCATGTAGCGCCCCTGCGCCTCGTTCCACCCAATGCGGTACTTCCGCACCACTCGTTCGCTGAGACCACGTTCATCCCGCAGGTAGCGAAGGCGGGCATCGTCAGCCCAAAGCGCCTCGGTCCACCCGCACAGCTCGGCGAGGTCTGGAAGCGGTGCTGCGGACGTCCGATGAACCTCGGATGCGTAGGCGTCGTTCCCGCCGTAGAGCACCCTGCCGAGCGGGAGGCCGAAGTGCCGGATGACGTCGGGCAAGCTCGCTCGGCAACTGCCAGCCGTGCAGCGACCGAACAGACCCCACATGGTTCCGTGGTCGGCGGGCTTGACCGTGAGCGACAGACTCGGGTCGTGGTCCTCATGCAGCGGGCACAAGGCGATCCAGTTGAGGCCGGACTGACGTTGCACGCCTTCAAGACGAGCGAGCAGTAGCTCGGCTCCAGGCGTTGCCGGGTTGGGCAGCAGGTCCGTAGCGTTGCCGCCAGTACGTGCCGCTTGGTCGCTGCGCTGCTTGGAAGGGGTCCGGTGTGCAGCCGGGCCTCTTCTGCGTCGTGGGGCGCTCATCGCTCACCGCCGACCCGGCAGGACTCCAGGTACTCGTAGAGGTCGATCCAGCGGTAGTACGCCTTCTGGCGGACGACCGAGTAGCGGATCGTGTTGGTCTGACGCAGGGTGACGAGGTGTCGCTTCGTCAGTGCCGGGAACTCAACGATGGCTTGCTCACCATCAAGGAGGTCATACGGGCGGTAGGCGGACTCGGGAACGGGAGTCGGAGGCATTGTTCACTCCAGGCGGGTCGATGAAGGACCAGCAGCCCGAGTGGGCTGCCGGTGTGTCCCCATCGACGCTGGGTGACTTCGCCGGTCCGACATGGCTCGGACCTAGACCACGGATCTTCCAGCCTCCGCAAGCGTTCACCGACACTGTGGCCGGTTGTGCCGAGCACCGTACCCATCTGCAACCGGCTGACACAAGGGGCAACGCCGATTATCTGCGATCCGTCGCCTGGGAAGGGCGACGCACTGCCTTACCAAGCCCGTGTGCGGTGTCCTGTGCGTGTCCTGGCGTTGAGTGAAGCGCCCAGAAATAGCCCTCTACCTGGGCCGATAAGGGTTCCTGGTTTGCCTTGTAAGGGCAGCGCTCTAGCCAACTGAGCTATGCGCCCGGAGTCGGTCAACCTAGTTGGCCCTCCCAGCCGGGTCGGCAGGCAGATCAGAGTGGGCGTGCCACTCGGCCTCGGGGCGGGGCGGGGTCTGGTTGACTCTGGCGCCATGGACGTCACCCTCGCCGATGCCTTCTGGGCGCCTCGTCTCCACCAGCTGCGGGCCACATCGCTGCCGGCGATGCTCGAGCAGCTGGAGGGGTCGGGCACGGTCGCCAACTTCGAGCGGCTGGCGCACCGCACGGGCGCACCGCACCAGGCCATGCACTTCGCCGACTCGGACCTCTACAAGTGGCTCGAGGGGGCGCTGCTGGCGGGCGAGGTGGAGCTGGCCCAGCCGATCGTCGACCTGATCGAGGCGATCCAGGCGCCCGACGGGTACGTGCACAGCTACTACGACACCGAGGGCGCGCCGCCGCGGTACACCGACTTCGACTTCGGGCACGAGCACTACTGCCACGGCCATCTGATCGAGGCGGCGATCGCCCACCACCAGGTGACCGGGTCCGATCAGCTGCTGGCGGTGGCCCGCCGCCTGGCGGACCACCTGGTGGCGACGTTCGGGCCGGGGCGCGACGAGCGCACCGACGCCCACCCCGAGATCGAGCTCGCCCTCGCCCGGCTCAGCGAGGTCACCGGCGACGCCCGGTACCTCGAGCACGCCCGGTGGATCATCGAGGCCCAGCTCGCCAAGGTCGGCCTCACGATCGACACGTTCGGGCTGGGAGGCCACGCCGTGCGGGCCCTGTACCTATCGTCGGGGATCGCCGAGGTCGCCCTCGCCACTGGGGAGGAGCGGTGGGTGGCCGCAGCGGCGCGGCTGTTCGACGCCATGGTCGGCCGGCACGCCTACCCCACCGGCGCCGTCGGCGGTCGCTGGCTCGGCGAGGCGGTGGGCAAGCCCTACGAGCAGCCCGACGCCATGGCATACGCCGAGAGCTGCGCGGCGGTCGCCGCCGTGCAGTTCAGCCGGCGCATCTGGCGCCTCACGGGCGACCCGCGGGCACTCGACCAGATCGAGCTCCTGCTGTTCAACGCGGTGCCGTGCGGGGTCGGGGCCGACGGTGCGTCGTGGTTCTACTCCCAGCCCCACGCCGTCGCCGAGGTCGCCGCGGAGACGAACCCGTGGGTCTACGGCTTCGAGTACGGCCAGATGATGCTGCTCGAGTGGTTCCCGGCGCACCGCCACGCCTGGTTCGACGTCCCCTGCTGCCCGCCGAACCTCGGGCGCCTCTTCGCCACCGTGCCCGGTCACGTCGCCGAGGTCGACGCCAGCGGCGATCTGCTCGTGCACCTGCCCGTCGCCGGCCGGATCACGGGCGAGGGTTGGGACGTCGAGCTCGCCGGCACCTACCCCGCCGACGGCACCGTCGAGGTCACCGTCCACGCCGCGCCCGAGGGCGGGACGGTCCGGGTGCGCCGGCCGGGCTGGGCGGGCGGCGGAGGGCACGAGCCGGCGGCCGACGGGGCGACGGTCGAGCTCCCGGTGCGCTGGGATTGGTGGACCACCGACGCCCGGGTCGAGGGCGGCTCGGGCTCGGTGCACCTGCGGCGCGGACCGGTGGTGCACTGCGTCGAGGGGGTCGACGTGCCCGACGTCGACCTTCGCGACCTCGTGGTCGACCCCACCAAGGACCCGGCCGAGGCCTTCGGCGTGCGCCGACCCGACCCAGCCGCGGGACTGCACCGGCCCGTGGGCGCCGTCGACCAGGCCGCGGTCGAGCCGATCGAGGTGCGCACGATCCCCTACGCCGAATGGGCCAACCGGGGCACCACCACCATGCGCCTGCGCTTCCCCACCGCCTGAGGCGGCGACACCGGGCGAGCTCGGATCAGGCGTCGCCCCGGAGCAGCTCGGGGTGGCGGGCCTCGATCATCCGGCGCATGCCGTCGCGCCAGCCCACCTCGGTGCGCCCGATCAGCTCATGGGCCTTGGTCAGGTCGGCGATCACCGACGGGATGGCGGTCTCGGTCTCGACGAGCGGGATCTCCACGCCGGTGAGCTCGGTCAGGTAGGCGGTCCACTCCTGGACGCTCACCACGTCCTCGCCGCCCCAGTTCACGATCGTGGCCGGCACCGAGGCCACGTCGAGGAGCCGTGGCACCATCGCCACGATGTCGTCCTCGTGGATCGGCGTGTAACGGGCGGGCGCGCCGATCGGCACCTCGGTGGGTATCCCGGCCATGGCCAGGTCGAGCATGATCGACGGCCACCCGCCGTTGTCCCCGTAGGGCACGCTCAGGCGGGCGATCGTGGTGGGCAGGTCCCACAGCCGGGCCGAGAGGCGCACGGCGGCCTCGGCGGCGATCTTGGAGATCGAGTACGTCTCCATGAACGGCGACACCCGGTGGTTGTCCCCCAGCGGATCGGTCTCGGCGTACGGGCCACCGCCGGTGTCCTGGTAGACGCCGGTGGTCGAGCAGTGCAGCACCGACCGGGCGCCCCGGCAGTGCGCCATCAGCAGGCCCATGCCCTCGGCGTTGCCGGCCAGGTCCTGGTCCCAGTCGTTGGCCTTGGCGACGGCGAAGTTGAGGAGGTGGTCCGGGTCGGTGGGCACGCCGTCGAACTCGCCGGCCGCCATGTCGGCCACGACGCAGCGCACGCCCGCCTCCTCGAGGCGGGCACGGGCCCGTCGCCCCGAGAACCGGGCGGGGGCGATGACCTCGTTGGAGGCGGCGAGGGCGAGGGCGACCGGCAGGCCGACCTGCCCGGTCGCACCGGTGATGACGATCGTCTGTCCTTCGAGCACGCCGGCACGCTAGGCGAGGCCGGGGCGGGAACCGACCACCCTCACGGGACGGCGGCGGTGACCCGGGCGATGAAGGCCGTGATGGCGGCGATGGCGACGTGGGCGTCGTCGAGCGAGGCGTCGAACTGGTACTCGTG
>CAZUYW010000073.1:5749-8261 GCA_964624775.1 uncultured Iamiaceae bacterium
GTGGCGAGGAACGGCTCCATCGGGCCGCCCTCGGGGAAGCCGCCCAGGTCGTAGACGCCGCAGCACAGCACCGCGCCGCGCAGCTGATCGGCGACGATCGGCAGGTCGAAGCCCTCGGCGGTCGCCCGCGCCGGGTCGCCCACGAGCGCGGCGACCTGGGCGGCGATCTGGGCGCCGGCCGAGTCGCCGGCCACCACGATGCGCGTGGGGTCGATGCCGTACCGAGCGGCCTCGGCCACCACGTGACCGATCGCGGCCAGCACCTGGCGCACCGGCGTCGGGTACCGGCTGCCCGGGGCCAGCGCGTAGCGGGGCGCCACCGCCACCACCCCGGCCTCGACCACGAACCGCAGGAAGCCCTCGAGCTCCTCCTTGGCCCCGCCGACGAACGCGCCACCGTGCACCCACACCACGACCGGCAGGGGCCCGTCGCCCGCCCCGGCCGGTCGGTAGAGGTCGAGCACCTCGTGGGAATGGGTCCCGTAGGCGACGTCACGGGTCACGGTCGCGCCCTCGGGGGCGACGGCGAGCAGCGCCGCGGCCTTCCGGCCGCCGTCGAGCGCGAACAAGCGGCGGATCAGCAGCGCCAGGGGCACGGGACTCACCCGGGCGATCAGCCCCAGCCCGCCGAGGGCGGCACGCCCCGTCAGTCGCCTGACCGCGCCCAGCACGCCGCCATCGTCCGACGCTGCACCGTCCGCCTCGCCTCCGGTCATAGGACCAGAGTTCTACCGGGTCCGATCAGCGACGCGGCATGGGATGCAGGACGTAGACGGCGTGGGTGGTGGTCGACGCGTACCGATGCTCGGCCAGGGCCCGGTACTCGGGCGACTCCCACCACCCCATCAGCTGCTCCTCCGAGTCGAAGTCGATGGCCACGGTGCGGCCCGGCGCGTGATCGCCCTCCAGCACCAGCGGCGCGTCGTCGTAGGTGAGGAACCGGCCGCCGTGGGCCTCCAGGATCGGGAAGAAGCCGCTCACGTACTCGCGGTAGCGGTCCACGTCATCGATCGTGAAGTGGGCGACGAAGCGCACGGGTCCGGTGGTCATGGGGTCCTCGCAGGGTCAGGTGGTGGGGAGCAGGGCGAAGGTGGCGTCGATCGACGCCGGCAGGTCGGGGTGCCCGGCGCGGGCGAGCACGAGCAGGCCCTCGTAGGCGATGAGCAGGGCGGCGGCGAGCCCGTCGAGGTCCCGCCCGGCCGGCAGCTGGCCGGCGGCGACAGCCCGGTCGAGCTGGCTGCGGAAGGCGGCGCCGATGGCGGCGAACCCGCGGTGGACCGCAGCGCGCACCGCGGGGTCCTCGTGGACGGCCTGGCCGGCGGTGACCGTGAGCAGGCAGCCGCGGGGCGCGTCGTCGCCGGGCATCGGGTCGAGCACGGTGTCGAAGAAGGCGCGCAGCCCCGCCAGCGGATCGTCGGCCGCCTCGAGGATGCGACGCACCCGCCCGCCCACGACGCGCTCGACGTAGCGGTCGACCGACCGGGCGATGAGCTCGTGGCGGCTCCCGAAGCGCCGGTACAGCGAGGGCGCCTTCAGGTCGAGCGCCGCCTCGAGGTCCCGGACCGACACCACGTCAGCCCCGTCGCGCCACAGCAGCTCGGTGGCGGCGTCGAGCACCTGCGTGTCGGTGTAGCGGAGCGGGCGCGGCATGGTTGACGAAATATAGCACTCGCTACTAAACCCGCGACATGACCACCGCTCCCCTGCCCAAGCGCCACGTCGACGTCCTCGGCACGCAGATGGCCGTGCACGACGCCGGCGAGGGACCCGCCATCGTCCTGCTCCACGGCAACCCCACGTCGTCCTACCTGTGGCGCGACGTCGTGCCCCACCTCGCCGGGGTCGGGCGCATCGTCGTGCCCGACCTCGTCGGCATGGGCGACTCCGCCAAGCTCCCCGATCCGGGGCCGGGCCGCTACACCTTTGCCGAGCACCGGGACCACCTCGACGCCCTGCTCGACGCGCTCGACCTCGGCGACGACATCACCCTCGTCATCCACGACTGGGGCTCGGCGCTCGGGTTCCACTGGGCGCACCGCCACCCCGAGCGCGTCGCCGGCATCGCGTACATGGAGGGCATCGTGCGCCCCCTCGCCTGGGACGACTGGCCGCCGTCGGCCCGCGGCATCTTCGAGGCCATGCGGACCGACGCCGGCGAGGAGCTGATCCTCGACCGCAACCTGTTCGTCGAGGCGATCCTGCCCGCGTCCATCCTGCGCAAGCTCGACGACGCCGAGCTCGACGAATACCGCCGCCCGTTCGCGACCCCCGGCGAGGACCGCCGGCCCACGCTCACCTGGCCGCGCCAGATCCCGTTCGACGGCGAGCCGGCCGAGGTGGCCGAGCTCGTCGCCGCCTACGCCGCCTGGCTCGCCACGTCGCCCGTGCCGAAGCTGTTCGTGAACGCCGAGCCCGGCTCGATCCTGATCGGCGCCCAGCGCGAGTTCTGCCGCACCTGGCCGAACCAGACCGAGGTCACCGTGCCCGGCCTCCACTTCATCCAGGAGGACAG
>CAZUYW010000073.1:8361-11835 GCA_964624775.1 uncultured Iamiaceae bacterium
ACCTCGCAGTAGAGCAGCACCGGGCCGGCGAGCTCGTCGAGGCGGTCGCGCATCGCGTCGATCGGGATGTTGACCGCACCGGGGATGGCCCCGGCCTCGAACTCCTCGGCGGTGCGCACGTCGACCAGCGACCAGCCGTCGGCCACGAGGTCGTCGACCTCGGTGGCGTCGGCCACCACGCACGAGCCGGACATGACGTTCTCGGCCATGTAGCCGAGCAGGTTCACGGGGTCCTTGGCCGAGGAGAACGGCGGCGCGTAGGCCAGCTCCAGGTCGGCCAGCTGGTCCGCCGCGATCCCACCGGTCATGGCCGCGGCGATCACGTCGATGCGCTTGTCGACGCCGTTGCGGCCCACGATCTGGGCGCCGAGGATCGTGCCGTCGGCCGGGTCGAACAGCAGCTTGGCGTGCATCCGGGTGGCGCCCGGGTAGTAGGTGGCGTGGTCGTAGGGGTGCGAGTGCAGCGCCTGGAACGACCGGTCCGCGGCGGCCAGGCGCTTCTCGCCCCAGCCGACGGTGGCCGCCACCAGGTCGAACACCTTGACGATGGCGGTGCCGAGCGAGGGCACCGCGCTCACCGGACGCCCAGCGATGTGGTCCGCCACGCGGCGGCCCTGGCGGTTGGCGACGTTGGCGAGCGCGATCAGCGACGTCTCGTTGGACACGGCGTCGGCCTTCTCGGTGGCGTCGCCGACGGCGTACACGTCGGGATGGCTGGTCTGGTTGGCGTGGTTGACGGCGATGCCGCCCCGCGGGCCGATGGCGAGGCCGGCCACCTCGGCGAGGCGCACGTCGGGCCGCACGCCGATCGCACCGACCACGAGGTCGGCGGGGAGCACGCGACCGTCGGACAGGGCGACGGAGTCGGGTTCGATCGAGGTCACCTGGACGCCGGTCTCGACGGTGACCCCGTGGGCCACGAGCTCGTCCTCGACCAGGATCGCCAGCTCGGGGTCGAGCGGCGGCATGACCTGGGGCGTGGCCTCCACGATCGTGACGTCGAGGCCCTGGTGCACGAGGTTCTCGGCCATCTCGAGGCCGATGAACCCGGCGCCGATCACCACGGCGGTCTTCGGCGCCGTGTCCACGTCGGAGGCGAGGCGGGCGGCGTCCTCGACGGTCCGCAGCGTGCGGACCCGGTCGTACCCGGGGATGGGCGGGCGCACCGGCGCCGCACCCATCGAGAGCACGAGCTTGTCGTAGGGCACGACGCGCTCCTCCCCCGTGTCGGTGGCGCGCACGGTGACCTCGTGGGCCTCCGGGTCGATGGCGATCACCTCGGACGACACGTGGACGTCGAGCCGGAAGCGGTCGAACAGCGACTCGGGGGTCTGGAGGGTGAGGTCCTCCTCCTCCTCGATCACGCCCCCGACGAAGTACGGGAGGCCGCAGTTCGCGAACGACACGTGGCCGGAGCGCTCGAGCACGGTGATCGAGGCGCTGGCGTCGAGGCGGCGCAGGCGCGTGGCCGTCGACATGCCGCCGGCGACGCCGCCGATGATCACGACGCGCAGGGCATCGCCCTCGGCGCCGCTCACGATCCGCTCCCCCGGCGACCGAACCAGCTCCGCCGGGGCGCCTCGCCGCCCTGGACGTTGCCGCCACCAGTGGCCGCCGTCTCCCGGCACCGGCACCGCTGGTCCTTGGGAACCGAGCCCAAGACCTGCTCCACGTGGGCGCCACAGCCGCTCCACGTCGGACGTCCACACCGCTTGCACGTGACTGCTCTACACATACCCCCCAGGGTATACCCTCGGCAGCCGCCCACCAACCCGGCGACGCGACAGAGGGCGGCACCGGCATCCCCTGCGGAACCGGTGCCGCCCCCCGTCAGGGCGTGGCGATCAGGCGATCAGATGATCAGGTGATCTTCTGGGTGAGCGCCGTCTTGGTCAGCGAGGCCAGGAAGCTGCTGTCCCCCTGGTAGGTGGCGGTGATCACGTGCGTGCCCCGGCTCAGCGAGGCGATGGAGATCCGGGCCCGGCCCATGGTCACCGCGACGGTGGCGATCACGACCCCCCGATCCTTGAACACGACCGTGCCCGAGGGGCCGCCCTGGCCGGGCGCGACCGCCACGACCGTGGCCGTGATCGACCCTGCGTGCCGGTAGGTGGTGGTGGGGTAGCTCGACTCGAGGGTGACCTGGGTCTGCGCCCGCTTCACCACCTGGGTCGTCGCCGCCGCGGTGGTCGAGCCCAGGTAGCTCGACGAGCCGGCGTAGGTGGCCGTGATCGAGTGGGTGCCGACGGGCAGCTTGACCCCGAGCGACGCGACGCCGTTGGCCAGCGTGACGGTGCCCAGGGTGACCGCCCCATCGCGCAGGGTCACCGTCCCGGTGGGCTTGCCGGTGCCCGGAGCGACCGCGGCGACGCCCACCTTCAGGGTGGTCGCCTGTCCGGTGACCGTCGGGTTCACCGTGCTCGTCACGGTGGTCGTGGTCGCGGCCCGGTCGACCTGCTGGAGCAGCGGGGCGGCCGTCGTCGAACCGGCGAAGCTGGCCGACCCGCCGTACACCGCCGTGTAGCTGTGCGAGCCGACGCCGGGCTTGACGGCGAAGGCCGCCATGCCGCCGCTCAAGGGCCGACTCGCCACCAGGGTGCCGCCGTCGTACAGCTCGATGGTGCCGCCCACCGTGCCGGCCGCGGGTGCGACGGGAGCGACGCTGCCCCACACGACGATGGTCTGGCCGGCCACCGACGGGTTCGACGGCGACGTGAGGCTGGTCTCGGTGGCCCCGACCTGGACCACCTGGTCGAGCGACTCCGACGGCACGGCCGCGCCGACGAGCGGCTCGTAGGTGGCCGTGATCGAGTGGGTGCCGACCGAGGCGAACGAGGTGGTCAGGACCGCAGCCCCGTCCACGACCGGCGCGGAGCCGATCACGTCGGCACCATCTGAGAAGGTGACGCTGCCGCCGGTCCCTCCGATCGTGCTCGCCGTGAGGTCGACGGGCTCCCCCACCACCGAGGGATTGGTGCCCGAGCTCAGGGTGACCGACGCACCGACCACCTCGACGACGGCCGCAGCCGCCGCGCTGGCACCGGCCCCGTCGGTGGCGATCACCGAGATGACCTGCGTGCCCACGCCGCCCGCGGTCGCCGAGCCGGTGCAGACCCCGTCGACGAGGTCGCCCGCGGTCGACGTGCCATCGCCCCAGGCGATCTCGCAGGTCGTGCTGTCAGCGACTCCGGGGTCCGACACCGTGGCCGACACGAGGATCTGATCGCCGACGCCCACCTGGGTGTTGGTCGTGGGAGCGTCGATCGACACCGCCGGCGGTGCGTTGTGCACGAAGAAGTCGACATCGTTGTCGAAGGCGCTCTTGTTCTCGTTGTCCCAGCCGTCGACCCGGGCGACGAACTCGCCCTCGTTCGGGCAGACCGCCGTCACCACGGCGATCTTGTGACCGGCCTCGACGGGCTGGCGGCCCGACGGGGTGATGTCACAGGTGATCGCGGGGTTCGCCTTGTCGTG
>CAZUYW010000074.1:0-11825 GCA_964624775.1 uncultured Iamiaceae bacterium
GCGAAGACCGATCGGCCCTCCGTCGCGTGGGCGACGCCGGCCCGCACGAAGCGGTGGGGCTGGGCGCCGGTGAGGTCGGTGCCGTCGACCAGCACCGCGCCCGCGGTGGGGGCGACGAGGCCGCTCGCGACGCGGGCGACCGTCGTCTTGCCGGCGCCGTTGGCCCCGAGGATGGCCACCGCCTCGCCCGGGGCGACGGTGAACCCGATGTCGAACAGGGCGTGGAACGGGCCGTAGCCCGCCGACACGTCGACCAGCTGCAGGGCGGCGGTCACGAGGCCTGCCCCCCGGGCCCGAGGTAGGCCTCGCGCACGACGTCGCTGGCGAGGACCTCGTCGGTGGGCCCGCTCGCCACGAGGCGACCGAAGTCGAGCACGTAGGAGCGCTCGGTGAACGAGGAGACGAGCTCGACGTCGTGCTCGACCAGGAGGATGGCGAAGCCCTGCTCGGCCTGGACCGTGCGGAGCGTGGTGGCGAGGTCGGCGGTCTCCTTGCGGTCGAGGCCCGACGACGGCTCGTCGAGCAGCAGGAGCCGGGGCCGCGTCATGAGCGCGCGCCCGACCTCCACGAGCCGGGCCTGGCCGAGGCTCAGGTGCTCGATGGGCTCCTCGGCGAGGTCGCCGAGGCCCAGGAGCTCGAGCACCTCGTCGCAGGCGGCGACCTCCTCGGGCCGAGGGCGGCCGAGGCCGAGCAGGTCTCGCCACAGGCGGCCGTCGCCCCGCCGCACCCGCTCGGCGATGAACAGGTGGTCCCGCACCGATGAGCCGCCGAACAGCTCGATCCGCTGGAAGGTGCGGCCCAGGCCACGGCGGGCCCGCTCGTGCACGGGGGCGTCGCTCAGGTCCTCGCCGTCGAGGTGCACCGTGCCGCGGTCGGGCTCCAGGAGGCCGAGCAGGCAGTTGAAGAAGGTGGTCTTGCCGGCGCCGTTGGGCCCGATGAGGCCGACCCGCTCCCCGGCGCCGACCTCGAGGCTGACGTCGGCCAGGGCCATGATCCCGGCGAACGACTTGGCGATGTCCGCGGCTTCGAGCACGGCGGTCACGTCCGCCTCCCCTCGAGCAGCTGCTCCATCCGGGCGTGGGCCTTGCGCTTGCCGTTCTCGACGAGGCCCTCCGGGTGCTTGGCGTAGGTGAGGGTCGTGAGGCCGAACAGCACGAAGCGCCACTTGGGCGAGATCGGCAGGAACCACGGGATCCGCTCGGGGCTCCGCAGGATCCAGCCGACGACCGCGCCCTTCAGGATCACGGCGTCCATCAGCGAGAACGACGCACCGGCGTAGGCGGCCCCCTCGACGGTCTGCACGCCGAGGGACACCACCAGGACGAGCCAGAACAGGGCGGACAGCGGGGCGAAGTTCGCGGGGTAGTTGACGTTCTTCTGGTGGATGCTGAGGAGGGCTCCGCCGAGCCCGGCGATGAAGCCGGACAGTGCGAAGGCGAGGGCGCGGGCCCGGGTCGGGGAGATGCCGATCGACTGGGCGGCGACCTCGCTGCCCCGCAGCGCCCGGAACGTCGCCCCGACGGTGCCCCGCTTGACCTGGGTGACCCCGAAGGACGTGATGAGGAAGATCACCACGACCAGCAGGAGGAACTTCGTGTCGTCGAAGAGGTCCCACGGCCCGATCGTCGGCCGCGGGACCCGGGTGCCCTGCAGGAGCGAGGTGTCGCCGCCGCCGACGAAGGGCAGGCGCACCAGCACAGCGTCGAAGAAGGCGGCGAACGCGAGGGTGGCGATCGCCACCCAGACCCGACCGAGGCGCACCAGTGGGATGGCGAGCAGCCCGCTCACGAGGGCGGCGAGGAGGGCGCCGATCACCGCGCCGACCATCACCGGCACGTTCCACCGGTCGGCGAGCTGGAAGACGGTGAAGCCGCCGATCGCCGCGAACGCGCCCTGGCACAGCGAGATCTGCCCGGCGAAGCCGGTGAGGACGGTGATCGACAAGAAGATGGTCGAGAGGATGATCGCCTGGGTGACGAGGAACATCCAGGATGCGTCGGCCCGGGTGAGCACGACCCAGCCGGTGACGGCGAAGAAGCAGATGCCGAAGACCAGGGTGATCCGGGTGAGCGCGGGGCTGCGGGTCATCGCCGCGGGCGTGGGCGGGGGCGGGTCGACGCCGGCGAGCGGGTCCAGGCGCTCGCGGACGGCCCGCACCGCGGGCCACAGCGTCACCAGGCCGAACAGGACCAGGAACGGCATCGCCGGGGTGATGTTGTCCTGGATCGGCTTGAGCCAGCCGTGGTCCTCGGCGAGGTCGGGGAGGTAGGTGTTGACGACCGAGATGGCGACGCCGAGCCCGAGGCCGCCGAGCAGCGCGCGGGGCAGGCTGGCGAGGCGCCCGACCGCGGCGGCCGCGACGGCCACGACCACCAGGTTGAAGAAGTCGCCGGGGGCGAGGGTGTTGAAGCGGGGCGCGATGAGCACCGCGGCGAGGCCGGCGAACGTGCTCGACAGCGCCCAGCTGAACGCGGACACCCGATCGGCGCGGATGCCGTTCAGCTCGGTCATGCGGGGGCTCTCGGCCACGGCCCGCATCCGCAGGCCGATCGCGGTGTAGCGGAAGAGGGCGCCGAGCAGGGCGGTGCTCAGGAGGGCGATCACCAGGGCGGTGAGCTCGTCGCGGCTGAACCGGTAGATCCCGATCGGGTCGTAGTAGGTGTCGGCCCCGTGGGGGAGCAGGCCCTGGGGGGTGCGGCCGGCGACGGGCGCGAAGCCCACCACGAGCTCGAACAGGTTCGGGAGCGCGAGCGACAGGCCGATCGCGATGACCAGCTTGGCCAGCGACGAGTCGGTCGGCAGGTGGCGGAACACGAACCGCTCGAGCACCAGACCGATCGCGGGCGCCACGACGAGCACCGAGAGGACGAAGGCGGCGGGCGTGGGCCAGCCCCACTGGGTGCGGGCCTGGAAGAACAGCGCCGCCGAGATGTACGCCTGGGCGCCGAACGCCAGGTTGAAGACGCCGGACGTCTTGTAGGCGAGCACGAACCCGATCGCGATGAGGCCGTAGACGGCGCCCGGCGGCAGGCCCTGGAGGATCCCCCCGAGCAGGTCGCTCATCAGGAGAAGTCCGTCGGCGTCGGCGTGAAGGGCACCTTCTCACCCGACTCCCAGCAGAGCCAGGGCTTGTCGGGGTCGGCGAACGGGACGAGCTTGCCCTTGCGCACCTTCACGAAGGCGGCGCAGCTCTGGCGCTCCTTCTCGAACTTGTCGGGGGTGAAGGGCGTGTGGGCCTTGGTCCAGTCGATCGGCTCGAGCAGGCCGCCGGCGGTGTAGCTCCGCTGGGCGTTGAGCCCGGCGGTGGCCGAGGCCCGGTCGAACTCGGGGCCGGCGGCGAGCAGGCCGTCGAAGGCCATCGAGGCGTTGATCCAGCCGGTCATCGAGAGCTCGGTGGGGGTGGAGCCCTGCTTGGCCATCCACGTCCGGAAGTCGGCCATCTGCGTCTTCTTGGGCGCGTCCTCGAAGGGTCGGAACTGCACGCTGATCACGTCGCCGTCGAAGAGGCCGCCGGCCTCGCGCACCGCCGCCTGGTCGTAGCTGTTGGGGTGGTAGAGGACGACGTCGTCCATGCCCTGGCGCCGCAGCTCCTGGGCGAGGCTCTTCATCCCGTTGAGGTCGATGCAGGTGGAGATGAAGTCGACCTTCGCCTTCTTCATCGCCGCCACTTCGGGGCCGATCCCGTTGGGCAGGCCGTAGTCGAGGTCGTCGTTCACGTACGCGATCCGCACGCCCGACTCCTTGCGGTACCGCCGGAACCCCTCGGCGACGGCGTTGGTGCACTGCTTGGAGTTCTCGCTCACGCCATACCCGATGCTCGCGGCGCGCGTGGCGCCCGCCTTGCTGGCGGCGTAGGGGACCGACGGGCGGGGGCACGCGTCGCAGCGCACCGCGAGGCTGGGGAAGATGTGCGGACGGTTCGCGGCGTTCTGGGAGTCGATGCCCCAGACGTAGGTGGGCACGCCGGCCTCGTCGAGGTCGCCCCACCCGCTCGCCACCAGGGTGGCCTCGAGCACGCCGAACGCCTTGTTCCCCGCGATGACGTCGAGCGACTTCTGCTGGTTGGCGCCGAGCTCGTCGTCGATCACCTGGCCGATCTTCAGCTTCCGGCCGTAGATGCCGCCCTGGCTGTTCCGGAAGGCGAAGTAGGCCTTCACGCCGTCGACGTAGCAGTCGAGGAGGCAGGTGCCGAGCGGGTTGTTGGTCTTGGTGCCCATGACCGCGTACGAGATGGCGTCGTCGCTCACGCCGGGCACGCCGGGCCGGGCGACGTGCTTGTTGCGGGTGGCCTCGCCGCCGACGCCCTTCTTGGTGGGCGTCGCCGGCTGGGTGGTGGAGCCGGCCATGCCCTGGGTGCTGTTGCCGCACCCGGACGCGAGAAGGACCACTGCCAGCACCGCAGCCATCCCCTGCACGAAAACCTGACGCCGGTGTTCGATTTGCGGCACAGTACGGTGCGCCGGCTCGTTCGACAAGGGGTACCACGTGGCTCGCATACCGATCGTCGATCACCTGGTGCTGGAGCCTGCTCCGCACCTCGTGGCCCAGGAGTGCACCGCGTGCGGTGCCCGGTTCTTCGGGCGCCGCAACGGCTGCGCGTCGTGCGGGGGCACGTCCTTCGCGCCGGCCGACGTCGCCACCGAGGGCACCGTCACCTCCTTCACGATCGTGACCTTCGCGGCCCCGGGGATCGAGGTGCCCTTCGCTGCCGCGATCGTCGACTGCGACGGCACGACCGTGCAGGCCAACCTGGTCAACACCGTGGCCGACACCGACCACGTCCGCCTCGGCATGCCCGTGCGCCTCGTCACCTGGTCGATGGGCACCGACGCGAACGACGACGAGGGCGTGGGCTTCGGGTTCGAGCCCATCGAGGGGAGCGCAGCGTGAACGACGACATCTACATCCTCGGCATCACCATGACGAAGTTCGGCAAGCACCCGGACAAGGACACGGTGGACCTCGGCGCCGAGGCCGCGCTCGGCGCCCTCGCCGACGGCGGGGTGACCATGGCGGACATGGGGGTGATCGGTGCGGGCAACCTGCTCGGCGGCCCCGGGGGCTTCGGCCAGATGCTCCAGAAGCAGATCGGCCAGTTCGGCGTGCCCGTCTACAACGTGCAGAACGCGTGTGCCACCGGCGCCACCGCGCTGCGCACGGTGATCATGGCCATCAAGGCCGGCGAGGCCGACATGGGCCTGGCCGTCGGCGTGGAGAAGCTGTCGGGCGCCGGCCTGCTCACCGGCGGGTCCCGCAAGGAGGACAGCGGCACCTGGACGCCGTCGGGGCGCCAGGGGGCGATCGCCGCCACCGACGGGCGCATTGGCACGGTCACCATGCCCGGGACCTTCGCCCAGATCGGGATGGAGTACCTGCACGAGGTGTCCTACGCCGGGGTGCCCCTGGAGCTGTTCGCCCGCATCAGCCAGAAGAACCACGCCCACTCGACGCTGAACCCGCTCGCCACCTACACCAAGGAGCTGTCGCTCGAGCAGATCATGGGCGACGTGATGGTCGCGTACCCGAACACGCGCTCGATGTGCTCGGCGAACTGCGACGGCGCGGCCGCCGCGGTCGTGGTGTCCGGCGAGCGCCTGCGGTCCCTGTCCGACGAGCAGCAGCGCCGGGCGATCAAGGTGGCCGCGTCGGTGCTGACCTCGGACCCCTACACCGAGGGATGCCAGGTCCTGTTCGACGTCAACACGCTCACCCGGGCCGCCGCGGCCCAGGCCTACGAGCAGGCGGGCGTCGGCCCCGAGGACCTCGACCTGGTGGAGCTCCACGACTGCTTCGCCACCGCCGAGCTCGTCCACTACGACAACCTCGGCCTGTGCGAGCCGGGCGGTGCGGTCGACTTCTTCGAATCGGGCGCCACCCACCGCGACGGCTCCCTGCCCGTGAACGTGTCGGGCGGCCTCGAGTCGAAGGGCCATCCGGTGTCGGCCACGGGCATCGCCAACATCTGGGAGATCTGCCACCACCTGCGCGGCGAGGCCGGCCCCCGCCAGATCGAGGGCGCGCGCACCGGCCTGGCCCACGTGATCGGGCTCGGGTCGGCCTGCGGGGTGCACATCTTGCAGGCCGGGTGACGGCCACCGTCGTCATCGTCCACGGGGGCATGGACCGGTCCTCGTCGTTCGGGCGGGTGGCCCGCCACCTCGGCGACATCCCGCTCGTCCGCTACGACCGGCGGGGCTACGGGCGGGCCGCCGACCAGGGCCCGGTGCCGATCGAGGGCCACGTGGACGATCTGGTCGCCGTGCTGGCGGGGCTCGACGGCCCCGGGGTCGTCGTCGGCCACAGCATGGGCGGCATCATCGCCCTCCTCGCCGCCCAGGCCCGGCCCGACCTGGTGGGCGCCCTGCTCGCCTACGAGGCGCCGACGCCGTGGCTGCCGTGGTGGCCGCGGCCGTCGCGCCCGGCCCCCGCGCGGTCCGCCGACGACGAGGCCGAGGCGTTCATGCGCCGGATGGTGGGGGATCGCATCTGGGAGCGCCTGCCGGCGTCGACCCGAGCCGCGCGCCGGGCCGAGGGCGAGGCCCTGCGCGCCGACCTGGCCGGTCTGGATCGGGCCGGGGACCTGCTCGACCTGGCGTCGATCGACGTGCCGGTGATCTCGGCCGCGGGATCGGGATCCACCTGGTGGCACCAGCGGGGGAGTCGCGAGCTCGCCGAGGCCCTGCCTCACGGCACCTACGTGGAGGTGCCCGACGCCGACCACGGGGTCCACCTCTCCCACCCTCGTGCGTTCGCCGCGCTCATCGACCGCACGAGGGGCCTGGCCTAGGGTCGGCGCCCATGTCCCGTCTGCGCGACCTCCTCCGGCGCAAGCCGAAGCAGACCGCCTTCGTGCTGAGCGGGGGCGGGAACCTCGGGGCCCTCCAGGTCGGAATGCTGCGCGCCCTGCTCGAGCGGCGGATCGTGCCCGACATCGTCCTCGGGTGCTCGGTCGGCGCTCTGAACGGCGCAGCCGTGGCCGCCGACCCGTCACTCGCCACGGTCGGCCGGCTCCAGGACCTGTGGCGGGGGATGGCCGACGAGGGGGTCATGCCCTCGGGGTTGATGCCCACGACGGTCCAACTGGCGCGCAAGGGCGTCGCCATCCACGACAACGCGAACCTGCGCCGGGTCATCGAGGCGACCCTCGCGGCGCGGACCTTCGCCGAGCTGGCCGTGCCGTTCCAGTGCGTTGCCGCCGCGCTCGACGAGGGCACCGAGACGTGGTTCGAGTCGGGGCCCCTCGTGGAGCCGATCCTGGCGTCGGCCGCGCTGCCGGCGGTGTACCCGCCCGTCGTGATCGACGGGGTCGCCTACCTCGACGGCGCGATCGTCAACGACGTGCCCGTGCGGCGCGCGGTCGACCTGGGTGCGGACCGGATCTTCGTGCTCCACGTGGGCTCGTGGGATCGGCCCCGACCCGAGCCCAAGCGCCCGATCGACATGGCCATGTACGCGTACTGGCTGGCACGGCGCAGCCGCTTCCAGCGCGACCTCGCCGCGATCCCGGCCGACATCGAGGTGCTCGTGCTGCCGCCGGGCGCCACGCCGGTCATCCGCTACAACGACCTCGGCCACAGCGACGAGATGATCGCCACCGCGTACCAGGCGAGCAGCGCGTTCCTCGATGCACGCGACGGGGACCGGGGCAACGACATCGCCGCTGCGGTGCCCGTCGTGCGCCAGGAGGACCGTCCCGCAGCCCGTACCGGACAAGGGGCCGAACGACCTATTCAGGAACCCAGCCGAGCAACCGATCGAATCAGGGACAGGAACAAGCACCCCGGTTTGGGGTGACCAAGCCAAAACCCAAAACAGGAGATCACCCCAATGCTCAGCACCTACGATTTCGTCGCTTCCTACATGCGTGCCCGCTTCGGTGACACCGAGCGTGGCGCCTCGCTCGTCGAGTACGCCCTCCTCGTGGCCCTCATCGCCGTGGTCTGCATCGTCGCCGTGACCTTCCTCGGCACCTCGGCCTCGTCGAAGTTCAACAAGGTCGGCTCCTCGATCAACGCCTAAGACGACGCCCTCCGGGGCATCGCAAGCAGCAGCCGGGTCCTCGGACCCGGCTGCTGCCGTTTTCGGCTCGAGCTGGCGGGACAACGGGCCAAATGACCCATTCAAGTCCTGCTGGGGATGCCGATCGAAGGGTGTCCCCCAAGACACACCACTCGTCACACCACACCAGGAGAACACTCCAATGCTCAGCACCTACGATTTCGTCGCTTCCTACATGCGTGCCCGCTTCGGTGACACCGAGCGTGGCGCCAGCCTCGTCGAGTACGCGCTGCTCGTCGCCCTGATCGCCGTCGTGTGCATCGTCGCCGTGACCTTCCTCGGCACCTCGGCGTCGTCGAAGTTCAACAAGGTCGGCTCCTCGATCAACGCCTAAGACCTTCCCACCCCCAAGGGATTGTCGGTGCCGGGCCTTCGGGCCCGGCACCTGCGCTTTTCACCGCCGGCGAAACCTGACGCATATCGGTGGAACGGAATGACCTGAAAGGTCATTCGACCCATGTAGAGCCGCCCCTCGCGGACCGATGGATGGGCACCCCTCACGAACGCGTATCCCAGCCCGTCAAGGAGCCATCCCCATGTTGACCACCTACGACTTCTGCGCCACCTACCTGCGGGCCCGCTTCGGTGACACCGAGCGTGGCGCGAGCCTCGTCGAGTACGCGCTGCTCGTCGCCCTGATCGCCGTCGTGTGCATCGTCGCCGTGACCTTCCTCGGGAAGAGCGCGTCGTCGAAGTTCAACAAGGTCGGCTCCTCGATCAACGCCTGAGGCTCCTAGCCTCGGGCCATGACCGAACGACCCGTCTCGCTCACGACCTCCGGCCCGCCGGAGACCATCCTCGACGCCGAGCCCCAGGCCGCGCGCGACGCCCTCGTCGCCGCCCTGGGGCTCGCGCCGTCGCAGCAGCGGGCTGCGGTGGCCGCGGTGGTGGCCGGGCACCCGACCTTCCTCGACGGCTGGGCGCGGCTGGGCGCGCTCGGCCGTGACCACATCGAGTCCTACGCCGCCTACCGGGTCGGCTACCACCGGGGGCTCGATCGCCTGCGGGCCAACGGCTGGCGGGGGAGCGGCTACGTGCGCTGGGAGCACGAGGAGAACCGCGGCTTCCTCCGGGCGCTGCACGGGCTCGCGCTGGCCGCGCTCACGATCGGCGAGGACGCCGAGGCCGAGCGGTGCGAGCTCTTCCTGCGCCAGCTCGACCCGAGCTGGCCGCCCCACGACCTCGACGCCTAGCGGGGCTCCGCCGGCACCCGGTACACGACCGCGTCGGGAACCAGCTCCCCCGTGTGCAGCGCCACGATCTGATCGGCGATCCACGCGGGGGCGTTCCAGGCACCCGTGCGGTGCAGCTCGTGGAACCGCTCGATGGCCGGGAACGCCTCGGCGTCGTGGGTCCGGATGAACGCCTGCATGTCGGTGTCGACCACGCCCGGGGCCACCGACCAGCACCCGATGTCGGGCTCCTCGGCGGCGACGATCTCGGTGAAGTGGTCGACGGCGGCCTTGCAGGCGCCGTAGATCGACCAGCCCTCGTAGATCGAGCGCGACGCTCCTGACGAGATGTTCACGAGCGTCCGGCGCGCCGGTGGGGCCTCGCGGGCCAGGTTGGTGAACGTCCGGGTGCCGTTGGCGACGCCGCCCACGTTGACGGCGAGCGCCCGGGCCACCTCGGCGGGGTCGTGGTCCCGCTGGGGACCCATCGGCTGCAGCACGCCTGCGTTGTTGACCCACAGGTCGATCGGCCCGAGGCTGGCCGCGACCTCCCGCCCGAAGGCCTCGACCGCGGCGGCGTCGGCCACGTCGACGGTGCTGCTCGAGCAACCGGCGACCTGCATCCCGAGCTCGGTGAAGCGGGCCACGAGGCCCGCGCCGAGGCCCCTGCTGGACCCGGTGACGACGGCGACGGTCACTCGGAGAAGAACACGTTCTTGACCTCGGTGTACGCGTCGAGCGCGTGCATGCCGAGCTCCCGGCCGAGACCCGAGCGCTTGTAGCCGCCGAAGGGGGCCTCGAAGCGCACCGAGCGGTTGGTGTTCACCGAGAGGGTGCCGGTCCGCAGGCTCTTGGCGACGCGGATGGCGCGGGTGGCCGAACCGGTCCACAGCGAGCCGGACAGGCCGTAGTCGCTGTCGTTCGAGATGCGGATCGCATCGTCTTCGGTGTCGAAGGGGATCACCGAGGCGACCGGGCCGAAGATCTCCTCCCGGGCGATGCGCATCGAGTTGTCGACGTCGGCCACCACGGCCGGCGCCAGGTAGTAGCCGTCGCCGTCGGGCACCTCGCCGCCGCAGACCACCCGGGCGCCCTCGGACGCACCGATCTCGAGGTAGTCGAGCGAGGTCTGGCGCTGCCCGGCCGAGATCATCGGCCCCATCTCGGTGGCGGTCTCGAGCGGATCGCCGACCGCGATGGCGGTGGTGCGGGCCACGAACGCCTCGAGGAAGCGGTCGTAGACCGAGCGCTCCACGAGGATCCGGCTGCGGGCGCAGCAGTCCTGGCCGGCGTTGCCGAACACCGCCATCGGCGTGTCGGCCGCGGCCGCCTCCACGTCGGCGTCGGCGAACACGATCGCCGCGGACTTGCCACCGAGCTCGAGGGACACCCGGGCGATGTTGTCGGCGGAGGAGCGCAGGATCGACGCACCGGTGGTGGTCTCGCCGGTGAAGGAGATCTTGGCGGTGCGGCGATCGGCGACGAGCGCATCGCCGATCACCCGTCCCGGACCGGGGAGCACGCTGACCTGCTCGGGCGGGAGGCCCGCCTCGACGAGCAGGTCGCCGAGGAGTAGCGCGCTCAGCGGCGTGAGCGACGCCGGCTTGAGCACGACCGGGTTGCCGCAGGCGAGGGCCGGCGCGAGCTTCCAGCACGCGATGAGCAGCGGGAAGTTCCACGGCACGATCAGGCCGACGGGCCCGACCGGCTCGCGCAGCACCACGTCGAGCCCGGCGTCCTGCACCGGCACGACCGATCCCATGTGCTTGTTGGCCGCGCCCGCGTAGTACTCGAACGTGCCGGCGGCCGCGCCCACCTCCCAGCGGGCATCGCCGATCGGGTGGCCGGCACCGCGGGCCTCGGCCATGGCGAACGCGTCCTCGCGCTCACGGAGCAGCTCGGCGACGCGGTGCAGGACCCGGCCCCGCTCGGTGGCCGAGGTGCGGGCCCAGGTACCGCGCCCGTCGGCGAACGCGGCGTCGGCCGCGGCGAGGGCGGCGTCGACGTCGGCCGGCCCGGCCTGGGCGATCTCGGCGAGGGGTGCGCCCGTCGCCGGTTCGACCACGGTGAACGTGGCGCCGTCGGCGGCGTCGCGCCGGGTTCCTGCGATGATCAGCTGCTCGGCCATGGTGGTGCATCATACGAGCGGCCATCGCGGGGCCAGGAAGGCCCGGCGTCGAGTGTGGGAGGAACCATGGGTCGTCTGGACGGCAAGGTCGCGCTGATCACCGGTGCGGGCGGGGGGATGGGCGCGATCGCCGCCCACCGCTTCGCCGCCGAGGGTGCCAAGGTCGCCGTGGTCGACCTCGACGAGCACCCGGAGGTGGTCGACGCCATCCGCGCCGCGGGCGGCGAGGCCATCACCATCGCCACCGACGTGCGCGACTTCGCCGCGGTGGAGGCCGCGGTCGCCGCCACCGTCGACGCCTTCGGCGGGCTCAGCGTGCTCTACAACAACGCGGGCGTGTCCCTGGCCGACGACGACGATGCGGTGAGCACCCCCGAGTCCACGTGGGAGCTCACGATGGACGTCAACGTGAAGGGCCTGTGGCTGTGCTGCAAGGCCGGCATCCCCGCCATGCTCGAGTCCGGCGG
>CAZUYW010000075.1:0-2497 GCA_964624775.1 uncultured Iamiaceae bacterium
ACCCTAGGTCGACCGCTGCGGTGCCTCGTCCCCCGGCTCACCGTCGGGCGTCGAGCCCCTGGTTCAGGGCGACGAGCGGGTCGGCCGCGATCTCGTCGAGCGACGCCACGTCCGCCTGCGGCTCGGCGCCGGGCGGCGCGAGGACCATGGCCCCGGTGCGGAGGCGCATCCGCCCCGCGGGGTGCTGGAGCACCGCTTCGCCGCCGACCACGACCACGAAGCACGTGCCGTCGTCCTCGACCGACGTGAGCACCGTGGTGTCGCCGCCGATCGTCAGCATGCCCAGCGGCAAGGTGACGCTGATCTGCTGGCGGGAGCCGGCGGGCAAGGCCGTCCACGCCCACCCCTCGGCGATCGCGAACGCCACCTCGCTGCCGACGAGGCGGACCTCGGGCCGCAACTCGGGCGAGAGCCGGAGGGTGCCGTGGTCGAGCGCCACCCGCCCCTCGTGGTCGATCGGGAGCGCCTGGGGCATCGGCGGCTCGGGCGCCGCCAGCGACGCGGCGGGGACGTCGCCGCCGACGATGACCTCGGGCACGGGCGGCGGCCCGTCGACGACCACGGGGCCGGCGGCCTGCGTGGCGCTCATGGACCCCGACCCGCGGTGGTCGCGGTGGGGCGGCTCGGTCAGGCCGCGGTTGGCGAGCGACGGCCGCTCGCGGCGGTTGCGGCGCGCCACGGGGCCGTCGATGAGGGTGCCGGTGCCGATCGTGGACGCCGGGGGAACGAGCGGCGCCTCGCCGAAGCCGGTCGGCGCGGGGACCGTCGCCACCGCCTCGGGGGCGTCGAACAGGTCGGCGATCGGGGGAGGCGGCGCCTGCACGGGCGGGGCCGGCAGGGCGCTCTCCGCCGCGGATCGCGCCGCCTCCTCGAGGCTGCGCTCGATCTCGGCCTCGACGTCGAGGCTCGCCGCCGGGGTCGCCTGGCCACCCTCGACCGGGGTCATGATGACGCCGGGGTGCCACATCTCCTGCGGGCGGATGGGGTGCGGAGCCGGTTCGACGGCCACCCGCGCCGGGGGCAGCGGGGCCTCGAGCTCGGCGAGCGGCGACCGCTCCTCGTCCAGGGCTGGTTCGCCGGCCACAGAGGGCGGGGGCGGCGGCACGTCGGCGCCGACCGGCGGGAGCGGTTCCACGTCGGCCATCGCCACCGCGACCTCGCCGGTGGGCTGGGCCAGCGCGTCCTGGCGGATCCCGTCGAGCTCGCCGAGCCACCCGCTCTTGCGGCGCGGGAACAGCGCGACAGCCGAGGTGGCCGTCAGCAGCGCGATGAGGCGGACGCGAGGGAGCACGGGTGTCACATCGGCAGGTCGCGGCGATCCCTGAGGCCCGATGGCGAGTTCCCCGAGGACCGCTACCGTCGGGGCGTGCCCGAGCTCCCCGAGGTCGAGACCGTGCGCCAGGGCCTCGAACCGCTGGTCCGGGGCCGCCGGATCGTCGATGCATCCCATCACCCGTCGGCCAAGTTCACCGGCGCCGCCGATGCCGTCGGCCGCGCCATCGACGGCATCGGCCGCCGTGGCAAGTACCTCCTCGTCCACCTCGACGACGGCCTGGACCTCGTGATCCACCTCGGGATGACGGGCCAGCTCCGCGTCGACCCCGGCGACGCGCCGTCGGACCCCTACGACCGGGCCTCGTGGGACCTCGACGACGGTCGACGCCTCGCCTTCCGCGACGTGCGCCGCTTCGGCCGCATCGCCGTGGTCGGTGAGGATCGGTCGAGCCTGCCGACGCTCGCCCGGCTCGGCCCGGAGCCCTTCGACCCCGCGTTCACCCCGGAGGTCCTCTGGCGGGGCCTGAACGCGGGGACGCGCCACGTCAAGACGCGCCTGCTCGACCAGCAGGTCGTGGCCGGCGTGGGCAACATCTACGCCGACGAGGCGCTGTGGCGCGCCGGGGTGAACCCCGCCGCCCGCCGCATCAGCCGGCCCGCGGCGGCCCGCCTGCACGAGGCGATCGTGGCCGTGCTCGACGCCGGCATCCGCAACGGCGGCACCACCCTGCGGGACTACCGCACCGTGGAGGGCGGCATCGGCGCCAACCAGTTCGAGCTGGCCTGCTACGGCCGGTCCGGGGAGCCCTGCGATCGCTGCGGCACGCTGCTTCGGCGGCGGGTGATCGACGCTCGGGGCACCACGTGGTGCCCCACCTGCCAGCGCCGCTGAGGGTCCGGTCCTCCCCCGCCGGAGCGACGACGGTGGGATACGGTCGCCCCCCATGAGCGAGCACCCCGCCCCCCTCCCCCCGGCCGACCTGTTCTCGGTCGCCGGCAAGACCGTCGTCGTCACCGGCGGCACCCGCGGCATCGGCAAGATGATCGCCGGCGGCTTCGTCGCGGGCGGGGCGACGGTGATCGTGTCCTCCCGCAAGGCCGACGCCTGCGCGGCCACGGCCGAGGAGCTCGCCGCCTACGGGTCCTGCACGGGCATCGCCGCCGACCTGTCCACCGAGGCCGGGGCCGCGGCGCTCGCCGCGGCGGTCGGCGCCGACCACGA
>CAZUYW010000075.1:2597-11762 GCA_964624775.1 uncultured Iamiaceae bacterium
GCGTTCGGCGAGCAGATCGCGGCCAGCGCGCCGCTGAAGCGCATCGGTCGCCCCGACGACATGGCCGGCGTCGCCCTCTTCCTGGCCTCCCGCGCCGGGAGCTACGTGACCGGCACGATCATCCCCGTCGACGGCGGCATCGCCACCACGGCCTGACTGGAGCACCATGAGCGACCCCACCGATCCCGGCGGCCCCTGGACCCCCGACGACGACGCCACCCAGGCGTGGAACCAGCCGCCGGCCGCGCCGTCGGGCCCACCCCCGGGCGATGACGCCACGCGGGCGATGCCGGTGACGCCGGGCCCCGACGCCACCCAGCCGGGCGGCGTCTACGTCCCCGCACCCGACCCCACCGCGCCGAGCCCCTACGCCGCACCGGCGGCGGCCAGGGTGCCTGCAAGCGCGCCGGCGCCCGCCAACACCACGAACAAGCTGCTGGTGGCGATCATCGTCCTGCTCGTGGCGATCATGGTCGTGGGCGGGCTGATCCTCGCCACCCGCGACAACGGGAGCTCGGACGCGCCGACCACCACCACGACGGAGTCGACCACGACCACCTCGTCGTCGACGACCACGAGCACCACCGAGCCGACGACGACCACGTCGACGTCGACCACCACGAGCACGACGACGTCGACCACCACCACGACGACCACCACGACGACGACGGCGCCGCCGACCACGACGACGACCGCCGCGCCCACCACCTCCTCGACCGCCCCCTGAGGGCGGCGGGGATCAGGCGGGCTGGGCCTCGCTCGACAGCTCGGACTCGCCCAGGGCGAAGGACTCGTACTCGTCGCTGGTGTCGGCCCAGTCCTCGAACTGGATGACGCCGAGCTCGCCGAACTTGGTGCGCAGCCAGCCGTCGCCCGCGTCGAGCAGGCCGAGCTTCTTGCAGTTCGGGACGATCTTGGAGAACAGCATCTGCTGGAACATCTGCCGGCCCTCGTCCTCGAGCGCGAACTTCACCGCCGACTTCACGTCGACGCCCATGCGGTGGAGCACCTCCTGCATGAGCAGGCGATCGCGCATGCGCACCGCCGCCTCGAAGGCGAACTCCTGGCGCTCGCGGATCTCGGGACCGGTGAGCTCGGTGTAGTACTCCTTCAGCGTGATGACGCCGAAGGCGACGTGGCGGGCCTCATCGCTCATCACGTAGCGCAGGAGCTTCTTCAGCAGCGGCTCGGGCGTGGTCATGTGCATGAAGCCGAAGGCGGCGAGGGCGAGGCCCTCCACCATGATCTGCATGCCCAGGTAGGTCATGTCCCAGCGGGAGTCCTCGATGATGTCGTCGAGGAGCATGCCGAGGTGGGCGTTCAGCGGGTAGTGGCCGTCGAGCTTGGTGTCGAGGTACTTGGCGAACACCTCGACGTGACGGGCCTCGTCCATCACCTGGGTGGCGGCGTAGTACTTGGCGTCGATCCACGGCACCGTCTCGACGATCTTGGCCGTGCAGATCAGCGCACCCTGCTCGCCGTGCATGAACTGGGAGAGCATCCAGTTGTTGGACTCGAGGGCCATCTGGTCGAACTCGGCGTCGCCCCACTTCTCGTAGGGCGTGCCGGCGACCCGCTGGGCGCGGATCTCGGGGGTGATGCCGAACTGGGCCCGCTGGAGCTCGATGAGCTCCATGGGATCGACCTCGATCGACCAGTCCAGGTCGGTCTCGCCGTTCCACTGGCTGTGCTTCGCCTTCTCGTACAGCTTGTTCAGGGCCGGGCGGCGGCCCTTCTCGTAGTCCCACGTGAAGATGGCGTCGGCATTGTCGCGAACGGTGCGGATCGCGGCGTCGGAGTCCTCGGCCGACACGGCCATGATCGCCTCGATGTCGTTGACCGCGGCGCGGCCGATCAGCTCTTCGTTGGTGGTCACGTGGCTTCCCCTGCAGACGTCGGACGTGAGTAACGGACGTTATTGATCAGGGGACGTCCTGGCAACGAGCCATCCGTCACGCGGGGAGGCTCCGGCCGGTCACGCGGGATACGGGTGCGGCGCTCCCCCGAAGACGGCCTCGGCGTTCTCGCGGAGGAACTTGGGCCAGACGTGATCCCGGAACGGCACGTTCGGGAGCTCGGCGAAGATGCGGTCGAGCGTCAATCCCGCCGCCCAGTACCCGGCGAAGATGATCTTGTCGGCCCCCCGGGTGTTGGCGAAGTCGATGATGTCCTGCGGGTAGTGCTTCGGGGCGAAGGCCGACGTCGAGTAGTAGAGGTTCGGCCACTTGAGCAGCAGCTTCACCATCAGCTCGGTCCACGGCTCGGCCCCGTGGCGGGTCACGATCCTGAGGTCCGGGAAGAACCAGCACACCTCGTCGAGCTGCATCGGCAGCTGGGCCGACATCGGCAGCCGCGGCCCGGGCACGCCGGCGTAGACCACGATCGGCAGGCCGGCCTCCACGCACTTGGCATAGACCGGGTACATCTTCTTGTCGTCGAGCGGCACCTGGGGCAGCAGCGCCGTACCCCACACGTGCACGGCCTTGAGCTTGGTTCCCCACGTCTCGACCGCGGCGTCGATGGCGCGCAGGGCCTCCATGCCCGTGTTGGGGTCGACGTTGAGGATCCCCCAGAACTTGTCAGGGTGGTCGGTGAGGGCCCGCTTGGCGAGCTCCTTCTCGGTCACGTTGGTGAGGAACCGGGTGATCCCGAAGCGCTCCATCTCGGCCAGCACCAGCTCGAGCGGATCGTCGATCTCGTCGTAGGTGGGGATGTCCTTGAACATGTACTGCGCCGGCATCTCCATGGACTGGGTCTCCTTGTCCATGGTGGCCTTGCGGATGTAGTCGTAGACCTTGGCCTTGGCCTCGCGGACGTCGGGGAACGACAAGAAGGTGTCGGTCACTCCCCCGGCCCGGGCGGCGTCGAAGGCGGTGTTCCCCGTCGGTTCCGGCATGGCCGGCACCCTAGTGGAACGAGAACGTGTTCTCGTTTGGTCCGTCGGTGCACGGGAGGGGCCGGCCCCCGAACCGCGCCGGGAACTCGGCGATCCGCCGCGCCGCCACCCGCTGGGCCTCGGCGGTGGCCTCGGTCCACTGCTTCCGACCGCGCGCGAGCTGGCGTGAGGCGACCCGGCGGCCGTCCACCAGCAGCAGGACGATGGACGAGTCCCAGCCCCCAAAGCGACGGTCGAACGCCTCGACCGCCGCCACCTCCTCCCAGGGCACCCACCGACCCGACACGCCCCCGAGGCGGATCCCCCGCGCCTTCGCCGACAGCGCGGGCAGCGCGGTCTGCAGCTGGACGAGCGTGAACATCACGCCGTAGGACGCGAGCATCAGACCGTCGGCGACGAACGCCCCCGCGAGCGCCAGGGGCAGGTAGGCGAGGCCGATCCTGATGCCGGCCTCGGACACCCCACCGACCACGACCCGGTTCGCCCGGTCGAGGATCCACGGGGACCGGAACGGCACGAGCCACGTCGACTCGACGCGCACGGCGTCCGGCGGCAGCGGCGCACCGGGCACGACCGCGGGCGGTGGTGGCAGCAGCAGCTCGCCGGGCGCCAGGGGGGCGCCGACGGGCACGTCGAACCCGGCCCGCGCCGCCACCGCGACGAGCGCGCTGACTGCTCCCGCCAGCGCCGGATCGGCGTGGCGACGCGGGAGGCGCACACCGAACCGGGCCGTCCGTCGCTCGCCGGTCCTGAGCCGCACCGCCACCATCCCGACGTCGACCGCCCCGCCCTCGAGCGGCTCGAGCTCGAACCGGGCCACCGCCGACCACGGCACGTCCCACGCGGCCTGGAACAGGCCACCGAGCCGCATCCCCCGCGCATCTGCGGCCACGATCGGCCGCCGCGCAGTGACCAGCGCCCACACACCGGCGGCCGCGAACAGGTAGCCGCTCAGCACCAACCCGACGTGCGCCGCCGCCAACCCGGCGACGTACCACCCCACCCCCACCGCGGCGAGCAGGAACGCGCCCCACACCACCGAGCGGGGCGCGGCCACGTCGGCACGGCCGCCGAGCGACGCCACCCGAACCCCCCGGAACCGACCCGGCGCCCTCATGTCAGGTCTCGCAGTCGATCCGCCACGCCACGATCATGCCACCGGCGACCCGGCCGGTCGAGGGTCAGTCCTGGAGGATGGCCGGCAGCTCGGGACCTTCGATCGGGATCGGGTGGCCGTGGTGCTCGGCCGTCTCGGCCAGGGCCCGCCCGATGCGCACCAGCTCGGCCGCCTTGCGCTGGCGGAGGATCTGGAGCGAGTGGGTGCGGATCCGCTGGACGGCCGGATCGCCGGCGAGCCGGACCTCGAGCACCGACAGCTTCCAGAGCAGCAGCACCTGCTCGAAGCTGATCGCCGTGACCGCGTCCCAGGATGTGCGTCGACGCAGGAGCAGGCCCGACGCGATCCCGTCGGCATCGGCCCGGACCCACGGCCGCCGGAACGACAGGCCGAGGGCGAGCGTGTACACGCCGAAGACGATGTTGCCGATGATGCCGACCGGCCCGACCTCGGGGTAGCGCACCCACGCCGACTGGAACGCCCACAGCCCGAGGAACGCGCACACCGGGAAGTAGGCCGCCGCCGGCCGCACCTCCAGGACACCGCCGTCGACCGTGAGGCGCTCCCGCAGGAGGCGGCTGAGCCCGGTCACGGGCGCGGGCGCTGGGGTCGGGTCGGGCGGGGCGCTCGGGTCGGACGCAGGGGTCGGGTCGGACACGCCCGCCATCCTGGCCGATCCCCCACCCCGCCCCCGCCTTTTGCGTGGGTTGACCCCACATCGTGGGGTCAACCCACGCAAATCCTTCGGGGTCGACCCGACGTCAGGGGGCGAGGCGAGCCTCGAGGGCGGCGCGGGCGGCGGGCCAGTCGGCGTCGGTCATGGCGAAGATGGCGGTGTCGCGGGCGCCGGTCTCGCCGGGGCCCATGCGGGGCCTGAAGTTGCGCAGGATGCCCTCGTAGCGGGCGCCGATGCGCTCGATGGCGGCCCGGCTGCGGTCGTTGCGGGCATCGGTGCACAGCGCCACCCGCCAACAGCCCCACACCTCGAAGGCGTGGGTCAGCAGCAGGAGCTTGGCCTCCGAGTTGATCGGCGTGCGCTGGGCCGACGCCGCGAGCCACGTGCCGCCGATCTCCACCTCGTCGGGCTCCGCCCGCCCGCGGTACCAGCGCAGGTCGAGGTACCGGGTGCAGCCGACCAGCGCGCCGTCAGCCACCCGCCGCTGGGCGAAGGGCACGGTGCCACCGCGCGCCGCCAGGTCGAGCAGGTCGGTCACGTAGCCCTCAGTGCCGTCGAGGCCGCTCGGCACGATCGTCCACCCGAACGTCGACCGGTCGGCGTCGGCCGCCGCCGCGAGGCCGGGCACGTGGTCGAGCGAGAGGGGTTCGAGGACGACGTGGCGCCCGGCGAGGGGCCCGGGCGGTGGGGCGATCGGCATGGGAGCGAGTCTGGATCGGCGCGGACGGGCCGCCCAACCGGTTTCGGCTGCCGGGTCAGCAGCCGTCGAAGGTGCGGTCGAGGATCTGGGCCTGCTCCTGCACGTGGATGGCGTGCGAGCCGGTGGCGGGACTGCCCGACCCGGTGCGGGAGACCTGGCGGTACCGGGCCCGCTCCGGGACCAGCGGCCAGAGGCGCTCGGCGACGAACGAGCGCGGGCCCATGTTGTCGGGCTCCTCCTGGAGCCAGACCACCTCAGTGGCGTTCGGGTAGGACTCGAGCACCTCGGTGACCCGGCCGTAGGGGAACGGGTACAGCTGCTCGACGCGCACGACGGCGGCGGCGTGGCCGCGCTCGTCGCGCCGGGCGATGGCGTCGTAGGCGACCTTGCCCGAGCAGAACACCACCCGCTGCACCGCGGCCCGATCGGCCACGCCGGGATCGTCGAGCAGCTCCTGGAACGAGCCCGACGTGAGCTCCTCGACGGGCGACCGCGACGCCTTGGCCCGCAGCAGCGACTTCGGCGTGAACACCACGAGCGGCTTGCGCACCTCGCGGTGCATCTGGCGCCGCAGGAGGTGGAAGTACTGGGCGGCCGTGGTGGCGTTGGCGACCTGGATGTTGTCCTCGGCGCACAGCGTGAGGAAGCGCTCGATGCGCCCCGAGGAGTGCTCGGGGCCCTGGCCCTCGAGGCCGTGCGGCAGCAGGAGCACCAGGCCCGAGGTCTGGCCCCACTTGTCCTCGGCGGCGACGAGGTACTGGTCGATCACGATCATCGCCCCGTTGACGAAGTCGCCGAACTGGGCCTCCCAGCACACCAGGGCACCCTTGTGCACCACCGAGTACCCGTACTCGAAGCCGAGCGCGGCGTACTCGCTGAGCAGCGAGTCGTACATCCAGAACTTGCCCTGGGTGGGTGACAGGTTGGCGAGCGGCGTGTACTCGGCGCCGGTGCTGTAGTCCGCGAGGGTCGAGTGCCGCTGGGAGAAGGTGCCCCGGCGGGAGTCCTGGCCGGCGAAGCGGATCGGGGTGCCCTCGAGGAGCAGCGAGCCGAACGCGAACGCCTCGGCGGTGGCCCAGTCGACCTCGCCCGCCTCGACCATCTTGGTGCGGGTCTCGAACTGGCGGGCCAGCTTCGGGTGGATCTCGAAGCCTTCGGGGACCGTGGACAGCGCGGCGTAGATCTGGTCGAGCACGGCGCGTTCGACGCCGGTGTCGACCTGGGGCAGCACGCCCACCGCCGGCGGCACCGGCAGGGCGATCACCTCGTCCTCGGGCTTGGCATCACGGGTCTCGACGAGCGCGTCCTGCAAGCGGGCGCTGAAGTCGTCGAGCGCCTTCTCGGCCTCGTCCATGGAGATGTCGCCGCGCTTGACGAGCGACTCCGTGTAGAGCTTGCGCACCGAGCGGCGGGCGTCGATCCGCTTGTACATCAGCGGCTGGGTGTAGCTCGGGTCGTCGCCCTCGTTGTGGCCGTGGCGCCGGTAGCAGACCATGTCGATGACGACGTCCTTGTGGAACTGCTGGCGGAAGGCGAACGCCAGGCGGGCCACGCGAACGCAGGCCTCGGGATCGTCGCCGTTCACGTGGAAGATCGGCGCCTCGATCATCTTGGCGACGTCGGTGCAGTACTCCGAGGAGCGCGAGGACTCGGGCGGGGTCGTGAAGCCGAGCTGGTTGTTGATGATCAGGTGGATGGTGCCGCCGACGCGGTAGCCCTTGATGGTCGAGCAGTTGAGCGTCTCGGCCACCACGCCCTGGCCGGCGAAGGCGGCGTCGCCGTGGATCAGCACCGGCAGCACCGAGAACTTGCCGACCACGTTGATCATGTCCTGCTTGGCCCGGACCATGCCCTCGACGACGGGGTCGACGGTCTCGAGGTGACTCGGGTTGGCGGCGAGCTCGATCGGGATCGAGTCACCGAGGCGGCTCGTGTAGGTGCCGGTCTGCCCGAGGTGGTACTTCACGTCGCCCGAGCCCTGGGTGGAGTCCGGGTCGATGTAGCCCTCGAACTCGCGGAAGAGCTGGTCGTAGTTCTTGCCGACGATGTTGGTGAGGACGTTGAGCCGGCCGCGGTGGGCCATGCCCAGCACCGCGCCGTCCATGCCCTCGGCCGCGGCGGCCTCGAGCACCGCGTCGAGCAGCGGGATCGCCGACTCGGCGCCCTCGATGCCGAAGCGCTTCTGGCCCACGTACTTGGTGCCCAGGAACTTCTCGAACGCCTCGGCCGCGTTGAGGCGCCCGAGGATGTGGCGCTGCTCCTCGCTCGTGAGGTGGGCACCGGGCACCTCGACGTGCTCCTGGATCCACCGCTTCTGCTCGGGATCGGAGATGTGCATGTACTCGATGCCGATCGTGCGGCAGTACGCGTCGCGCAGGACGTGGAGCAGATCGCCGAGCTTCATCGACTCCGAACCGCCGACCCCGCCCGACAGGAAGCGGCGGTCGAGGTCCCAGATCGTGAGGCCGTAGGTCTCGGGGGCGAGCTCGCTGTGGAGGTGCGGCTCCTTCCACGCCAGCGGATCGAGGTCGGCGATGAGGTGGCCGCGCACGCGGTACTGGTTGATCAGCGTCTGCACGTGCATCTGCTTCTCGAGCCGGGCCTGCTCGCGATCGACCGGGTTGTCGTCGGGCCGCCAGGCCACCGCCTCGTAGGGCACGCCGAGGGCGTGGAACACGTCGACGTAGAAGTCGTCCGCGCCGGTGAGCAACTCCTGGATCCGCTTCAGGAACAGCCCGGACTCGGCGCCCTGGATGATGCGGTGGTCGTAGGTCGACGTGACCGTCATGACCTTGGAGATGCCGAGGTCGGCGAGCGCCTGGGGGTCCGAGCCCCCGAACGCCGCCGGGTAGTCGAGCCGGCCGACGCCGACGATCAGGCCCTGCCCGGGCATGAGGCGCGGCACGGACTGGACGGTGCCGATCGTGCCCGGGTTGGTGAGGGTGACGGTGGCGCCGGCGAAGTCGTCGGGGCTCAGCTTGTTGGAGCGGACCTTGCGGATGAGGTCCTCGTAGGCGCCCCAGAAGCCGCGGAAGTCGAGCGTGTCGGCGTCGCGGATGACCGGCACGAGCAGCGTGCGCGAGCCGTCGGACTTCTCGACGTCGACCGCGAGGCCCAGGCCGACGTGGGGGTGGCGCACCACGCGGGGCTTGCCGTCGGGCCCCTCGAGGTACGTCGAGTTCAGGACCGGGACGGTGTCGGCGACGGCCCGCACGATGGCGTAGCCGATGAGGTGCGTGAAGCTGACCTTCCCGCCACGGGTGCGGCCGAGGTAGCCGTTGATGATCCGCCGGTTGACCTCGAGCAGCTTGGCCGGGACCTCGCGGAACGAGGTGGCGGTGGGGACGCCGAGGCTCGCCTCCATGTTGGCGACGATGCGCGCCGCTGCGCCGCGGAGCGGTTCGCCCGGCACGGGTGCGGTACCGTCGGGCGCGATGCCCGTGCCCTTCGGCGCGGCGGCGGCCGGGGCCGCAGCCTGCGGGGCGGCGGGTGCCGCGACAGGCGCAGCCGCAGCGTCGGCCCGCACGGCGGGCACCGAGCCGGTCTCGTTGACCCGGCCCGTGGCGGGCAGGGCCTTGTCCGGGCCGGCGACGGTGATGTCGCGGTCGCGCTGGTAGTCGGCGAAGAAGTCCCGCCAGCTCTCGCTGACCGAGCTCGGATCGGCGAGGTACTGCTCGTACATCTCGTCCACGAGCCACGCGTTGGGCCCGATGACGTCGTTGCTGTTGGGATCGGCCATCGGAGCGATCCTACCGATGGCCTGGTGCGGCCGGGAC
>CAZUYW010000076.1:0-9349 GCA_964624775.1 uncultured Iamiaceae bacterium
TGTCGGAGGCCCAGCGCCTCGCGGCCCGCCGCGCCATCGAGGGGCTCGGCGTCACGCCCGACCGCGTGCTGATCGACGGCAAGTGGGACTTCGTCGGCGGTGGGATCACCAAGATGATCGTGAAGGGCGACGCCACGTGCCTGTCGATCTCGGCCGCGTCGATCCTCGCCAAGGTCACCCGTGACCGCATCATGCGGCTCGAGGATGAGTCGTACCCGGCGTACGACTTCGCATGGAACAAGGGCTACCCGTGCCCGCGCCACACCCAGGCCCTCCGCGGCCTCGGACCGTCCGCGATCCACCGCCGGAGCTGGGCGTTCATGGACGACCTGCCCTGGACCGGTGCCCGCCGCTACGTCCGCCCCGACCCGCAGGGCTCGCTCTTCGACTGAGCGCCGATCGGGCGAGCACGGGGTGGGCTGAGCGGCCAGACTGCGGCGACCACCCACCCCAGGAGGCACCGTGACCGCGCTCGACACCGCCCGCTCGCTCTTCGACGTCCTCGACGCCGCCGGCGCGGCCGCCCCGGCCGGCGGGTCCTTCGATCCGGCCGCGATGCAGGCCATCGTCGACGCCGGCGTCTACGGCGTGTCGGTGCCCAAGGAGGTCGGCGGCCTCGACCTGCCCCTCACCGAGGTGGTCGACGTCTGGGCCGAGCTCGCCCGCGCCGACGGCTCGATCGGCTGGTGCGCGTTCGCGTGCGACGTCGGCCTCGCGTACTTCGGCGCCTACCTCCCCGACGAGGGCGTCGCCGAGCTGTTCGCGGACGGTCTGCCGCTGCTCGCCGGGCAGTACGCACCGAACGGCACGGCCGTGCAGGACGGCGACGACTGGATCGTGACCGGCAGCTACCAGTTCGGCTCCGGCCTCACCATCGCCACCCGCGCCGGTGTGGGGTTCATGGCGACCCCGGCCGGTGGCGGCGATCCCGCGTACCTGTTTGGTTCGCTGCCCATGGACGCGATCGAACCGAAGGGCAACTGGGACGTGCTCGGCCTCCGGGCCACGCAGTCGATCGACTACACGGTCACCGACGCCCGCGTGCCCGCCCACCAGACGTTCGACTTCTTCGCGCCGGTGGTCCACCGCGGCTCGGCCCTGCACCACCTCGGGGTGCTCCCCCTCACGGCGGTCGGGCACGCCGCCTGGGCGCTGGGCGTGACCCGGCGGGCGCTCGACGAGCTGCGCGCCGCCGCGACCCGCGTCCGGATGGGTGCGGCCGGACCGCTCGCCGAGTCCGAGCTGTTCCTCGTGTCGTTCGGCCGGCTCGAGTCCCGCTATCGCGCCGGCCGGGCCTGGGTGCAGGAGGCCTGCGAGCAGATCGAGGCCGAGTGCGCGGCGAACGGCGGCCCGCCGAGCGACGCCACCGCGCACCTCGTGCGCCAGGCCTGCGTCCACGTGAACCAGGAGGGCGCCGACATCGCCCGGGAGGCCTACCTGCTCGCCGGCACCGCCGCCCTGCGCGAGGGGCCGCTCCAGCGAGCCTTTCGCGACCTCCACGCCGGCGCCCAGCACTTCTTCGCCTCCAACGCCGCCACCGTCGACCTGGCCCGGTCGCTGCTCGCCGGTCCCTAGGATCCCGGCGGGGCCCGGCCGAGGGGCGGCCGCCCGCCGAAGGGGGAGCGCGTGGACAGCTTCGAGGGATGCCGGGCCGTGGTCACCGGCGGTGCGAGCGGCATCGGGCTCGGCCTCGCATCGGTGCTCGTGGAGGACGGTGCATCGGCCGTCACCATCGGCGACATCGAGGCCGCCGCGCTCGATCCGGCGCTCGCCCGGCTCGGGGAGCTCGGCTCGGCCGCGGGCCACGGCGTGCGCACCGACGTGACCGATCCCGCGTCGGTCGACGCCCTCGCCGATGCCGCCTGGGAGGCCATGGGCGGGGTCGACGTCGTCTGCCTCAACGCCGGGGTGTTCGCCGGCGGCTTCTCGTGGGAGACCACGCTCGACGACTGGAACTGGGTGCTCGACGTCAACCTGCGCGGCGTCATCCACGGGATCCGCTCGTTCGTGCCCCGCCTGATCGAGCAGGGCACGCCCGCCCACGTCGTGATCACCGCGTCGATCGCCGGGGTCGTCGCCTCGCCCGCCTCCGCCGTGTACTGCACGTCGAAGTTCGCCGCGGTCGGTCTCGCCGAGTCCCTGCACCACGACCTGGGCCTGGCCGGCGCCCCGCACGTGGGCGTGTCGGTCCTGTGCCCGGCGATGGTCGCCACCAACATCGGCCACGGTGACCGCAACCGTCCCGCCGGCCTCGGCCCCACCACCGACACCGACGCCTCGCGGCTCGCCGCGGCCGGCATCGACGACGCCATGGGCTGGGGCGTCGATCCCCACGTCGGCGCCCGGCACGCGCTCGAGCAGGTGAAGGCCGGCCGCTTCTACGTCACCACCCACGAGGGCGACATCTGGGAGCGCCTCGTCGGCAACCAGAACGAGGATCGCCTCGCCGGCCGTGCTCCCCGCTTCCAGATGTACGAGTGAGCCGATGACCGACACCCCCCGCTTCGCCAACCGCGTCACCGAGCTCCTCGGGGTCGACATCCCGATCGTCCAGGCGCCGATGGGCTGGATCGCGCGGGCGCCGCTCGCCTCGGCCGTGTCGAACGCCGGCGCCATGGGGATCATCGAGACCTCCTCGGGCGAGCTCGACGTGATCCGCGATGAGATCGTCGCCATGCGCGAGCTCACCGAGCGGCCCTTCGGCGTGAACATCGCCCAGGCGTTCGTGCGCGACCCGGAGCTGATCGTCGACTTCGTGATCAGCCAGGGCGTGCGGTTCGTGACGACCTCGGCCGGCAGCCCGACTCGCTACACCCAGCAGTTCAAGGATGCCGGGCTCACCGTCTTCCACGTGGTGCCCACGCTGAAGGCGGCGCACAAGGCGGCCGACGCCGGGGTCGACGGCCTCATCGTGGAGGGCGGGGAGGGCGGCGGGTTCAAGAACCCCTCGCCCGTGTCCACCATGGTGCTGCTGCCCCTCGTGGCCCAGGCGATCGACCTGCCGATCATCGCGGCCGGCGGCTTCGTCGACGGCCCGTCGATGGCGGCGGCGTTCGCGCTCGGCGCCGAGGGGATCCAGCTCGGCACCCGCATGGTGTCGGCCGCCGAGTCCCCGGTGCACCCGAACTGGAAGCAGGCGATTGTCGACGCCGCCGAGATCGACACCGTGTTCTTGAACCAGCACGCCTCGCCCGCCCTCCGGGCGCTGCGCACCGAGCGCACGAGCGCGCTGCAGTTCGACCGCGAGCAGAACGCCATGGCCCACTTCGGCAACCCGACCGCGTTCTACTTCGACGGCGACCTCGAGTCCGGGATCGCGCTCACCGGCGAGGTCGCCGGCCGCATCGACGCCGTGCGCCCGGTCGCCGAGATCATCGACGAGTGCGCGCGCGGCTGCCTGGCCACGATCGCCGCCCTCGCCGAGCGCTACCCGCCCGCCTGACCCGCGGGGGTCAGCTGCGGGCGATGTCCTTGAACGGGCTCTTGGAGTCGATGCCGGGCTCCTTGGGGAGGCCGAGCACGCGCTCGCTGACGATGTTGCGCAGCGTCTCGTCGGAGCCGCCGGCGATGCGCATGCCGGGCGTGCCGCAGATGAAGCGCGACCACGCCCAGGTGCCCCACTCGCCGGTGTCGGCCTGCACCCGCGGGCCGAGCACCTTGGCCACGAACTCGGCCGTGGCGGTCAGGTTGTTGGTGAGGGCCAGCTTGCCGATCGACAGCTCGGGGCCGGGCACGCCGCCCGCCTTGAGCTTGGCGGCCGCCCGCATGTTCGTGAACTTGGCGACCTGGTAGCCGGTGTAGAGCTTGGCCAGCTCGTCGCGCAGGACGGGGTCCTGGTCGACGTCGAAGTGGCGCATCATCTCGATGAGCCGGGTGGCGCTGGCCAGGCCCATGCCGCCGCCCCCGCCGCCACCGCCGCCGATCGAGGCGCGCTCGTTCATGAGGGTGGTGAGCGCGACGGTCCAGCCCTGGTTGACGTCGCCGAGGCGGTGGTCGTCGGGGACGCGCACCTCGTCGAAGAACACCTCGTTGAACGAGGCCCCGCCGGTCATCTGGCGCAGCGGCCGGACCTCGACGCCCGGCGCGTGCATGTCCACCACGAAGCCGGTCAGGCCCTTGTGCTTGGGCAGCTCGACGTCGGTCCGGCAGATGATCTCGCCGATGTCGGAGTAGTGCGCGCCCGAGGTCCACACCTTCTGGCCGGTGATGATCCACTCGTCGCCGTCGCGCTCGGCCTTGGTGGTGAGCCCGGCGAGGTCCGAGCCGGCGCCCGGCTCGGAGAAGAGCTGGCACCCCACGAGCTCACCGGAGTACATGCGGTTCAGGTACTGGGTGGTGGCGGGGGTGCCGTGGGCGAGGATCGTCGGGGCGACCATGCCGAACCCGATGCCGAAGAAGTTCTGGGGCGGCACGACGTACTTGGTCTCGAGCGAGGCGTAGAGCTGGGCGTGGGCCCGCGTGAGGCCGCGGCCGCCGAGCTCGGTGGGGCCGGCGATCCAGTGCAGGCCGGCCTCGGCCCGCTTGCCCAGCCAGCCCTTGGCCTCGGCGAGCAGGCGCGCCTCCTCCTCGGGGGCGATCTCCTCGAAGAGGGCGACGTCGTCGCTGCCCTCGCCCCAGCGGAACTCGGTGGCCTCGGGCCGTGGCGCGGCGTTGGCGTCGAGGAAGGCGGTGACCTCGGTGCGGAAGTCGTCGAGGCTGAGGTCGGTCATCGGAGGTCCCCTGGTCGCGAAACTTGACTGGACGGTCAAGCTAGCGCCGGGGAGCGGAACGGGGAAACGGGCGACTTCGGACGGCTCGCGCGTGACCGATACGGTCGATCCGCATGGCCCGCCTCCGCCCGTACCCGGTCAGCGCCTTCTGCGCGATCACCCTCGCCATCTGGCTGAACCGGATCTGGCTCGCCTGGACGAACCCCGAGGACACGGTCGCCGAGAAGCTGCTGTGGTCCCTGCCGATCACCCTGTTCGTGCTCGCCTCGGCCGTGCTGCTCGTGGCGATCCTGCGGGGCGCCGACCCCGGGGCGGCGTGGTTCCGGCGGACGGTCGTGGCGTTCGCGCTGGGCACGATCGTGTTCTGGGCGGTGCGCGGCCCGATGATCCTCCTGCACGACCACCCCGTGCCGTTCAAGGTCGTCCACGCCGTGCTCGCCATCGTGTCGTGGGCCGGCGCCGCCTGGGCCCTGCGCTGGGTCTCGTCGCCGGCGTCGGAGGCCGACGGCGGGTCGGCCTCCGGCCTGGCACACTCCGGGCATGCGCGCTGACCGACCTCGACCCGCCCGCCTGCTCGCCGCCGGCCTGGTCGCCGGACTGCTGCTCACGACGGCCGCCTGCTCCGGCAGCGACGGGAGCGACGACGGCGCCGCCTCGACCTCGACCCGACCCGCCACGTCGACCACCGCACCCAAGCCTGATGACGGGCTCCGCCTGAACCAGATCCAGGTCATCGGCACCCACAACAGCTTCCACCGGGCCCTCCCCGCCGACGAGCACGCGCTGCTGGATGCCATGAACCCCGAGCAGGCGGCCCAGCGCACCTACACCCACCCGGCGCTCACGACCCAGCTCGGCCGGGAGCGGATCCGCCAGATCGAGCTCGACGTGTTCGCCGACACCGACGGTGGCCGGTACCGCACCCCGGCCTTCCGGGTGCGCACGGGCAAGGGGCCCCTCTCCGACCCGGCCATGGCCGAGCCGGGCACCAAGGTGCTCCACGAGCAGGACGTCGACTACGCGTCGGTGTGCCCGACCCTCGTGGCCTGCCTCCGCGAGGTGAAGGCGTGGTCCGACGCCCACCGCGAGCACGTGCCCATCGCCATCGCCATCCAGCTCAAGGACGGACCGCTGATCTTCCCGGTCCCCGAGCAGGCGAAGCCCGAGCCCTGGGACGAGGCCCACCTCCGCGCGCTCGACGCCGAGATCACGAGCGTCTTCCCGGCCGAGCGCATCATCACCCCCGACGACGTCCGCGGCGACGCCGCCTCCGTCAACGCCGCGGTCCTCGCCGATGGTTGGCCGACGCTGGGGGAGAGCCGGGGCAAGGTCCTGTTCCTCATGGTGAACCCCGAGCCCTACCGCTCCCGCTACCTCGCCGTGCACCCCGAGCTGGTCGGTGCGGTGCTGTTCACCAACGGCGAGCCCGGTCAGGCCGACGCCGCCTACGTGGGCCTCGACGACCCCATCGCCGACGGGGCCAAGATCCGGGACCTCGTCGACCAGGGGTACCTCGTGCGCACCCGCGCCGACGCCAACGGCACCGAGGCGACGGCGAACGACACGACCCGGCTCGAGGCGGCGCTGGCCAGCGGCGCCCACATGATCGCCACCGACTACCCGGGGCCCGACGGCGTGGCCGCGGTCGAGGGCAGCACCTACGTGGCGCAGCTCCCGGGGTTCCGGGCGGCGCGCTGCAACCCGGTGACCGCGCCCGACGACTGCGAGGACGCCCGCGTCGAGCCCTGACCCTGGACGGGACCGCCACCTGTCGCGATGATGACGGGGCACCGTTCCGCCACAGGGGATCGAGGAGGTCGCGGTGCCGCACCCGCTCGGCGCGTTGGCCTGCCGCGTGCTCGTCGTCGTCGTGATCGTCGCCGCCGTCCCGGGCCTCAGCGCGTGCGATCCCGCCCGGCCGCGCGTGCTCGTCTACGGGGACTCGCTCACGGTCGAGGCGTGGGGCGCCGGCGACTCGGCGTCGATCCTGTCGGCCTACGCCGTCGACTGGTACGGGGCGCGGTTCATGACCGCCCCGTGCAACGCGCTCGCGCTCACCTCGCGGGTCCGCTATCGGCCCGACGTGGTGGTCATCAACTACTCGGGCAACCACGGGTCCTACCTGGACAACTGCATGGCGGGGGAGACGGGCCAGGCCCTTGCCGAGCGCTACGCCCGCGACGTCCAGACGCTGATCGACCGCTACCGCAACGGCACGACGCGGATCGTCATCATCGGGGCCCCGGCCCGACGCCCCGAGCTCGCCAACGCCAACGCCGTCTTCTTCACGATGGTCGCCCTCGCCGTCGATCCCCACAACCGCGTGGCGTTCTTCGACGGCGGCCGCTTCATCACGCCGGGCCGCCAGACCACGACCGTGGCGCCGTGCCTCAGCCGCGAGACCGGCTCGAGGTGCGGCACCGCGGGCCGAGCCGGGTGGAACGCGATCCGAGACCCTCGCCACGATCACCTCTGCCCCACGGGTGCCGACATCGACGGGCGATGCCGGATGTACAGCAGCGGATCGGTCCGGCTCGCGCTCAACATCCGCGACGCCATCGCGGCGGCCGTCCGGCCGCTGCACCCCACTGCGCGCTGAGGGGTCAGCTCGGCGCAGCGTCGAGCGGGATCTCGTCGGTGCCGACGGTCGGGACCGCCTTGGGCCGACCGTTGCGCTCGTCCCACAGGTCCCGCACCACCACCTGGACCACGCCGGCGGCGGGGATGGCGAGCAGGGCGCCCAGCAGGCCGAAGATCTCCACGCCGATGAGGACCGCCACGAAGATGCCGAGCGGGTTCACCTTCACGGTCTTGGCCATGACGGTGACCTGGAGGACGTTGTTCTCGAACTGCTGGTACAGGACGAAGAAGACGATGGCGGCGATGCCGGCGGGCACCGAGTGCAGGAACGCCACGGCGATGGCGGGGATGGCGCCCAGCGTCGCCCCGACCAGCGGGATCATGTCGGCGAAGGCCACCCACAGGGCGAGCACCTCGGGATAGGGGACGCCCGCGATCAACAAGAAGACGTAGGCCGCCACGCCGGCGATCAGGCTGATGAGCAGGTTGCCGAACATGTAGCCCGACACCGCCCGCGAGGCATCGCTCGCCACCCGCCGGACCCGCTCGCGGTGCCGGTCCGGCAGCACCGCCAGCGAGGCGTCGCCCAGCTCGGGGCCGCCCAGGATCAACAAGATGGTGAGCACGAGCACCGTGACGCCGGCGACGATCCCCGAGAACACCTGGCGCAGCACGCCGAGGCCCTTGGTGCCCGCGGAGCGGGCCTGCTCGTCGAGCTGGTCGCGGTGGTCATCGACCCAGTTCTCCAGGTCGTACTTCTTGACCAGGCGCCCGACCGGCCCCTTGCCCTTCTGGGCGTCCTCCACCATGGTCGGCACGTTGTCGGAGAACTTGGTCCCCTGGTCGACCAGCGGGCGCACGAACGCGTAGATCAGGCCCGACAGCAGTGCCAGCCCGGCGACCATCACCAGGAGGGTGGCCACCCCTCGGCGCAGGTGGGCCCGGTGCTGCAGGAAGTCGACCGGCGGGGTGAGCACGACGGCGAAGAACAGGGCCACGAGGAGGTAGGTGACGATCCGCCACAGCCGCTCGACGGCGAGGATCGTGCCGCCGAAGCCGGCGCACACCAGCAGCACGACGAAGGTGGTGCCGGCCACGTGCCGGACGTCGACGCGCGACCGCTCTCGCTCCATGTGGCGACGGTACCGATGGCGCTCCGTCCGGTGGGGGATGCCCCAGGCCTGCCGGATGGGCGTCGCCGCGGCCGCCCTCGCTACCATCGGATCCCGATGGGCCAGTCGATCGTCGTCAACGAGAAGCCGTCCTCCACCCCGGGGATCGTCCGCTTCGAGACCAACCGTGCCCTCACCGGCATGGGCCACGAGCAGTACCGCGCCGGCGAGGAGGTGTGGGGCACCCGTCCGCCCGACGAGCTCGCCCGCCGGATCCTCGCCCGCGGCGGCGTCCTGGCCGTGCAGGTGAACGGCAACATCGTCACCGTCGACCTCGAGAAGGGCCACGGCGCCGATGGCCTCAAGGCCATCATCGAGGGCCTCTACCGCTTCTACCCGGACGCCCCCGAGGGCGCGGAGGCCGCGGTCGACGCCCCGGCCGACGCGGCGGACGCCCCGGCTGATGCCGACGCCTGACCGTCGGACCCGCCGCCTGACCCTTGCGGTCTCGTCGCTGTGCGGGGCGGCCGCACTCCTCGCCGCGTGCGGTGGTGGCTCCGAGAGCGGTGACGCCGCCGTGACCCTGTCGAAGGCCGGCAAGGCCGGCCAGGCGGTGGCGACCTCCAAGGGCTGCGCCACCTGCCACACCGCGGACGGCTCCGACGGCGCCGGCCCCACCTGGAAGGGCCTGGCCGGCTCCACGGTCACCCTGGCCGACGGCACCACGGTCACCGCCGACGACGCCTACCTGCGTCGGGCGATCACCGACCCCCGCGCCGAGGTCACCAAGGGCTTCGCCAACGTGATGCCGGCCGACTCCAAGCTGACCGACGCCCAGGTCGACCAGCTGATCGCCTACCTGCACGACCTCGCTCCCGACCAGGACTGAGCCCGGACGCGCCGGGGGCCGGGCTCCGAAGAGCCCGGCCCCCACAGGTCCCCTGTGCG
>CAZUYW010000076.1:9449-11738 GCA_964624775.1 uncultured Iamiaceae bacterium
GGACGCGCCGGGGGCCGGGCTCCGAAGAGCCCGGCCCCCACAGGTCCCCTGTGCGGTGCGGCGTGCCTAGTTGGCCGGCTTGGCGTCCGGGTCGTTGACCACCATGGCCGTCACCATGCCGGTCAGACCGGCGTCGTTCTCGGCGTGGTTGAGGATGTGGCAGTGGTAGGCCCAGACACCGGGCTCGGTGGCGTGCACCAGGACGGTGTAGCGCTCACCGGGGGCCACCCAGAGGGTGTCCATCTGGTACGGGGCCTTCAGCGGGAAGCCGTCCTTGGCGATCACCAGCTGCGGCTGGCGGTGCAGGTGCATCGGGTGACCGACGAGGCCCTCGTTGTAGTAGTGGATCATGATCCAGTCGCCCTTGTTGGCGGCGATCGGAGCGGTCTCCGGGAAGCCCTTGCCGTTCAGCGTGAGGCCGATCACGCCGGCGTCGTTGAGCACCATCGGGATCTCCTGGCTGGGCTTCAGGTTGGCCGGGACGTCCATGTGGCCGTAGGTGCCGGCGGGCGGCATCTCGGGCTCGCCGACCTGGACCACGGCGAAGAGGCCGTTGAGGACGGCGACCGAACCGTCCATGTGGGCGTGCCACATGGCGAGCTCGGGCTTGTCCGGGGCGGTCCACTTGTAGGTGTAGCTGGTCCCGGGGCGGATGTAGTCCTGGGTGATGCCGGCGACGCCGTCCTGGTCGTTCGGGACGCTGATGCCGTGCCAGTGGATGTCGGTGCTGATGGGCAGCTGGTTCTTCAGGACGACCTCGACCTTGTCGCCGGGGTTGACCTTGATCCACGGGCCGGGGACCGTGCCGTTGTAGGTCCAGGCCTTGACCGTCTTGTCGGGCGTGACCTCCCAGTCGGTGACGGCGGCGGTGACGTTGAAGCGCTTGGTGCCGTCGGCCAGGACCTTGGGCTCGATGATCTGGTTGCCGCTCTTGACCTTGCCGGCCGCGTACTTCTTGGTGAAGGCGAGGAACTCGGCCACGCCGGCGTCCATCGACTTCTCCATCGCCGCGTTCAGCTTCTTGGCGATCGGGTCGGTGGGGCTGGTCAGCGAGTTGATGTCGGCGTGCGCCGCGAGGCCGTCGCCGCCCGAGCTCGAGCTCGAGCCCGAGGCCGAGGTGTCGGTGCTGTGGCTGCCGCCGCTGCCGGCCGCGGTCACGGTCAGCTTGCCGACCATGCCCGAGTCCTTGTGGCCGACGATGGCGCAGAAGATCTCGTAGTCACCGGCCTTGAGGCTGGAGATGTCGAGCGTCTCCTTGCCCTTGGGGTCGATGTCCTTGGTCTTGAGGTCGGTGCCGGTGATGGCGACGTTGTGGGCGACGGTGCCGTTGTTGGTGACCTCGATCTTGCCGCCCTCGGGCACGCTGATCGCGGCCGGGGTCAGCTTGAACTCGGTGAGGGCGATCGGCACGGTGGCACCCTCGCTGGAGCTCCCACCGCCACCTCCCCCGTCGTCCTTGTTGGTGACCGCGACGGCCACCACCATCAACAGCGCGAACACCGAGACCAGCACGGCGAAGCGTGCCAGCAGTGACTGGTTGGACTTGCTCATGGGGCTTCCTCAGGGGAGAAGACGAATTTCTTGGGAACCGTCGCCCAGTATCGGACGACTACCTGCTGGTGAAGTAGGGCCGAAGGTCCGGGACCGCCTGCCGTTGGTCCCAGAGGTTTGCGACGTGCGTCACAGTTGCGCGTCCTGACCAGCCCTGCAAGTATCGAACAGGTGTTCGATACTGCTGCGGTTCCGGGGCCCTCGAGGGCAGGTGACCTCGCCGAGCTCCGCCTGCTCGGCGAGCGGCTGCGGCCCTGCACCGCCGCCGGCGAGCGCCTGCTGCCCGTCCCCGAGGCGCTGGCGGACCTCCTGCCCAACCGAGGGCTGGTGCGGGGGGCGACGGCCGCCACGGCCGGGGCGGCGGCCACGAGCCTGGCCCTGGGCCTGGCCGGCCCCACCACGGCCACCGGAGCGTGGATCGCGGTGGTCGGCCTCACCGAGCTGGGCCTGCTCGCCGGCCACGAGCTGGGGGTCGACCTCGCCCGGGTGCTGCTCGTGGCCGATCCCGGGCCGCGGGCCTGGGGGGCCACCGTCGCCGCGCTGCTCGACGCGGTCGAGCTCGTCCTCGTCCGGCCCCCGGGGCCCGTGGCGCCCACCGTGCAGCGCCGCCTCCAGGCCCGAGCCCGGGAGCGGGGGTCGGTCCTGCTCCAGGTCGGCGGCCCCGCCTCCCGCTGGGCCCAGGCGCCCGACGTGCTGCTCACCGGGAGCGATCCCACCTGGGACGGTCTGGGTCGGGGG
>CAZUYW010000077.1:0-4570 GCA_964624775.1 uncultured Iamiaceae bacterium
GTCACGACCGTGGTCGCCCCCGGTTCGAGGCGCGGCCTGCCGATCGCCTTGTCCCAGTGCACCCGATCGACGCGGTAGGTCACATCGTGCCCGGCGACAGCGATGACCGTGCCTTCGAAGTCGGTGGTCAGGCCCAAGCTCGAGCAGGCACCAGCGGGGGCCGACATCCCCACCACGCCCAACGTCGACGCGATCGCCACGACGAGTGCCAGAGCCGCCATGGCCGAGTACGACGCCCAGCGATCAGTCGGCGTCGGCATCGCTGTGCGAGAGGGTGAACGCGCTGAGGCGTCGGCCTGACGGGCCGGTGATCACGACCCGGCGCCGATGGCCCTCGCGCGCCGACACCAGGATCCAGTTGCCCATCAGGTTCGGGTCGTACAGCTGATCGTCGGGCTCGGCACCGTCGATGCGAGCGGTGGCTCCCTCGGCGACGAACACCACGAACACGGTCTCGCTGCCTGATCCGTAGAGGAGCGCGGTCGTCCGATCGCAGCCCACGAGGCCGAGATCGCCAGCATCGCTCCCGCTACCGCCCGGCATGCCGCGCGCCTGCACCCGCAGGCTGAACCCGCGCCGCGACGAACCGACCAGCCTTGCGTCCAGGGAGCGGCCGCCACCGAAGTCGTGGCGCCAGTGCTCGATCGTGAAGGTCTTCGTGGGCGCCGCCACGATCTTCGCCGCCATCGCCGGCTCCACCAGCACGCTCTCGGCCACGACCGAAGCCGCGACCGATGCGAACGCGTCGGGGTGCATCCGCTGGAGCTTCGGATACGACGCCTCCACCAGCACCCGCCCGCCACCGCCGAACCCGGCTCGGTAGATCGAGCGGGCCCCGGACACCTCCTGGGGCTTGAACGCCTGGTACGGGTCGGGGTCGAGGGACCGAACCGTCCCATCGCCGCACCGCACCGGGATCTGGTCGTGGTCAGGCGCCCCGACCGTCGAGGTCACCTCCACGGTCGCCTCCTTGTTCCTCGCCTTCACGACGAGGCGGTCTCCATCCATCCGCCCCGACACGGTGTACCAACCCGTGCCGCTGATCGTCTTCCAGCGCGTCGGAACGAGTATCCCGTGCTCGATGGACCCACCCGTCGGGCGTTCAGGCAGTCCGCTCCCGCCACCGTCCGACGCGCATGCGCCGAGGGCCATCGCCAGCCCCATGCCGAGCACCACCCCGCAACGCCGCGCCCGCATGGACCTCGGTCTACCACTGGATGCCCGAACGCCGCCCGCACCGACAGGGGGATCGATCAGGAGGGCGGGGCGACGGTGATGTCGGCGCCGAAGTCGTAGAACTCGATCGTCGCGGTGTTCGTCTGCGGTGCACCGTCCTCGCCGGGACCCTCGTCAACGACGACGCGGATCCTGCGGATCAGGTCGTCGGCCACCCAGATGTCCAGGGCGTGGACCCCGTCGGGGTGCTCGAGCTCGAACATGGCCACCTGCGACGGCGTGAGGGCGGCCAGCGCAGCCCGCGAGTTGGGGGTGAGTGTGGCCCTGATGTGGCGGGCGGTGACGCCCCGCACGTTCTCGTCGCCGAGGTCCCGCAGCGTCGAACCATCGAGGACGGCCTTCACAACTGCGGCAGACGAGGGCGCGTAGGGCGCGTTGCGCTCCTCGGGCGGGGCGATCCGCTTGGACCCCTCCTCCCACACCGTGTCCCCGATCACCACGGTGGTCTCGCGCTCGCGCGATCCGTCGGCAGCCGTCGACACGGAGCTCATCGAGTAGTCGGCGCCGTCGGCCTCGGCCGTCAACCGGTTCGTGGAGCCCGGACGCTCGTAGGTGGCCGCGATCCTGAGGGTCACGACCTCGCCCGTCGAGCGGGCGGCGTGGGCCAGCGCCTCGGCCGCGCTCGCCGGCGCAGGCTCGGGCCCGGGGAGCACCACGAGCGCGCCGATCACGACGACCGCTGCGGCCGCGGCGACGAGGGCGACGAGGAACCGGCGAGGCCAGGTTCGGGCAACGTCAGGCGACGCTTGCGCATCAGCGGGGTCACAGGCGAGGACAGCATCGGGGTGCGGTTGCATGGCGTGCTCCAGGATCGATCGGTGGCGGGACGACCCAGGGGCGGGCGGCTGGTCAGCCGCGGCAGGGTCGAGCTCGGCAAGGGCCGCGACGAGGGCATCGTCGAGATCACGGTCGTCGGTCATGGCTGGTCCTCCTCCCCGCCGGTGGGTCGTCCCGGAGATGTCCTGGACGGTGGTGGTTCTTTCAGTTCGAGCAGCGCAGCGAGCCGGCCTCGGGCCCGGTGGAGGCGGATCGACGCAGCGTTCGGCGTGCACCCGAGCAGCACGGCGATGTCCTGCACGGCCAGCCCGTCCCAGGCGCGGAGCACGAGCAGGTCGCGGTCGTCCGGGTCGAGCCGATCGAGCGCGTCGGCCAAGCGGGGCCGATCGCCGAGGTCGGCATCGGCAGGGTCGGCGGCGGGCGGGTCAGATGGGGCGACTGCGGCGAGGCGCACGTGCAGCCGCTCGCGCCGCTCGAGGGTCCGTCGCTGGTTCGCCAGGACCCGGCGGGCCACCCCGAACAGCCACAGCCCGACCTCCTCCCCCGGCGGCAGGTCGGCGCGTCGACGCCACGCGACGGCGAAGGTCTCAGCCACGATGTCGTCCGCGTCCTCAGCTGAGTCGCATCGCCGGCGGGCGAAGCGCCAGACGGGGTCGAGGTGGCAGTCGACGAGGGCTCGGAAGCCATCCACCGCATCGTCAGCACGGGCCGCCTGGGTCTCGCTCACCGGGTCCATCGACCGCTCATGTCCGCCACGCCCACGATCTTTCCGCACGGGGCTCCGCCCCACGCTCCAGGAGGAAGCGCAGGACCTCACCTGCCCGGTCCAGATCGCAGCAACAACCGGAGGGTCAGAGCCCCGAGGCACCGCTCGGACCCTGGTTTCGAGGCGCGCCGGTTCCCTCGGAGGGAATCGGCGCGCACCGGAACGGTGCGGCGGCGGGCGGGCGGCCGCCGGGTCAGGCGCGGGTGGGGCGGGGCTGGAGGTCACCGCCGCAGTTGGGGCAGCGGCCGGCGAGGTGGTCGTCGGTGCAGGAGGCGCAGAACGTGCACTCGTAGGAGCAGATGCGGGCGTCGGTGGAGGTGGGCGGCAGGTCGGTGCTGCAGCGTTCGCAGGCGGGCTTCATGTCGAGCATGGATCCAGCCTGACCCCTGGCCGCGCCGCCGTCACGGACAGATCCGTGACGATCCCGGCCACGACCCACCACTTACCGGCGATGACTGCAACACCCCGACTGACCTTGTAGCGTCGGGCGGACCGACCCCCGAACGCGGCACACCCCTGGAGCTCCCATGCTGCTCGACCTTGCGACCGACCCCCGCGGCGCGATCTTCCTCGACCCCCAGCGCTTCGCCGACATGGACGCCTGGCACGCGACCGCCGCCGAGATCCGGCGCGACGAGCCGGTGATGCGGGTGGAGGCGGCCGGGTTCGAACCGTTCTGGGCCGTCACGCGCCACGCCGACGTGTTCGAGGTCTCCCGCCACCACGACACGTGGCACAACACCCAGCGGTCGATGCTCATGGACGAGTTCACGTGGGAGTTCATCCTCTCGCTCGGCATCGACCCCAAGACGCTCGTCCACATGGACGGCGACGAGCACCGGGACCACCGCAAGGTCACCAACGACTGGTTCAAGCCCGCCGCGGTGAAGCACCGCCAGGGCGACATCGACGCCATCGCCGACCAGTACATCGAGCACATGCTCGAGCTCGGCGGCGCATGCGACTTCGCCCAGGACGTGGCCGTGCCCTACACGCTGCGGGTGATCATGAGCATCTTCGGCGTGCCCGCCGAGGACGAGCCGATCATGCTGCGCCTCACCCAGGGCATCTTCGGGGCGGCCGACCCCGAGTACCTCGGGGACTTCACCGATCCCCGCGAGCTCGGGGCGAGCGCCATCGCCGAGTTCGGCGAGTACTTCGGCTCGTTGGCCGCGAGCCGTCGGGCCAACCCCACCGACGACCTGGCGACCGTCATCGCCAACGGCGAGGTCGGCGGCTGCCCGCTCGACCCCCACGCCGAGCTCTGGTACTTCATCATCGGCGCCACCGCCGGCCACGACACCACCTCCTACGCCCTGTCCGGCGGCCTCGAGGCGCTGCTGCGCCACCCCGACCAGCTCGCCGCCCTCGCCGCCGATCCCGAGCTCGGCGTCAACGCCACCGAGGAGATGATCCGGTGGGCGTCGCCCGTCCGCCACTTCATGCGCTACGCCCAGGAGGACACCCGCGTGGGCGACGTCGACGTGGCCGCCGGCGAGCGCGTCCTGCTCTCGTACCCGTCGGCCAACCGCGACGAGGCCGCGTTCGCCGACGCGGGCAACTTCGACATCACCCGCCCCGACGCCGGCAACCTCATCTCGTTCGGCCTGGGCGCGCACTACTGCCTGGGCTCGCAGTTCGCCCGCCGGGAGCTGCGCACGTTCCTGCCTCGCATGCTCGCCAAGGTCGACGACCTCCAGCTCGCCGGGGACCCGCAGTGGGCCGAGGCCAACTTCGTCGGCGGCCTCAAGCACCTGCCGATCAGCTACCGGGTGCGCTGATCGCGCCCGG
>CAZUYW010000077.1:4670-6359 GCA_964624775.1 uncultured Iamiaceae bacterium
TCAGCCGGGCGGACGGATGAGCGCGGGCACCACGAAGATCTCGAGGTAGCGGCGCACCTGCGCTGGGGTCGACGCGCCCACCGGGTTCGTCACGAGGCTGAGCATCACCCGGGACCAGTGATCGGCGAACAGCGCCGGATCGAGGTCCTGGCGGGTCCACTCCCCCGTCGACGCGGCCCGCTCGACGAGCAGGTCCCACATCTCGCCCAGCAGCAGGTGGAGCGGCTCGCCCGCCGCCGTCGCCATCGCCGCCTGGGTCTCGGGGTTGGAGAGGGCCTCGGCGATGATCGGCTCGTTGCGGGCCTGCATCACCACGAACGTGGCCGCCGACACGGCCGCCTCGGCCGCGGTCGGCGCCGACGCCACCCGGGAGCGCACGCCTCGGGCCAGGTCGTCGGCCACCCGGGCGAGCACCTCGACGAGCAGCTCGGCCCGGCCGCCCGGGAAGACCCGGTGCAGCGTCACCCGGTGGACGCCGGCCCGGGTGGCCACGGTCTCGAGGCTCGTGTCGGCCACGCCGTGCTCGCGGAAGGTGGCGATGGCGGCGTCGATCACGCGCGCCCGCGTCGATCCAGACGTTCCCCCAGCGGCCATGGCGACGAGGGTACCGCCGAGCCGGGTGCCGTCCGGCCACCCCGCGATCAGCTGCCCTCGGCGCGCTCCTTGATGCCCCGGAGCATCTCGCGGCCCATGACGAAGCCGATCGGCTCGATGACCGCGGTGCCGAGGAACGCCCGATCCGCGAACGAGGTGCCGTGCACGGTGATCCCCCGTTCGAGGAGCCGGCAGCGATCGGGGCCGACGGGCAGCACGTGGAAGGACCACACGTTGTCGGGGACGACCCCTTCCTCCCCCGGCGGGGCACCGTGCAGCACGAAGGAGCGAGGCGGGTCGACGATGGCGACGTGGAGCGGTGGCGCCTTCGGATGCAGGCGCACGACGTCGCCCAGCGCAGGGGCCTGGTGCTCGGGCAGCACGGCATCCGCGTTCACGATGCGGCAGCCGACGAGGTTCTCCAGGCGCTCGTAGGAGTAGAAGCCTCCCCGCCCCTGGCCGAGCTGCACGACCCACGGCCACACCGCCTCGGGTGGCGCGTCGATTGCGATGGCGTGCGTGTACCGCCAGGTGGGCGCGGCGATGAGGTCGTCGCCGGGCAGGACCAGTTCGGTCTCGCCCGGCAGCGTGCCCCAGCCGAGCCGCAGCGGCCGCCGCCCGGGCGCGGCGATGTTGCCGACGATGCGCGCCGCGCCGCCCGCCGTCCGGCGGAGGGAGCGCTGCGCGGCTCGGTCGTGGTGCGCCACCCCCACAGGGTCCACCCTGGGGCCGACGGCGACCAGGGACCTCGGTCCCGTGCTGGCGCGTCGGTCAGGAGCGCTGGACGAGGTTGATGAGGTTCCCGCAGGTGTCGTCGAACAGGGCGGTGGTGATGGGCCCCATCTCGGTGGGCTCCATGCGGAACTCGACGCCGGCGTCGACCAGGCGGCGGTGCTCGGCCGCGATGTCGTCGGTGAGGAAGGCGGTGATCGGGATGCCCGCCTCGTACAGGGCCTGCTGGTAGGTCTGGGCCGGTGGGAAGGCGCACGGCTCGAGCACGACCTCGACGCCCTCGGCACCCTCCGGCGACGTGACGGTCAACCAGCGGAAGGGCCCCATCGGGATGTCCTCCTGCTTCGTGAACCCGAGCACGTC
>CAZUYW010000077.1:6459-11706 GCA_964624775.1 uncultured Iamiaceae bacterium
GAACCCGGCCCGCAGGAAGGCGGCGTGGTCCGACCGCAAGATGTCGGGCAGGACCTCGGGGTCGATGATCGCGCCGAACGCGGGGAACTCGGGCGTGTAGGTGTACGCCGCGGCGCCGAAGGCCCGGGCGAGCGGGGCGGAGGTGGGGTCGGCCACCATGGCGAGGTAGTCCCCGGGCAAGCCGGTGAGCGGATCGATGTCGGGCTTGGTGAAGCCGATCATCTCGAGGGAGATGGCCCCCCGGACGTCGACGCCACGGTCGGCCATGTCGCGGGCCATGGTGGCGGATCCGACGAGCCCGACCTCCTCGTAGGACCAGCTCGCGAAGCGCACCGTGACGGGCAGCGGGTGATCGCGCAGGACCCGGGCGAGCTCGATCGTGCCGGCCGCGCCCGAGGCGTTGTCGTCGGCGGCGGGACCGGTGGGGTGGATGGAGTCGTAGTGGCCGCCGATCACGATCACCTTGTCTGCGCACTCGGTGCCGGGCAGGTCCGCGTAGATGTTGGGCGAGTCGATCCCGGTGCGGCCGAGCACCACCGACTGGTCCTTGGGCTCGTAGCCGGCGGCGGTGAACCCGTCGCGCACGACCGCACGGGCATCGGCGCGCGCCTGCTCCGGTCCGGTCGCCGTGCGGGGGAAGGCCAGCGAGGAGATCGTGGCCATCGCGGCATCGCCGTCGACCGCCTCCACGAGCGGAGCGACGTCGAGCAGCGTGCGGTGGGCGTCGAGGCCGAAGGCTCCCGGTCGCACCACGTAGCCGCCGAGCGGGCCGTCGATGGCGTCGAACCGGTCATCGGCCGGGCCCGCGGCCGCCGGCCGGATCGCTGGCGTGACCAGCGTGGCCAGGAGCGCGGCGCCCGCCAGCATCGCCCGTGCCCGTGTCCCCATGACGGGCGACGCTAGCGGGTGGGCACCCGACGGGGCGGGTCCGTCGGGTGCCCGAGCCACCGCTCAGCTGGCGGCACGCTGCGCCGCCTCGGCGGCGTCGTCGACCTGGCTGCGCACCCCATCGGCGACCTTCCGGGCCGTGGAGGAACCCGTCGGCGCGGAGGCCTGCGAGCGTCGCCCGAGGATCCGCCCGACGATGTCCTGGGCCGCGGAGACACCCCCCTGCGTCACGCCGCTGACGGTGTCCTTGACCCGCTCGACGACGGTGGCCGCACCTGCCGCCACGATGTTGCCCGGCGGTTCGTCTGGGGCCTTGGGGTGCGGGTGCTTCGGTGCGGTCTTCTTGGCCTCGAGCATCGCGTCGCCGAGGTCGTTCAGGTCGTTGCGCCCCAGCGCCTCGCGCACCTTCGGGAAGTAGTCGCTCTCCTCCTCCCCGTTGTGGTGGCGGGCGTTCTCGATGAGGACGGTGACCTTGGGCTTCCAGCGCTCGTCACCCGGGTCCATGCCCTCGAGCTCGGCGAGCACCCACTTCACGATGTGGTGCTCCTCGAGCCCCTCGAGCGCCTGGTCCTCGACGGCGGGCACGGCGGCCCGGGTGACCGGGTAGAAGAGCGTCTCCTCGATCGAGGCGTGGATCGAGAGCTCCTCGATGATCTTGTCGACGACGCGCCGCTGCTCGGCGAAGGCCCGATCGCCGGCTGCCTCGAACCGCTTGAAGAGCTTCTCGAGCTCGCGGTGGTCCTGCTTCAAGAGGGTGATCGCGTCCATGGTCTCCGCTACCCGACCCGCCCGGGTTCCATTCCTCCTGGGGCCGCGCCGTGGGCGGGGCCGTGCGTAGGCTCCACCGCGCCGGGCGCAGACCGAGGGGACGAGGACGGTGGACCGATGAGCGACCTGCCACAGGGACCGGGGTGGTGGCTCGCCTCCGACGGCCGCTGGTACCCACCCGAGGCGCGACCCCCGGGCGTGCCGTCGGTCCCCCGATCCACGTCTGAGGGCACCACGCCGCGCCGGGCGCCCGCGCGCGACCGAGGGTCGCGCAACTGGATCATCGCGATCGTCGTGGTCGTCGTGCTCGTGGGGCTGCCCGTCGCGATCACGCTCGCGGTCACCGCGCTGCGCACGTCGAGCAGCGATGCGCCGACGCGCAGCCGAACCCGCGACACCGCGTTCGCGGACGAGAACGGTCCCGTGCCGTCCGAGGTCGGGTGCGAGACGGAGCTGCGCACGATCAACACGGCGGCGGAGGCGTACGACGCCCAGTACGGACGGTGGCCCGCAGACCTCGCCGAGCTCGTCCGGGCGGGCCTGCTCCAATCCGACGCGGGCCTGCTCGCCACGTATTCGATCGACAGGACGACGGGCCAGGTGACGCAGGGCAGATGCCCCCGCTGATCGGTCCACCTCACCGGAGCGAGCCGAGATTCCTACTCCCTACCTACCGGTAGGTAGGCTGGGGCATCCGCCTGCCGAGGAGCGCCCCGTGACCATCGCCGAGCCCGCCCCCGCCCCGAGCCACGAGACCCCCACCGGGCTGCGTCCCGTGCTCGACGTGATCCCCGCGCACTGCTACGAGCGCTCCACCGCCCGGGGCCTCGGGCTGGTGGCGCGCGACCTCGTGATCTACGCCGCCGCGGTCACCGGGCTGCTCCTCACCGACAACCCACTGCTGCTGGTGCCGCTGTGGCTGGTGGCGGGCGCCATCGTCGCCGGCCTGTTCGTGCTCGGGCACGACGCCGCCCACGACGCGCTGTTCGACGACAAGCGCCTGAACCGCGTGATCGCCACCATCACCATGCTCCCCTCGCTGCACGCCGTCGAGCTGTGGCGCTACGGCCACAACCGGGTGCACCACGGCCACACGCTCCGCCAGGGCATCGACTTCGTGTGGCAGCCGCTCACCGTCGACCAGTACGAGGCGCTGAGCCCGATCGCCAAGGCCCGCCACCGCCTCGAGTGGGGGCCGTTCGGCGCCGGGGCCTACTACGCCCGTGAGGTGTGGTGGAACAAGATGATCCGCTTCACCCCGCCGCCGCGCTGGGCCAAGGCGATCCGGCGCGATCAGGCGATCATCGCCGCCTTCGCGTTCGGCACCCTCGTGGCGCTCGTGGCCGCCGCCGGTCCCGTCGGGATCTGGCTGTGGGTGAAGGTCGTCGTGATCCCGTTCCTGCTCTTCTGCCAGGCGATCGGCTGGGTCGTGCACGTGCACCACATCGCACCCGAGATCCGCTGGTGGCCCCGCCGCGAGTGGAACCGCTTCCGCGGCCAGGTCGAGGGCACCACGATCCTTTGGGGTCCCCCCGGCTGGGAGTTCTTCTTCCACTGGATCATGGTCCACGTCCCCCACCACGTGGACATGGCGATCCCCTGCTACCGCCTGCCCGAGGCGGCCCGCGCCATCGCCGAGGCCTTCCCCGACGAGGTCCACGAGCACCCGATCAGCGTCCGCGCCTACCTGGCGTCGACGAAGGCCTGCAAGCTCTACGACTTCGAGGCCGGCACCTGGCTCCCCTACCCCGCCAAGGCCTGAGCGCCGAGCGGCCCGGCATCCACCACCGGGCGGACGGGTGTTCGTAGCCTGGCGTGGTCAGCCGAGCCTTCCCCCGAGGTGCACCCATGCGCTCCAGCTTCCCGACGCTCGCCGGCACCGGCGGCCAGCCCACGAGCGAGAGCAGCGGTGACCGCTCGATCCGCACGGCGCTGCCCTACCTCATGGTGATCCTCGCCGCGCAGATCGCGCTGGCCATGCTGCTGTTGGCCTCGGCGGCCTGAACCGCACCGGGCCACCCCCAGGGTTCGCTACCCTCCGGGCACACCACGAGGGGGACGCCATGGGCACCGGACCCGCGTCGATCACCTGGATCGACGACGAGAACTTCACGATCGGCGACACGCACTTCTCCTCGGCGATCTTCGACCGCTTCACGTCGACGCCGGACCGCTTCTGCCTGGTCAAGACCCGCTCGCTCGTGGAGCGCTACGTGACGCTCCTGGCCGACCTGGCACCCCAGCGCATCGTCGAGCTCGGCATCGCCAAGGGCGGGTCGACCGCGATGCTCGCCGCGCTCCTCCGTCCCGAGCGACTCGTGGCCGCCGACATCATCCCCGACCGGGTCGAGGCCCTCGACGCCTTCATCGAGGCCCAGGGCCTGAGCGGCCGGGTCGAGGCGCACTACGCCGTCGACCAGTCGGACAAGGCGCAGCTCGGCGGGATCGTCGACGCGGCGTTCGGCGACACCCAGCTCGACCTCGTGCTCGACGACGCCTCCCACCACCTCGACCTCACCCGGGCGTCCTTCGACCTGCTGTTCCCCCGCCTGCGCCCCGGCGGCCTGTACGTGATCGAGGACTGGGCCTGGGCCCACGTCGGCTGGAACGTCCAGCGCCCCGGCGACGCGCCGCTGTCGCTGCTGGTGTTCGAGGCGATCCTCGCCGTGCCCCAGCGGCCCGGCCTCATCGACGACATCCAGATCGACGAGGACTGGGTGGCCATCCGGCGCGGCCCGCTCGAGGTGCCTCGGGACGGCTTCGAGCTGCGACGCCACGCCTCGTCTCGGGGGCTCGACCTGCTGCGCGAGCCCGAGCCGGGCGGCTGAGCCGTCGCCGGCCCGGATCCGGGTCAGGCCTCCACGAACTCCAGTCGGCCGTCGTCGAGGAAGCGGCGTCGGCGGGCCGGGTCGGCCAAGCCGAAGGCCCGCCAGGCCCACCACGCCACCACCCAGCCGATCACCTCGAGCACGATCGACAGGCCGAGGTGGTCGAGCTCGGGGATCTGGCCCGAGGGCCGACCGAGGCCGCCGAGCGGCCACCAGAACACCGCGGTCCGGGCGAAGGACAGGTCGAGGACGAGGTGGCACATCATCCCGATCGGGATGCCCAGCAGCCGCCGGCGCAGGATCCGCCGCTTCGGGGTGGCGACCATGATCACCACGAGGATCGCCATGGCGCCCACCACGGAGTGGAGCACGAGCGGCCCACCGATCAGCCCCTCGGCGAGGGGCAGGACCGCGCCCAGCATCACGAACCGGTAGTCGTTGGCCGGGCTGCGGAAGACGATCGCCACCATCAAGGTGGCGCACACCGCGAACCAGATCAGCACGTCGGCGGCCGGTTCAGGGGACGAGGATGCGGCCGCACTCCTCGCAGTGCGCCACCTCGTCGGCACCGAGCTTGCGCATGCGGTTCGCCTCCACGGCCGACAGGGTGAGGTGGCAGCCCCCGCACTGGGTGCCGACCAGCTTGGCCACGCCGACGCCACCGCGCCCCTTGCGCAGCCCCTCGTACTCGGCGAGCAGCGCGGCGGGGACGCCGGCGGCCACCCCGTCGCGCTCGGCCCGGGCCGCGTCGATCGCCTCGTGG
>CAZUYW010000078.1:0-11291 GCA_964624775.1 uncultured Iamiaceae bacterium
CGGCCCGTCCCGCGCCCCGTCCGGCCGCGCGCTCGGCTCGCCCGGCGCCGGCCCGCCGCACGATCGACGGGACGGGGGAGGCGGCACGCCGTCGCACCCGCAACCGCATGATCGGCCTCGTCGTGGTGGTCGGCCTGCTGATGGTCGCCATCGTCGGGCGCCTCGCCGACCTCCAGGTCACCGGCCGCGATCGCTACGTCAGCTACGGCATGGGCCTGCGCGACGGGTACCGGGAGCTGCCCGCCGGTCGCGGCGGGATCTACGACCGCAGCGGGCGGGCCTTCGCCCTGTCGGTCGGTCGTCCCACGATCGTCGCCGACCCCTCCCAGATCGAGCACCCGATCGCCGACAGCCGGGCCCTCGCCAAGGCGCTCGGCATGGATGCCGACGAGGTGGAGGCCAAGCTCCGGGCCGACAACCGCTACCAGGTCCTCGCCCCCACGGTGAGCGACTCGGTCGCCGCCGAGGTGCGGGCCCTGAAGCTGCCCGGCATCACCCTCGAGCAGCAGTACGTCCGTTCGAACCCCAGCGGCGACCTCGCCCGCTCGGTCATCGGCCGGGTCGCCGCGGACGGCGGCGTGGGCGAAGACGGCCGCCAGGGCATCTCGGGCCTCGAGGCGGCCCGCGACCGGGCCCTCACGGGCGAGCCCGGCAAGCAGTACTTCGAGCGCGACCCCAAGGGCCGCACCATCGCCGGCGGGCAGCAGCGCACCGTGCCCGCCCAGCCGGGCACGAACCTGTACCTCACGCTCGACCAGGCCATGCAGTACGAGACCGAGCAGGCGCTGCGCGCCCAGGTCAAGGCCACCGGCGCCGCGAACGCGATGGCCGTCATCACCCGGCCCAGCACCGGCGACATCTTGGCCATGGCGAGCGTCGGTGCCGACGAGGACGGCACCATCGCCAACACCTCGGACAACAAGCCCGTGACCGCGGCGTTCGAGCCGGGCTCGGTCAACAAGATGATCACGATCGCCGGGGCGCTCGAGGAGGGGACCGTCGCCCCCGACACGCACCTGACCGTGCCCGACCACCTCCAGGTCGCCGACCACGCCTTCACCGACCACGACCCGCACCCGGTGCAGGACTGGTCGGTCACCGACATCCTCGTGACGTCGTCCAACATCGGCACGATCGAGATCGCCCAGCGGCTCGGCGCCGCCAAGGTCGACCACTACCTGCGGGCCTTCGGCTTCGGTGCGTCCACGGGCCTCGGCTTCCCGGCCGAGGAGGACGGCATCATGCTGCCGCTCGACCGCTGGTCGGGCACCTCGATCGGCTCGATCCCGATCGGGCAGGGCATCGCGGTGACCGCCCTCCAGCTCGCCGCCGCCTACAACGTCATCGCCAACGACGGCGTCTACGTGGCGCCTCGCCTCGTGGCCGCCACCGACAAGGGCACCGGCCGGGTCGACGCCGAGCCGTCCGGCCGCCGCCGGGTGGTGTCCGAGCACACCGCCCAGGCCCTGCGCCTCATGCTGCGCCAGGTCGTGAGCGACGGCACCGGGAAGAAGGCGGCCGTGCCCGGGTACGACGCCGCCGGCAAGACCGGCACGGCACGCACCCCGCAGTACGGGGCCGATGCCAAGGACGGCTACAAGGACGCCAACGGCCGCTATCACTACCAGTCCACCTTCGTGGGCTTCGTGGACGGCGCCGACCTGTCGATCGTGGTCACCGTCGCCGACGCCAAGAGCTCCATCTACGGCGGCGACGTGGGTGCGCCGGTGTTCTCCAAGCTGGCCTCCCTCGCCCTCCGGCGCTTCCGCATCCCGCCGCCGGCCCTGAGCGGCTCGTCGCGGGTCGATGTGCCCCGCCTCTCGGACTCCGCCCGCCAGATCGGCGGGGAGGATCCCCTCGGCGGCACCGCTCCTGCGGCAGGCTGAACGGGTGGAGCTCCGAGTGGTCCTCGAGGCGGTCGCCGACCGCCCCGCCTGCCGTGGCGCGGTGCTGCGCGGCGACGGCGCCGTCGCCGTGCGGCGCGCCGCGCACGACTCGCGCGCCGTCGTGGCCGGGGATCTCTTCTGCTGCGTGCCCGGCGCCAGCCACGACGGCCACGACCACGCCGCCGCCGCGATCGCCCAGGGCGCGGCGGCCCTGCTCGTGGAGCGTCCCCTCGGTCTGGGTGTGCCCGAGATCGAGGTCCCCTCGGTCCGGGCTGCCATGGGCCCGATCGCCGCCGAGCTGGCCGGGCGCCCGTCCGACGCGCTGCTGGTGATCGGGGTCACGGGCACCAACGGCAAGACCACCACCACGCACCTGCTGGCCGCGATCCTCTCGGAGGCCGGCATCCCGTGCGGCCTCATCGGCACCCTGTCGGGCGCCCGGACCACCCCAGAGGCCCCCGAGCTCCAGGAGCAGCTCGCCGCCATGCGCGACGCCGGGATGGCGGCGGTCGCCATGGAGGTGTCCTCCCACGCCCTCGACCTGCACCGGGTCGACGGCACGCGCTTCGCCGTCGCCGTGTTCACCAACCTGAGCCGGGATCACCTCGACCACCACGGCGACATGGCCGCCTACTTCCACGCCAAGGCCCGGCTGTTCGCCCCCGACCTCTGCGATCGTGCCGTGCTGTGCCTCGACGACCCCCACGGCAGGCTCCTGCGCGACGCGGCCGAGGTGCCGGCGGTCGGGTACTCGCTCGACGACGCCGAGGACCTCGTGCTCGGCGTCGACGGCACCACGTTCCGCTGGCGCGGCGCCGAGGTTCGCCTCGGCCTCGTCGGCCGCTTCAACGTGGCCAACGCCCTGGCGGCGGCCACCGCGGCCGCCGAGCTGGGGATCGCCCCGGATCGCATCGCCGCCGGCCTCGCCCACGCCGCCCCCGTGGCCGGTCGCTTCGAGCGAGTCCTGGTCGGCCAGCCCTTCCTGGCCGCGGTCGACTACGCCCACACGCCCGACGGGCTCGAGAAGCTGCTCGGTGCCGGACGCGAGCTCGCCGGGCGTGGCCGGCTCATCGTCGTGTTCGGTGCCGGCGGGGACCGGGACCGAACGAAGCGCCCCGAGATGGGCGAGGTGGCGGCCAGGCTCGCCGACGTGGTGGTGCTGACCACCGATAACCCGCGCGGCGAAGACCCGGCTGCGATCATGGCTGACGTGCGCGCCGGGATGGATGCCCCCGCCGACCTGCGGGTCGAGGCCGATCGCCGGTCGGCGATCGTGCTCGCCGTGGCCGAGGCCCGGGCGGGCGATGTGCTGCTCGTGGCGGGCAAGGGGCACGAGACCACCCAGACGATCGGCTCCGAGTCCGTGCCCTTCGACGACCGTCAGGAGCTGCGCGCCGCGCTCGAGGCCCGGTTCGCCGATGCGCAGGGGGGTGCCGCGTGATCGCGCTGCTGATGGCCGGCGGCATCGGGCTCGCGGTCTCCCTCGTGGGCACCCGCTTCCTGATCGAGTGGCTGCGGCGCCACCACGTCGGCCAGCCGATCCGGGCCGAGGGGCCCGAAGGGCACCAGACCAAGGCGGGCACGCCCACCATGGGCGGTATCGCGATCGTGGCGGGCGCGGTGGTCGGCTACACGGTGTCGCACGTGCGCAGCCGCGTGGTCTTCACCCGTTCGGGCATCTTCGTGCTGTGCCTGGTGGTCGGGGCCGGCATCGTCGGCTTCCTCGACGACTGGATCAAGATCACCCGGGCGCGCAACCTCGGCCTGAACAAGCGCATGAAGGTGCTGGGCCTGCTGTCGGTGGCGATCGGGTTCGGCTGGGCCACGGTGGCCTTCACCGGCGTCCACACCACGCTGTCGTTCACCCGCTTCGACTCCTTCGAGACCGGCACGCTGGGTGCCATCGACTTCGGGCGCGTCGGGTGGGTGGCGTGGTCGGTGCTGCTGATCATGGCCGCCACCAACGCCGTCAACCTCACTGACGGGCTCGACGGCCTCGCGGCGGGGTCGGCGCTGTTCTCGTTCGCGGCCTTCACCATCATCGGCTTCTGGGCGTTCCGCAACCCGGCCGTCTACCAGGTCGAGCACGCCCTCGACCTGGCCGTGGTGTCGGCGGCGCTGCTCGGCGGCTGCACCGGGTTCCTCTGGTGGAACGCCCATCCCGCCCGGATCTTCATGGGCGACACCGGCTCGCTCGCGATCGGCGCCGGCCTGGCCGGCCTCGCGCTCACGCTGAACACCGCCCTGCTGCTCCCGATCATCGGGGCCCTGTTCGTGCTCGAGGCCACCTCGGTGATCATCCAGGTCTTCACCTTCCGGGTGCTGGGCGGCCGCCGGGTGTTCCGCATGGCACCGATCCACCACCACTACGAGCTGGGCGGATGGCCCGAGACCACGGTGATCGTGCGGTTCTGGATCATCGCCGGCCTGGCCACCGCGCTCGCCCTCGGCCTGTTCTACGCCGACTTCACGACGCTGCCCGTGGTGACCCCGTGACCGCCCCCTCGCTCACCCATCCCGCCCTGCGCGGCCACGCCGCGGACCGCATCCGCGTGCACCGGCGGTTCTCGATCCCCGGCCGGGCCACGGGCACCTTCCTGCTCATGGCGGCGGTCGTGACCGTGCTGAACATGATCGGCCTGGTCATGGTGATGTCGGCCAGCTCTGTGGTCTCGGTGCGCGAGTCCGGCGGGGCGTGGTCCTACTTCGAGAAGCAGGTGATGTGGACCGCGATCGGCTCGGTCGCCCTGCTCATCACCCTCTCGGTGTCGGTGCACTTCTGGCGCCGCCTGGCCAAGGCGATGCTCGGGGCCAGCCTCGTGATGCTCCTCCTCGTGCTGATCCCCGGGGTGGGGGTCGAGGTGAACGGTGCGAGCCGGTGGCTCGGCGCGGGGCCGCTGCAGATCCAGCCGTCGGAGATCACCAAGTTCGCGCTGCTCGTGTTCGTGGCCGACCTGCTCGCCAAGCGGGCCGATCACGTCGAGGACTGGCGGTGGACCCTCATGCCGGTCACGGTGTACCTCGGGCTGGTCAGCCTGCTGATCATGGCCCAGCCCAACCTCGGCACCACGCTGATCATCGCGGCCATGGTCCTCACCATGCTCTACGCCGCGGGCGTGCCCCTGCTTCCGCTGGGGCTGGTGACCGTCACGGGCGTGGCGGCCGCCTCGATGGTGGTGGCGTTCACGGACTTCCGGCGCACGCGGTTCCTGCGGTTCCTCGACCCGTGGAAGGACCCGCTCGGCAGCGGCCTGCAGAACGTGCAGTCCATGGTGGGCCTGGCCAACGGCGGGTGGTTCGGTCGCGGCCTCGGCGAGTCGACGGTGAAGTGGGGCTACCTGCCCTACGCCCACACCGACTTCATCTTCGCCGTGATCGGTGAGGAGTTCGGCATGGTGGGCGCGCTCGTGGTGGTCGGGCTGTTCTTCGCCCTCGCCGCGCTCGGCGCCTTCGCCGCCGTGCGGGCCACCGATCGCTACGCCATGCTCCTCGCAGCCGGCATCACGGCCTGGCTCACCGTCCAGGCGATCATGAACATCGGTGCCGTGATCGGGATCATGCCGATCACCGGCATCCCCCTCCCGTTCGTGTCCTTCGGCGGGTCCTCCCTGATCATCAACCTCGCGGCGGTGGGCATGCTGTTGAACATCGCCCGCCACCAGGTCGCCCCGCCGCCCCGGCGGCGCACCCGCTCCGCCCGCTGATGGCCGACCGCACCCGAGTCCTCATCGCCGGAGGAGGCACCGCCGGCCACCTGCTGCCCGGCCTCTCGCTCGCCGCCGCGCTGGTCGCCGCGGGCGTCGACCCCGCCGAGATCCACGCGGTGGGCGCCGAGCGCGGCCCCGAGGTCGACCTCGTGCCCGCGGCCGGGTACACGCTCGATGTGCTGCCCGGGCGCGGCATCCAGCGCCGGCTCACCCCGGCGAACATCGGTGCCGTGCGCGATCTCCTGGTGGCGCTGTGGCGCGGCATCGGGATCGTGCGGCGGCGCCGTCCCGACGTGGTGGTCGTGCTCGGCGGCTTCGCCTCGTTCGCCTGTGGGATGGGGGCGGTGGTCGCGCGTCGGCCGCTCGTGCTGCTCGAGCAGAACAAGCGGGCCGGCGCGGTCAACCGCCTGCTGCGCTGGTTCGCAGCGGCGTCCGCGGTGTCGTTCGAGGGCACGGACCTGCCAAAGGCGGTCGTGACCGGCAACCCGCTGCGTCCCGAGATCCGGGCAATGGCCGAGCACCCCGACCGCGACGGCGCCCGGGCCGAGCTCGGCCTGCCGCTCGACCGGACGGTGATCGCGGTGTTCTCGGGCTCGCTCGGCTCGCGGCGCATCAACGAGGCGGTGCGGGGCGTGGTCGGCCGCTGGGCGGATCGCTCGGACCTCGCGGTGCGCCACGTCATCGGCCGCCGTGACTACGCGGACTACGTGGCGAGCGCGCCGACGCCGCCGCCCGACGGGCTCGTGTACCAGGTCCTCGAGTACGAGGATCGCGTCCACCGCCTGCTCGACGCCGCCGACATCGGGGTCACCCGCGCTGGGGGCACCGTGTTCGAGCTGATGGCGGCGGGCCTCCCGTCGATCCTCGTGCCGCTGCCGATCGCACCCCGTGACCACCAGACCGCCAACGCCCGCGCCGTCGCGGCCACGGGCGGGGCGATCCTGGTGCCCGACGACGAGTGCACCTCCGACCGGCTGGTCGCCGAGCTGGAGCGCCTCCTCGACCAGCCCCAGCGGTTGGCCGCCATGCGCACGGCGATGCGCGGCGCGGCGGTGGTCGACGCCGCCGAGCGTGCCGCCGAGGTCGTGCTGGCGGTGGCCGATGGGCGCTGACGCACCGGCGCCGGTGCCCGATCTCGGGACGCCGCGCCGCATCGACCTGGTGGGCATCGGCGGGGCGGGGATCAGCGCGATCGCGCTGATCCTGGCGGCCATGGGCCACGAGGTCAGCGGGGCCGACGTCACCGAGACCGCGGTGTGGCCCCGCCTGCTCGCCGCGGGGATCCGCCCGCGGGTGGTGCCCGCCGACGCGCTGTTCGAGCTGCCGTCCGAGCTCGGCGCCGTCGAGGTGGTCGCCCACTCGACCGCCTTCCCGCCGGGACCCGAGGTGGTGGCCGCCGCCGCGGCCGCGGGCCGGGTCCTGGTGAACCGGGCGGGCATCCTCGGCGCCATCTGCCGCACCCGGCGCACCGTCGCGATCTCGGGCACCCACGGCAAGACGTCCACCACCGCCATGCTCGCCACGCTGCTGCGCGGCGCGGGCGCCGACCCGTCGTACCTCGTCGGCGCCACGGTCGTGTCCCTCGGCGAGGCGGCGCGCTGGGGTGGCCCGGCGGGCGCGTTCGTGGTGGAGGCCGACGAGAGCGACGGCTCCTTCCTGGAGCTGGGCGCCCGGATCGCCGTGGTCACCAACATCGACGAGGACCACCTCGACCACTGGGGCTCGATCGACGCCATCGAGGCGGCCTTCGACCGGTTCGTGGCCGCGGCCGAGCGCGCCGTGGTGTGCCTCGACGACCCGCGGGCGGAGGGATCGATCGACGAGCGCGCCGCGCGCGTCGCCGCGGCCCACGGCGCGGTGACCGTGGCCGAGCACGACTCGGCCGACTGGCACGTCCACGGCGTCGTGGTCGACCGCCTGACCACCACGTTCGGGCTCCGCCACCACGGGGTCGAGGTGGGGCCGGTCTCGATCGGCACCCCCGGGCGCCACCACGCCCGCAACGCGGCGGTGGCGATCGCCGTGGCCCACGAGCTCGGCGTCGACCGCGCCGCCGCGGTGACGGCCCTCGGCGCCTACCAGGGCGTGGCCCGCCGCTTCGAGGTGGTGGGCGTGGCGGGCGGGGTCACCGTGGTCGACGACTACGCCCACAACCCCGGCAAGGTCCGGGCCCTGGTGGCCTCGGCGGGGGAGGCGGGGTGGAGTCGGGTCGTCGTGGTGTTCCAGCCCCACCGCTTCACCCGCACCCGCGACCAGGGCGCGGACTTCGGTGCCGCGCTGGCCCCCGCCGACCTCATCGCGGTCACCGAGGTGTACGGCGCCGGCGAGGCGCCCCTGCCCGGCGTGTCGGGCGTGTCCATCGTCGACGCGGTGCACCGCGCGCGCCCCGATGCCGAGGCGCAGTGGCTCCCGACGCTCGACGACGCCGAGGCCTGGCTGCGCACGGTCCTCGAGCCCGGCGACCTGTGCCTCACCGTCGGTGCCGGCGACGTGTGGCGGCTCGGCCCGCGCCTGGTCGAGGGCCTCCGGGTCGATGAGGATCGGGACCGGTGAGCGGGCCGCTCGCGGAGCTGGGCCGCCGCCTGGAGGGCCTGGCCCGTCCCGACGTCGCCCTCGGCCCGTTCACCACCTACAAGGTCGGGGGCCCGGCCTCGTGGTTCGCCACCGTCGACGACGAGGACGAGCTGCGGCGGGTGGCCGAGGCGGTCACCGCCACCGGGGTCCCCGTCCTGGTCGTGGGGCGTGGCTCGAACCTGCTCGTGGCCGAATCGGGCTTCCCCGGCCTGGCGATCCAGCTCGGTCCCGCCTTCGCCGAGGTCGTGATCGAGGGCACCACCGTGCGGGCCGGCGGTGCCGCCGCGCTGCCGGTCGTCGCCCGTCAGACGGCCCGGGCGGGCCTCACCGGCTTCGAGTGGGCGGTGGGGGTCCCCGGTTCGATCGGGGGTGCGATCCGCATGAACGCCGGCGGCCACGGCTCCGACATGGCGGCGTCGGTGCGGAGGGTCCGCGTCGTGGCGCTCGCGGGCGGCGAGGATGGAGTGGTGACCGCCGACACGCTCGACCTCGCGTACCGCTCCTCCGCGGTCGCGGCCACCGATGTGGTCGTGTGGGCCGAGCTCGAGCTCGCGGTGGGCGAGCGAGCGGCGGCTGAGGCCGAGATCGCCGAGATCGTCCGCTGGCGCCGCGCCCACCAGCCGGGTGGGCAGAACGCCGGCTCGGTGTTCACCAACCCGCCGGGCGATTCGGCCGGCCGCCTCATCGAGGCCGCCGGGGCCAAGGGCCTGCGGATCGGCACGGCGGAGGTCTCCCCGAAGCACGCCAACTTCATCCAGGCCGACGACGGCGGTTCGGCCGACGACGTGTGGGCCGTGATGGTGGAGGTCCACGGGCGCGTCCTCGCCCACAGCGGCGTGTCGCTGCACCCCGAGACCCGCCTCGTGGGCTTCGGCGCCTTCCCGGGGGCCGACGCGTGAGCGCCGGCGTGATGACCCGCGATCGGACCCGCCCGCCGAGCCCGGTGATCGATCCCCGCCTCGAGGCCCGGCGGGTCGAGGTCGCCCGGGACAACGGCCGGCGGCGCCTGCGCAAGGTGCTGATCGCCCTCACCGTCCTGCTGGTGCTGCTCGGGCTGGGCGCCCTCACCCGCTCGCCCCTGCTGGACGTCGACGAGGTGGTCGTCCGCGGCGCCGACCAGGTCCCGGCGGCCACGGTACGCACCGCAGCCGGCGTGCCGCTCGGCAAGGCCATGGTCTCGGTCGACCCCGCCCGCGTGACGTCCCGCCTGGAGGCGCTGCCCTGGGTGGAGGACGCCACGGTCACCCGCTCCTGGCCCGGCACCATCACGATCTCGGTGCGCGAGCGGACGCCCGTGGCGGTGATCGGTTCGGGGCCCGACGCCGTGCTCGTCGACCACACCGGGCGCGTGCTAGGCGCCGTAGGGGAGCGGGGCGCCGCCCTGCCCTCGATCGGCGACGACGTTCCGGCGGGCGCCCAGGTGCCCGCCTATCGCCAGCTGCTCGCGGCCACGCTCGCCGGCCTCCCCGCCGACCTGCGCGGCGAGGTCGCCCGTGCGTTCCCGGGGCCACAGGGCGTCACCCTGGTGCTCCGCGACGACATCCGGGTCCTGCTCGGGGATCCGGGCCGGCTGACCGCCAAGGCGGACAGCCTGGCGATCCTGCTCGACCAGGCCGATCGGGCCACGATCGAGCGCATCGACCTCACCGTCCCGTCGGCGCCGGCCTTGACCCGCCGCCAGCAGGGGGGTGCATAATGTCGACCGTCCGTAGAGGTTTACATAACCCTCGACCTCAGGTCGAGGGTTTCCGTCTGTCCAACACCCCGTCGGTCGGCACCTCGCCGGGCCCGTCGGCAACCCGCCCCCGTGGAGGTGGCCCCCATGGCCGGTAACCCGCAGAACTATCTCGCCGTGATCAAGGTCGTCGGCGTCGGCGGTGGCGGCGTGAACGCCGTCAACCGCATGATCGACGCCGGGCTCAAGGGCGTGGAGTTCATCGCCGTGAACACCGACGCCCAGGCGCTGCTGATGAGCGACGCCGACATCAAGCTCGACATCGGGCGCGAGCTCACCCGGGGCCTGGGCGCCGGCAGCGACCCCGAGGTCGGCCGCCTCGCCGCCGAGGAGCACCGCCAGGAGATCGAGGAGGTGCTCCAGGGCGCCGACATGGTCTTCATCACCGCGGGCAAGGGCGGTGGCACCGGCACCGGCGCCGCGCCGGTGATCGCCGAGATCGCCAAGGGCATCGGCGCCCTCACCATCGGCGTGGTCACCCGGCCCTTCGCCTTCGAGGGTCGCCGCCGCTCGGTCCAGGCCGAGTCCGGCATCCAGAAGCTGAAGGAGAAGGTCGACACGCAGATCGTGATCCCCAACGATCGCCTGCTCACCGTCTCCAACGAGAAGACCTCGATGATCAACGCCTTCAAGATGGCCGACGAGGTCCTCCTGCAGGGCGTGCAGGGCATCACCGACCTCATCACCACCCCCGGCGTGATCAACACCGACTTCGCCGACGTGAAGATGATCATGTCGAACGCCGGCTCCGCCCTCATGGGCATCGGCCACGCCACCGGCGAGGGCCGGGCGCTCAACGCCGCCCGCGCCGCCATCTCCAGCCCGCTGCTCGAGGCCTCGATCGAGGGTGCCCGCGGCGTGCTGCTGTCCATCGCCGGCGGCAGCGACCTCGGCCTGTTCGAGGTGAACGAGGCGGCCGAGGTCATCCACGGCGTCGCCCACCCCGACGCCAACATCATCTTCGGCACCGTGATCGACGACGAGATGGGCGACGAGGTGCGGGTGACCGTCATCGCCGCGGGCTTCGACCGCTGGGAGGAGAAGGGCGGGCGCGGCCCGTCCCGTCCCGCTCCGCGCGGCGAGGACGCCCTCCTGCGGGGCGACGGCGGCCCCGAGCGCACGCCCGTCGACCTCTTCGGCGACGAGGGCAGCGACGACGACGGCGACGACGAGTTCGACGTCCCCTCCTTCCTGAAGTAGGCGGTCGCCCGTCGTGGGCCACCGCGTCACGTTCACGGACCACCGCGCCGGCGACCTCGCGGTCGGCGGTGACCCCGACGTCCTCGCGGCGCGGCGCGCCGCCGTGGCGCCCGGCCCGTGGACGTGGCTGCGCCAGGTCCACGGCGCCGAGGTGGTCACCGTCACCGCGCCGGGCGAGCACGCCGGGGC
>CAZUYW010000079.1:0-3020 GCA_964624775.1 uncultured Iamiaceae bacterium
GCGGTGAACAGCGCCGATGCCCGCCCGACCTCCGACGCCGTGGCGACCCGCGACGCGAGCAGCCAGAAGAGGAACCCGAAGCCCGCCTGCACCACGATCCCGACGAGGATCCACGCCGACCCGCTGAAGATCTTGGAGCCGTCGAACCGACCGCGCAGCGCCGGGCTCACGCGCCCATCACCGCGACCGACGCCACCGCGGCCGCGATCGCGACGCCGACCACGACCGCGACCCGCAGCGGCACGGGCCAGCTCGCCACCGGCTCCCTCGCCGCCACCGGATCGGCAGCGGCCGCTGACTCCCGCAGGGACGCGAGGTGGGGCCACAGGTCGAGCACGGCGCCCGCGCCCGCCCAGACCACGCCGGCGAAGGCCAGGTGGTGCGGCCACATCGTGGCGGACACGAACCCGGGCGACACCGTCTGGGTCGTGGGCACCCCCTGCAGGATCACCGCGAACGGCACCGCGGCGAGCGCCACCACGCCGAGGCCGCCGAGCGAGCGGGGCGGCAGCCCAGCCAGGAGCACCGCGGCCACGACCACCGCGACCAGGCCGCCCACGACACCGTCGAGCGCGACCGCCACGGCCGCGCAGGCGACCCACAACAGGACCGACCGACGGCCGGGGCGGGGGCGATCGGGCACCTCGTTGGTCACCGGTGCCACCTCGTCAGGAGCCTCGGCCACCTCAGCCACCTCCCCCCGCGCCGCCTGCGGCCACCGCCCGACGACCCGACGATGCGCCACGTCGGCGCCGGCGGATCGGCGCTGCGCCCGGCCAGACGGCGATCGCCACCACGCCCACGACCGCTGCGGCGGACACGACGAAGGTGCCCCGCACCGCGCCCTGGGGCGCGAACCGCACCACCAGGTCGTGCGGGTCGCCGTCGATGCGCCACCCCACCGAGTAGCCGTCGAGGAGGATCGGGGTGCCCGCATCCTTCCCGTCGACCGACAGCGTCCAGCGCGCGTCGTAGGCCTGGCCGAGGCGCAGGTAGCGGTCGCCGGAGGCCTGGTCGGCGCGCAGGTGCACCATCGTCGCCGTCTGGTCCAGCACGTGCACCGTGGCCGCACGCTGGGGCGTCGGCTTCGGGGGCCGGGGCCCCGGCGACGAGAGCCGCACCTCGTCGAACCGCCAGCCGAAGATCCCGCGCAGGTCGTGGCGCCCGTAGCCGAGGGGGATCGGGTCGCAGCCCTCGACGCGCACCACGCCCTTGATCAGCTCGAAGGCGCTGGACACGATCTTGGCCCGCACCGGCTCCCCGTCGAGCGCCGCCACGACCCGGCAGGTCGCCTTGCCCTTGCGCGCGGCGGCCAGCGCCTGGCGGTCGACCCCGGCGAGACCGAGCCGTGCGGTCAGCGTGAAGCTGCGGCTGTCCGGCAGGGTGAACCGACGGTCGAGGCTGAACTCCTCGTCGTCGTTCGGGTCGTCGACCGCACCCTGGGCCCGGGTGAACACGAGGTCGAGCGGGCGGTCCAGCAGATCGCTGCGCAGGGTCTGCGACGCACCTTCGAGCAGATCGCCCAGGGTGTCGGGCAGGCGGGTCACCTCGGTGAAGCGGAGGTCGTCGACCTGCACCTCGCTGATCCCCACCGGGTTCTCGCCGCGGGTCTGGCGCAGGATCGTGATCGTCACCTGGTCGGTCCACGTCGGCGGGACGGGCACGCTGATCTCACCGCCGCCCGGCGGCAGCTGCTGGAGCTGGGTCGTGTTGCCGAGGCGCACCTCCACGAGCGAGATCCGCGACGGCTCCGTGTCGCGCGCCTGGAGCACGACCCGCCGCACCGTGCGGGGCTTGTTGAGCGTCAGGCGGATGCGGTTGCCGCGGGCCGTGCCGAGCCCACCGGTGAGCCAGGAGGTGGTGGGGTCGCCGTCGAACGCGTGGCTGGGCCGTCCGAAGGGCTGGAGGCCGAACCCCGGACGATCGGCCACGATCGAGCGACCGCCCTGGAGGAACGTGACGGTCTGCTTCGACGCATCATCGGGCCAGAGGGTGACCGTGGCACCGTTGCCCGCATCGATGTCACCGGAGGCCGACAGGGTGGGCGAGGTCGCGTTGGCGACCCGGTTGATGTCCCACGCCCGTCGGCGGTTCGTGTCGGTGAGCACCACCCGAGCGCCCTCGTGCACGGTGCGCTCGAGCTCGGCCTGGTCGAGATCCCCCAGGTACCGCACCGGCTGGCGACCGTCGAGGATGCCCAACCCGGCCAGCACCGGGAAGGCCCCGCCATCGCCGTCGACCAGCACCTGGTCCGTGACGGGCGCCGCGCGGACCACCGGTTCGGGCACGAGCACCGAGTACACCTCGAGCGGATGGACCGCCGCGTCGAGCGGATCGAGGGCTCGCTGGGTGCGCGTGGCGGGTCCGCTGTGGGTCGGCATGGTGTCGGTGCCGGGATGGCCGTAGGTGCGGGCGAGCGCGAGGTCGGGATCGGCGGCGACCTGGGCCGAGATCGTCGACGGCGCGGCACCCCCGATCTCCTCGGACAGGAGGTCGTTGCGCACGAGCACGTCCGACGCCCCGAGGTACCGGGCGATCGTCGAGGTCGCCCCCGGCTGGAGCGCGCCCTGGGCCATCGCCGTATCGAACCCGGCGAGGAAGTTGCCGGCAGGATCACCTCGGCCGACGACCGAGTTCCGCACGACGACCGAGCGCCCGAAGAAGGAGGGGAACAGGTCGTCGGGGCTGCGCATCCCCCAGCGGTAGTTCCCGCCCGTGCCGCCCGGCACGGCGAGGATCCGGGCATCGGGGTCGTGGGCGTCGAGCGCGGCCGCCGCACGCGTCCAGCGCGCCGGCACCGAGTAGCCGAGCGGATACAGCGAGCCCGACCACAGGGGCAGGGAGATGGCGAGCAGGGCCACGGCAAGGCCGGCCGCGGCGAGGCGACGCAGCGCCCGGCTCTGGTCGCGCTGGCGGGACTGCCAGGTGCGGATGCCGATGGCCAGCCCGAGGGCCTCGGCCAGCACCACCACCGCGCCCACCTTGTTCGTGGTGCGGAACGCGAGCGCGGCGGGGACCCG
>CAZUYW010000079.1:3120-11288 GCA_964624775.1 uncultured Iamiaceae bacterium
AGGCGCAGGGTCTCCGCGTACGACGACGTGCGCGACACGTCGCGCGGGTTCTCGGTGGCCCCGGCGATCCCGGCTCCCGTCCCGGCCGCCAGGATCGACGGCAGCAGCCAGTACAGCGACACGGCGAGCGCGAGCACGCCGCAGCGGGCGACCACCCCCACGAGCTCGCGCCACGACCGGTGCTCGGCCCAGCGCGCATGCACCACGTGGGCGGGCAGCGCGAGGAGCCCGAAGAAGGGCACCACCCCCGCGTTGAGGCCGGTCTGCGCGAAGAAGGCGAGCGCGAACACCGCCGGCCACCGCCAGGACCGGGGCGCCCGGGTGGCGTGGACGAACGCGACGAGCGTCCACGGCAGCAGCGCGTAGGGCAGCAGGATCGGCGTGGTGCTCCCCGCCACGATCACATAGGGGTTCACCACCCAGAAGGCGGTGACGGCCACCCGGGCCGGCACGGTCAGGCGAGGGCCGAGGACGACGGCCAGGTACCGACGGATCCCCCACGCCGCGAGGAGGAGCAGCAGCAGGCGCCAGATGCGCACCGCGAGCCACGGCGACGCGCCGGCGGCCCGGATCAGCCAGACGACCGCGCCCACCGGTGCGGCCCCGGCGTTGAAGTTGCCCTGCCCCAGGCCGCTCGCTCCACCCACCCACGCCTGCACCGTGGACGCGAGGAAGCGCGACGGCTGCTGGTAGAGGTCGGGTCGGGTGTCGGGGGTGAACACCCCCCATCGGGTGCCGATGACCGCGACCGCCAGCGCCACGGCGCCGAGCACCAGGAAGGCCAGCTCGCGCCGGCCGACGGGTGGTGGTCCGGTGGGCGCGGGCCGCGACGAGGCGGTCACCGGCCTGAGGTCACGTCGTCGAGCGCGCCGAGCGCCGCGCCGATCCCATAGGCCGCGAACTCGCCCGCCCGCATCAGCACGACCCCTGCGGCGACCCCGGGCTTGGCCGCGAGCCGTCGCCAGTGCCGCCGGTAGGCACCCACCGCCGAGCCGGCCTGGGCCGACAGCGCGCCGGGACGCTCCTCGCGGTACCGGCCGAGCCCGCGCCCGTAGTAGTAGCGCTTCTCGAGGATGAACCGCAGCGACATGGCGCCCTCGTCGTGGACGATCTCGTCGGGGATCCACGCGAGGCGGCAGCGGTCATCGATCATGCGGGCGCGCAGCTCGGCGTCCTCGGTGCCCGACAGGACCTCGAGGAAGCCGCCCGTGCGCCGCAGGTAGTCGCGCCGCACCAGTCGGGGCGACTGCATCAGGACCTCCTCGACGCAGCACGACCGCTCGAGGGCCCGGCACGCCGTCCAGTACCCGTCGCCCACCGTGTGCTCGGGGATGAAGACGCCGTCGGCACCCTCGTCGAGGGCGACCGTCATCGCCCTCTCGACGATGGTGGGCGGCAGCTCCATGTCGGCGTCGATCCACAGCACCCACGGCCCGCGGGCGCGCTCGATCCCCAGGTTGCGCTGCGCGCTGCGCTCGGGCCCCGCCTGTTCGGCGTGGTGGGCGAACCGCTGGGCCACCTCCCAGGTGCCGTCGCTGCTGAAGTTGTCGATGACGATCAGCTCGAGCGGCGACCACGTCTGAGCGCGGATCGAGCGCAGGCAGGCCTCGATCGTGCGGATGCCGTCCTTGACGGGCACCACGACCGACACCATCGGACGCTCGGTGACGGGTTCCTCGCTCACCGGCGCTCCAGCACGACGGCGAGGTTCCATGTCACGACCTCGCGGACGCCGGGCACGGCGACGAGGGGCCGGCACCACCCCGGGTAGTACCGGGGGAAGGCGTCGATCAGGGCGGCGTCGGGCTGGGCCCGCGCCCACGCCAGCGTCTCGCCCACGCCGACGGTGAACAGGGACCGCCCGTAGCGGTTCTTCGGCGGCGTGCCGTGGCGGCGCTCGTAGCGCCGGGCGGCGCGGTCGCCACCGAGGTAGTGCCACGGCGAGGTCTCGTGCCCGCCCCACGGCGAGAGCCAGTTGGTGACCCCGACGAACACCAGGCCGCCGGGACGCACCACCCGCACCAGCTCGTCGAGGAACGCCCAGGGGGTGGGCACGTGCTCGAGCGCGTTGAGCGTGCAGCACAGGTCGACCGATGCATCGGCGAGCGGCAGCGCCAGGCCATCGCCGACCACGGCGCCGACGGGCTCGCGCCCGTGCAGGCGCAATTCCTCCGCGAACGGGTCGATCGTGTACGCGTGGGCGCCCCGCGCCCGCAGGGCCTCGGCCGTGTAGCCGGGTCCCCCGCCGACGTCGACCGCGGTCGCGCCGTCGAGCGCGTGGTAGCGCCCGATCAGCTCCGCCGTGTCAGCAGCCAGCAGCGTGTACGTCCCGCGGGGATCGGTCTGCTCGCGACGGAACGCGCTGAGCAGCTCCCAGGACCGGGCGATCCCCCGCCGGGGCGGGGCGTCGTGGACCGCGACGGCCATGCCGCCGCGTCAGCCCGCGTCGCGGCTGAACTGCGCGGGGTTGGCGTCGGCGACCGAGGAGTCGCCCACCTTGATCGCCTCGGGCTCGACCTTGGTGCCGGCCTTGGTGACCTCGAAGCCGATCGAGGTGACCTCGCAGCCCACGTTGAGGTCCGGGCCGCTCGTGCCCTCGCCGGCGGGGATCTCGAAGCTCACCTCGGCTCCCTTCTCAGCGCTGGCCTGCACGCCCGCACCCGGCTTGGTGACGGCGAACTCCTTGTTGCCCACCACCTTCACGGTCACCGGATCGGTGTTGTTGGACCGCACGTGGATGCCCTGGAAGTCGCTCCAGACGTAGGTGCCGGCGCTCTTGGCGACGTTCTTGCCCTGGCCGCCAAGGGCCGCAGGCCAGTCGCCGCAGAAGCCGCCCTTGTCCTTGCCACCGCCGCCGCCGTTGCCACCGGCGTTGTCGCCCGAGCCGTTGCCGTTGTCCCGGGTGGCGACCACCACGAGCGCGATGACGAGGGCCGCGATCACGATCCCGAAGACGACGGTCAGGTCACGGCGGCCGCCGCCCCCGCCCCCGCGCCGGTCGTCCCAGTCGTCGTCCCAGTCGTCGTCGTCCCAATCGTCACGGGGGCGCCGCCGAGGCGCGGGACGGTCGCGATCGCTGCGCGGCGCGCGCCGGGCCGGCCGCTCGGGCTCGTCGTAGAAGTCCTCATCGGCGTCGATGGGATCGTCGATCGGCTCCGAGTCCATCGGCTCGTCGTCGAAATCGCTCACGGACACTCCTCGTCGCCCCGGGCGCACCGGCCGGAATGGATCAGGAGCAACGAGACTAGAGCACGCGCCACCACCACCCCCCGCCAGGCGCCGCCTCAGGCCCGACCGCGAACCCGCCGGATGAGCGGTCGTTCCAGGAGGCGCCAGCTGATCGTGGCGATCACCAGCGCGCCCGCCGCCGACAGCACGGCCAGGCGCACCCACGACCACACCGGCCGCACACCGCCCTCCAGCGGGCCCGGCCAGCGCGCGAACAGCTCGGTCATCACGCTCAGGTGCCACAGGTACAGCCCGTAGGAGACGACCCCGATCGCGTGCAGCGGCCGCCAGGCCAGGACCGCACGGATCGTGCCGCGATCGAGGTCGCCCACCACGCACGGTGCCACCACGAGCAGCGCGACGGCCCCGAAGAGGGCCTCGCGGGCCACCTCCTGCCCGGTGCTCGGCGCCGCCAGGCCGTACGGGATCCCCAGCTGCACGACCGCCCAGTAGCAGCACCCGGCCGCGAGCCAGGCGAGCGCGGGCAGCTCGCCGAGCCGCTGCAGCGCCGCCGGCACCGGCCGGCCGCGCTCGGCCGCGCTGACCGCCACGGCGATGGCCATCCCGATGGCGAAGAGATCGATGTTCGCCGGGAGCCAGGCGTACCCGATGACGTGGCCTCCCGCGCGCAGCGCACCCCGGAAGGCGAGGCCGACCACGACGAGCGCCGCCAGGCCGGCGTAGTGCGCCCGCGCGCGCCGCGCGATCGGACCGCCCACCCGCGCCAGCGCCGCCGCCCACAGCGGCAGGAACACGTAGAAGCTCACCTCGGTGGCGAGGGTCCAGGCCTGGACGAGCCCGCCGAGCGCGGTCGGCCCCCGGTACACCTGGGTGAGGGTGAGGAAGCTCAGCTGGTCCCAGCGGCCGCCGAGGTGGACGGTGTCGAGCCACCAGGCGCTGACCAGGAGGGCGACCCAGTACGCGGGGTAGATGCGCACCGCCCGCCGCCACAGGTACGGCCCCACCGCCGGGCCCGGACGATCATCGAGGTGGGCGGCCACGAAGGGCCGGAACAGCAGGAACCCCGAGAGCACGAAGAACACCGAGACCCCCACGTTGAGGTGGTGCACCCAGGAGCCGAGCCCCTCCTGGCCCGGGTCGATGCCCGCGGTCAGGCCCGTGAACGTCGCCGCGTGGTACGCCACGATGCCCAGCGCGCACAGGGCGCGCAGCCCCTCCAGCCCGGGGTAGTCGCGCCGGGGTGGCGCATCGTCCTCGACGGGGGGCGGGGCAGGCGTGGCGATCCCGGCATCGTAGGAGGGAGCGACCGGCGGCCTGGCGGTGGCAGCAATCGGTCACGGGGGTGCGGTAGACCACCCGGATGGCCACGACGGCAGCTCGACCCCGCGCCGGCCGCCGCATCGGTGCCGAGGCCATCGCGCTGCTGGCGACCTCCGCGGGGCTCGTGGCCCTGGCCGTCGCCCAGGACCCGGGGCGCATCGTGCCCGAGACCAAGCTCGAGGTCGTGCTCGCGCCCGCCCGCTTCATGGCGCGCGCGCTCGGCGCCTGGGATGCCGACGCCGGGTTCGGGCGACTCCAGAACCAGGCGGTCGGCTACCTCTTCCCGATGGGGCCGTTCTCGTGGCTCTGCGGGGCCCTCGGCCTCCCCGCATGGCTGGGCCAACGGCTCTGGATCGCGTCGCTCCTGGTCGCGGGACTGTGGGGGGCGCACCGCGTGGCCCGCCTCGTCGGCGTCGCGACGGCGACGGGGCGGATCAGCGCGGCGCTGGCCTACACGGCCGCCCCCGCCACCATGACCACCGTCGCCTTCCAGTCGGCGGGCCAGATCCCCTACGCCCTCGCCCCGTGGGTGCTCGTCCCGCTGGTCGGCGCCTCGGACCGACGGGGGCCCCGGCGGGCCGCCGCCGCCTCGGCCCTGGCGGTCGCGGCCATGGGCGGGGTGAACGGCGCCGCGGTGCTCGCCGTGCTGCCGCTGCCGGTCATCTGGTTCGCTACCCGCGCGCCGGGTCCCGACCGGCGACGCCTCGCCACCTGGTGGGCGTTCGGCGTCGTCGCTGCCGTGCTGTGGTGGGCCGTGGCGCTGGTGGTCACCATCCGCTACGGCGTGCGCTTCACGGCCTTCACCGAGCAGGCCGCCACGACCACGGCCACCGAGTCCGCCACCGAGGTGTGGCGCGGCACCGGCAACTGGGTGCCGTACCTGTTCGTCCGGGGACGGCCGTGGCTGCCCGGCGCGTTCGCCATGGTGAGCGAGCCGCTCGGCATCGTGGGCTCGGTCGGCGTCGCCCTCGCCGGGGCGGTCGGCCTGGCCCGGCGGGACGCGCCCGGTCGGGCGTGGCTGCTGCCCGCCGCGGTGCTGGGCGCGGTGGCGATCGGCGCGGGCTACGTCGGCGACGGCAGCGGCCTGCTCGCGCGCGAGGCGCGCGCCCTGCTCGACGGGCCCCTCGCCGTGTTCCGCAACGTGCACAAGTTCTCGCCCGTGGTGCGCCTGCCCCTCGCCCTCGGGCTCGGCCACCTGGTGGTCGTGGCCGAGCGGTCGCTGCGGGTCCGGACGGGCCGGCCGCGGCTCGTGCGGCCCATCATCGCCGGGCTGGCGGTGGCCGGCATCGTCCTGGCGGTCCTCCCGGGCGCCGACCGGCTCACGGCTCCGGGGTCGTTCGACGCCGTGCCGCACGCGTGGCGCGACGCCGCCCGCTGGATCGACCACCAGCCCGGTGCGCCGCGGACGCTGCTGCTCCCGGGCTCGGCGTTCGCCGAGTACCGGTGGGGTCGGCCCCTCGACGAGCCCTACGGCGTGATCGCCGACGACCCCTGGGCCGTGCGCGACCTCATCCCGCTCGGCGGGAACGGCTCCACCCGGTTCCTCGACGGGATCGACACGGCCCTCCTGCAGGATCACCTCCCGGTGGGGTTCGTGCCCGCGCTCGCCCGGGCCGGCGTGCGGTACCTGGTGGTGCGCAACGACCTCGACCTGAGCCGCACCGGCGGGCCGCGCCCGGCCACGGTGCGCCGCCTCCTCGGTGGGGCCGACGGCCTCCGCCGGGTCGCGTCGTTCGGCCCCGCACGGCGCGACGCCGGGGGCGACGGGCGCCTCGACCCTCGACCCGGCGACACGGGGCGCCAGCGCGTCCGCCAGATCGACGTGTACCGGGTCACCGCGGCCGTCGACCGGGTCACGGCCGTGCCCGCGGCGATGCCGGTCATCGTCTCCGGTGGCCCCGAGGCGGTCCTGCAGATCGACCCGTACCGGGTCCTCGGCCGGGCGGTGTACGTGGACGGCGACGCGCCGACGAGCGCACGCCGCGCCGCCGACCGCACGGTGATCGCGACCGACACGGCCCGCCGCCGCGACGTGCAGTTCGGCGGCATCCGCAACCTCGTCACGTACACGCTCACCGCCGAGCAGGCCTCGCCGCTCACCGGCGAGGAGCCGGTCGACCGGTGGCCGGACCCCGAGCCCCCGCCCCGGACGGCGGCAGAGGTCCGCGGCGCGGCGACGCTCACCGACACGAACCCGCACGGCACGCTCGTCCCGCCCGAGGGCCAGCCCTACGCCGCCTTCGACGACGACCCGACCAGCACGTGGATGCCGGTGGCTCCCTACGTGGGGCGGGCGCTCGTGATCCGCTTCGACACCGCCCGCCGGATCGGCTCCATCACCGCCCACATCCCGTCGACCATCGGTGAACGCGTGTCCGCGATCGATGTCGTGACCGACCACGGTCGCCGGCGTGCGACCGTCGACGGGCAGGGCGTCCTGCGAGCTGACCTGCCGCCGGGCGCCACACGCGAGGTGCGGATCGAGGTGGCCGCGATGGTCACCGGGGCGGCCACCGATGCGGTCGGCCTCGCCGACGTGCGCCTCGACGGCGTGCACCTGTCCCGACCGCTCGTGACCGCTGGCGGGGTCGGTCCCGCCGACACCGTGGAGCTCGACCGGGCCACGCGGGACCGCTACGACCTCACCCGGCGCGACGAGGATGCCTCGCTCGACCGCGTGGTGACCGTCGCCCGCCACCGGGGCTGGCAGGTCGCAGGCACGGCCTCCGCGGTGCCGGGCCCCGCGCTCGACCGCCTCCTGGCCCGCCTCACGCCGACCGCGGACGGTCGGGCGATCGTGGCGACGGGTACGGCGGCGTGGCAGGACCTGCCGGCGTTCGTGCCGGCGGCGGCCGTCGACGGCGATCCCGGCACCGCCTGGGTCTCGGCGCCGCTGCTGACCTCGCCGCTCCTCGACCTGCGCTGGCAGGGGGCCGTGCGGATCGATCGCCTCCGCATCGTGCGCGTGCGCAACGGCCCCGAGCCGATCCGCCGGGTGGCGATCGTGGTCGACGGCAAGCGGATCGTGCGCGACGTGCCGGCGTCCGGCGTCGTGACGTTCCCCGCGGTGCGGACCGACCACCTCACCCTCGGGTTCCCCCGGGTCACCAGCGCCACGCGCGAGGTCGCGGTGGCCGAGGTCGAGATCCCAGCGCTCGGCGACCGACAGGCCGTTCGGGCCGACGACGCCCAGGTCCGCCTGCCGTGCGGCCAGGGCCCCGAGCTGCGGATCGACGGCCGGGCGGTGCCGACGGCCGCGCTCACCTCGGTCGCTGCGCTGCGCGACGGGGGGCCCGTCCGGTGGACCGCGTGCGGCGCGGGACCGGCCCTCGCCGCGGGGACGCACCGCGTGACCGCGCCCCGCTCCGGCGTGCTCCAGGTCGATCACCTGGCGCTCACCAGCGGGGAGGTGGCCAGCTCCGAGGGGTCGTTCGACGCGAGACCGGTGACGATCCGCTCGTGGGGCAGCCAGGCGCGCACCGTCCACCTGGGCGCCGGCGGCGCGTCGGTGCTCGCCACCACCGAGAACGCCAACGCCGGCTGGGAGGCCACCCTTGAGGGCCGGACCCTCACGCCGGTGCGGCTCGACGGGTGGCGCCAGGGGTGGCTCGTGCCCGCGGGGCGGGGCGGGGACGTGCACCTGCGCTACCGGCCCGACG
>CAZUYW010000080.1:0-1881 GCA_964624775.1 uncultured Iamiaceae bacterium
GCGCCGGCCGACGCCAGCGAGGCGGCGTCGCGCAGCACGCCCGCGTGCTCGGTGAGCTCGCGCTGGAGCGCCACCCGGGCGGCGACCACCTCGTCGTGGCTCGGCCCCGGGCCCGCCGCGGCGTCTCCCACGCCCGCGGGCAGCCCGAGGTGCACGAAGCGGCCGCCGATCACACCGGGCGGGACGTCGTCGGGCCGGTCGGGGTCCATGCCGAGCACGGTGCGCATGGCGCCGGTCGGGCTGGGGCCCGACGAGCCCGCCTCGATCGCCTCGACCGCCCGCGGGCCGAAGACCATGCCCTCGAGCAGCGAGTTAGAGGCGAGGCGGTTGGCGCCGTGCACGCCCGAGCAGGAGGCCTCCCCCGCGGCCCACAGGCCCGGGAGCGAGGAGGCGCCGTCGAGGTCGGTGACGATCCCGCCGCAGGTGTAGTGGGCCGCGGGGGCGACCGGCAGCCAGTCCTTGGCGGGGTCGAGGCCGACGGCCCGCAGGTCGGCGGCGATGTTCGGGAACCGCTGGTCGAAGGCATCGAGGCCGGTGGCGTCGAGGAACACGTGATCGGTGCCGAGCTCGAGCATCCGCCGGGTCTCGGCGCGCGACACGACGTCGCGCGGCTGGAGCTCGTCGACGAAGCGCTCGCCGTGCACGTCGCGCAGGAGGGCGCCGTGGCCGCGGAGGGCCTCGGTGAGCAGCGGGCGGGGCATGGCCTCCACGGAGAGCGCGGTGGGGTGGAACTGCACGAACTCGATGTCGGCGACCGCCACACCGGCGCGCAGCGCCATGGCGATGCCGTCGCCGGTGGCCTCGAGCGGGTTGGTGGTGACCGCGAAGAGCTGACCGGCGCCGCCGGTCGTGACCAGCACGTTGGTGGCCCGCACCTCCTGCACCGTCCCGTCGGCGAAGCGGGCCGACACGCCCCGGCACCGCCCGGCCTCCACGATGAGCTCGAGCGCGAAGGCGTGCTCGTAGATGGCCGCCATGGTGACCTGCACCGCCTCGACGAGGGCGCGCTCGACCTCGGCACCGGTGGCCGAGCCGCCGGCGTGGACGATGCGCGGGAGGGTGTGCCCGCCCTCGCGGGCGAGCTCGAGCTCCCCGTGGGCGTTGCGGTCGAAGATGGCGCCGAGCGCGATGAGCTCGTTGACCCGGTGGGGCCCCTCGTCCACGAGCACCCGCACCGCTTCGGCGTCGCAGAGCCCGGCGCCCGCCGCGAGCGTGTCGGCGAGGTGGAGGTCGGTGGAGTCCGGGTCGCCGCCCAGGACCGCGGCGACACCGCCCTGGGCCCACCGGGTGGTGGCCTGGGGCAGCTCGCCCTTGGTGAGCACGCCGACGCGCATGCGGTGGGTCTCCGCGGCGCGCACGGCCGCAGACAGGCCGGCGACCCCCGAACCGAGGACCAGGAGATCGAGCTCCGAGGTGTTCATCGGGAGGCAGTCTGGCCCGTGGGCCTCCCGTTCCCCACTACGCGGGCGCGGGCACCTCGACGTAGCGGCGCGGTGCGGGCCGATCGAGGGCGGCGAGCGCCTCCGCGGTGGCGGCGTCGACGATGCCGTTGGCCGTGTCGACGTGGACGACCACGGGTGCGTAGCCCACCAGCTCGGCGTCCTCGTAGTCGGCGTAGCTGATGACGATGACCCGGTCACCAGGAGCCACGAGCCGCGCCGCGGCGCCGTTGAGGCACAGGTCGCCGCGGCCCCGCGGGCCGGCGATCGCGTAGGTCTCGAACCGCGCCCCGTTGTCGATGTCGACGATGGTCACCTGCTCGTGCTCGAGCAGATCGGCCGCGTCGAGCAGGTCCTGGTCGATCGTGACCGACCCCACGTAGTGCAGGTCGGCGTCGGTGACGGTGGCGCGGTGGATCTTGGCGCGCATGAAAGTGCGGGT
>CAZUYW010000080.1:1891-11231 GCA_964624775.1 uncultured Iamiaceae bacterium
AGCAGCTGGGTGCCCACCCGCAGCCGCACCAGCGTGGGGGCGTGGGGGCGGGGGGCGGGGTGTATCGTGCACAAAACCCGGCCCGGCCGCCCGGGCCCCCCGGGGGGGGGGGCGCCGCCCCACCGGTCGCCCCCTCGGCGATGCCCCAGTCTGCTCGACCGGTTCTGTACCAGAACAATCGGGCCGGCGGTCGGGGACTGGCCGATCGGCGGGTCCGATCGGGTACCGTCTCGGCCCGTGGGCCCGGCCCGCCACCCCGACTCCCTGGAGACCCCGTGATCCTGCTCGCCATCCTCGTCTTCGGCCTGCTCTGCGGCTGGCTGGCCAACATCATCCTCGGGCGGGGTGCCCACCCGGCCGAGTGGGGGCCGCTGCTCATCGCCGGCCTCGGTGGCTCGTTCGTCGGCGGCATGCTCGGCAGCCTCCTCATCGACGGCGACCTGAGCTTCCACCCGTCCGGGTTCATCGGCTCGATCCTCGGCGCGGTGATCATCCTCGCCGTGTGGCAGGCCGTCGCCCAGCGCAAGGGCTGACCCGCACGCGGCCGCCGGTTCAGCCCGGCGCCCGCACCCCGATGTTGTCGAGCAGCCGCGTTGCGCCGAAGCGCGCCGCCACCACCAGCCGCTGCTCGCCCCCCACCGCCTCGGCGGGCTCGAGGGTCGCGGCGTCGACCAGCGCGGCGTAGTCGAGGACGGCCTCGGGCTCGGCGGCCACCGCGGCGGCGACGATCCCCTCCACCGCCCGCGGGTCGCGCTCGCCCGCCTCGGCGGCGGCGGACGCGGCCACGAGCGCGCGGTGGAGCACCGGAGCCGCAGCCCGCTGGGCCTCGGAGAGGTACACGTTGCGGCTCGACAGGGCGAGCCCGTCGTGATCGCGCACGATGGGGCACCCGACCACCCGAACGGGCATCGACAGGTCGGCGGCCATGCGCCGCACCACGGCGAGCTGCTGGTAGTCCTTCTCGCCGAAGTAGGCGGCGCAGGGGCCGGCGATGGCGAAGAGCTTGGCCACCACCGTGGCGACACCCGCGAAGTGCTCGGGCCGGGCGGCGCCCTCGAACCGCTCGGTGATCCGCCCCACCGTGACGGTCGTGAGGATCGGCTCGGGGTACATCTCGGCCTCGGAGGGCGTGAAGAGGTGCGCGACCCCCGCCGCGTCGGCGATGGCCAGATCGCGGTCCAGGTCGCGCGGGTAGGTCGACAGGTCCTCACCGGCCGCGAACTGCAGCGGGTTCACGAAGATCGTGGCGGCGACCACGTCGCACTCGGCCCGGGCCGCCCGCATGAGCGAGGCGTGCCCGTCGTGGAGGTACCCCATGGTGGGCACCAGGCCCACGGTGGCGCCCGCCGCCCTGGCCGCGTCGAGGGCGGCGCGGAAGCCGGCGACGGAGGTGTGGATCTCGGGCATCGGGGCACGGTACGCGCCCGCCCGGCGGTGCGGCCACCCACACGGCGCCGGCTCAGAGGTCGGGCGGCAGGCCCTCGGGATCGACGAGGCGCCGGGCGGCATCGGCCAGGGCGCGGTACGCGGGTCGCTCGGCCTCGGGGAGCGCGGCCAGGTGACGGCGCAGCGTGTCCCAGTCCCCGCGGGCCGCGGGTCCGGTGAGCGCGGCCGCCGGCCCGAGGGCCACGACGTTGTCGAGCGTGCCGCGGGCCAGGTCCCAGAACGCCTCGGGTGGGACCCCGATGTCGCCCGCCACCCGCTCGACCTGGCCGAGGAGTCCCACGAGGTGGTTGGAGGCGAGGGCGGCAGCCGCGTGGTAGCGGGCCCGGTCCTCGTCGGCCACGGTGAACCACCGACCCCCGAGGTCGTCGACCGCGCGCTGGGCCAGGCCGTCGCCCGCCAGCGCGAACCACGCACCCGCCTGGAGGCGACGGGCACCGATCTCGGCGTCGGGCAGGGACACGAGGGGGTGGATGGCCGCCCGGCGGGCGTGGGGCGCCAGCACGTCCAGACCGAGGCTGCCCGCGAGGTGGGCGACGACGGTGCCGGGCTGGGGCACCACCGCGGCCGCGGTCTCGGCCACGACCGCGTCGGGCGTGGCGATCACGAGCAGGTCGGTGCCCGCGGCCGCGCCGCCGACGGGCTCGCCGCGCCGGACCACGCCCACCACGTCCCAGCCGGCCGATGCGAGGGCGGCCGCCAGCGATCCGCCGGCCCGGCCCGGCCCGATCACGCGCAGCCGGGGCGGGATCACGGCTCCGGCGCCACCGACGCGAGCGGCCCGAGCCGATCGACCTGGCCCTCGGCCCGCTCGAGGTCCGCCGGCGTGACCAGATCGGGGGCGAGCTCGGCGAGCGGAGCGAGCACGAACCGGCGCGCCCACGCTCGCGGGTGCGGGATCTGCAGATCGGGCTCGTCGACCACCGTGTCGGCCATCCACACGATGTCGACGTCGAGCGTGCGCGGCCCCCATCGCTCCAGCCGGACGCGCTCGGCGGCCGATTCGAGGCGGTGGCACACGCCGAGCAGCTCGCGCGGGGTGAACCCGGTGTCGAGCTCGACGACGATGTTGAGGAAGCGGCCCTGATCGGGTCCGCCGACGGGATCGGTCTCGTACGCGTCGGACACGGCCACGACCTGGGGGCCGAGCGCCTCGACCGCGTCGAGCAGGAACCGCCGTCGGTCGCCCAGGTTCGAGCCGAGCCCGAGGAACGCCCGGGTCATCGGCGGCGCACGATGCGCACGCCGGAGGTGGCCAGCGCGTGCGGCACCGGCGGGCGGAGCTTGCGGACGCCGACCTCGACCGCGGTGATCCGGGGGTCCAGGTCGAGCACGACGTCGGCGATGCCGGCGGCGAGGTGCTCGAGCAGCTGCGGGGTGCCCGCCGCGACGTGGGCGGCGACGGCGTCGCACAGCGCGCCGTAGTCGACCGTGTCGTCGAGCGCGTCGCTCACCCCGGAGGGCGCGAGGTCGGTGATCACGTCGAGGTCGATCTCGAGCGGCTGGGCGCGCTCGCGCTCCTCGGGGAGGGCGCCGCAGATGCCGATCAGCTGCAGGCCGCGCAGCTCGATGCGATCGTCGTCAGCCACGTGGCGGCAGCCCGAGGGCGATGGTGACCAGCTCGCGCCCGACCGGGCCGAGCTGGCGCTGCACCAGCCGCTCGGTGAGGGAGATGGCCTTGGGGCCCGACGGCACCAGACCGGTCCACACGAGGTAGCCGGCGATGATCCCCGAGATCCGGTCCCCCAGCTCCTCGCCGTGGATCAGGAGCTTGGCGCCACCGGCGAGGAGGTCGGCGAGCTCGGGGAAGAACGCCGCCAGGTAGTGGTGCGCGTCGTCGTGGTTGCCGAAGGGCCGGTGGATCCACGTGACCCCGAGCTCGTCGTAGTTGTGGAGGTTCGCCGGCGACGGGATGATCGAGATCACCGGCGCGAAGCCCTGCTCGCGCACCCAGATGATCTCCTCCTGACGGCGCACCCGCCGGTGGTTCGGGCCGTAGCCCCCCGGTCGCTCGCAGACCGCCAGCTGGTCCTGCATCACCCAGCGGAAGTTGCGGGGCTCGATGCCCTGCGCCCACTTGCCCTTCACGGCCACGTCGATCGCCTCCCAGCTCGCACGTCACGTCCTCCTGCCATCGCCCGACCGGCGCTCATGCGGCCAGCGCCTCGAGCGCTCGCACCGTGGCGGCCACGTCGTGGACCCGGACCATCGCGGCACCGGCGCGCGCCGCGTGCACCGCGGTGGCGACCGATCCCTCCAGGCGGTCGGACACGTCGGCGGGCTCCGCGGCGCCGTCGGTGTCGGCGGCCAGGCGCCCGAGGAACGCCTTGCGGCTGGTGCCGACCACGACCGGGCGGCCGTGGGCGACGAGGCCCGGCAGCGCGGCGAGCAGGTCCCAGTTGTGCGCCGGCGTCTTGCCGAAGCCGATCCCTGGGTCGATCCAGAGCTCGCGGACACCGGCCGCCTCGGCTCGGGCGGCCGCGGCGAGGAGGTGGGCCTCGACCTCGATCACGACGTCGTCGTAGCGGGGGTCCTGCTGCATGGTGCGGGGCGCGCCGCGCATGTGCATGGCGATCCAGCCGGCGCCGGTCTCGGCCGCGACCTGGTGGAGCGTCGCGGTGATGTCGTTGACGATCGTGGCCCCCTCGGCGACCGCGGCGCGGGCGACCTCGGGCTTGGCCGTGTCGATCGAGACCCGCACCTGCGGGGCCAGGGCCCGGACCACGGGCAGCACCCGGGCCAGCTCGGTGGCGACGTCGACCGGGTCCGCCCCGGGCCGGCTCGACTCGCCGCCGACATCGACGATGTCCGCTCCGGCGGCGACGAGGCGCAGGCCGTGGTCGATCGCCCGTGGCGCGTCGTCGTGGCGTCCTCCGTCGGAGAACGAATCAGGTGTCACGTTGAGGATTCCCATGACCAACGGGCGCACGGGGAGCCAGGGTACCCGGCCCGTCAAATCCGGGCCCCGGGGTCAGCGGCCCTGGATGAACCGCATGGCCTCCTCGCGGGTGGCGACGTTGTGCCGGAACAGGCCCCGCACGGCGGAGGTGACGGTGGTGCTGCCGGCCTTGCGGACGCCCCGCATGGACATGCAGAGGTGCTCGGCCTCGACCACCACCATCACGCCCTTGGGGTCCAGGGTGTTCTGGAGGGCGTCGGCCACCTGCGAGGTGAGGCGCTCCTGCACCTGCGGGCGGCGGGCGTAGCCGTCGATGAGCCGGGCGAACTTCGACAGGCCGATGACCCGACCGTCGTCGTTGGGGATGTAGGCCACGTGGGCCCGGCCGATGAACGGCGCCAGGTGGTGCTCGCACAGCGAGTAGAGCGGGATGTCGCGCACCATGACCATCTCGTCGTGATCCGCCTCGAAGGTGGTGGCGAGGTGATCGTCGGGGTTCTCGTGGAGACCCGAGCAGATCTCGGCGTACATGCGCGCGACGCGCCCGGGCGTGGCCTGGAGGCCGTCGCGCTCGGGGTCCTCGCCGATGGCCTCGAGGATCTCGCGGACGGCGCGCTCGATGCGCGCCTGGTCGACCCCGGGCCGGTCCTCGCCGCTCACGGCAGCGTGGTGAAGGACGTGCCGGCGACGGCGACGAGCTTCGGGATCGGGATCGGATCGAGCGATCCGGTCGCCCGGCTGGACGCGGTGATCAGGTAGTGCCCCCGACGGATCTGCACGAGCGACGTGTCCTTCGACTTCGAGGTGAACGCCTCGTCGCCGACGCCGTCGAGCCGGGTGGCCGACACCGTGTTGGTGCGGAGGCCCTTGAACGTGTCCTCCAGCAGCTGCTGGTTGGCCCCGAAGTCCCGGGCCTCGACCCGCAGGAGCAGCGAGTCCTTGCCCGGGCCACGACGCTCCCAGGAGCACGCCTCCCCGACCACCTCGCCGGCCTGCTCGTCGATCGGCTCGGACGGATTGGCCTGGAAGCGGTGGTCGCCGCCGACGATCTTCTTGACCGAGGCGATGGGGTAGGCCTTGCACAGCCCGAAGCGCGAGGCGTTCGGCGCCATGGTGCCGAACGACATCGGTGCCCGCGAGGTGCTCGAGGCCTCCTGCTTGTCGTCCGAGCAGCCGGCGAGCGCACCGACGAACGCCAGTGCCGCCACCGCCGAGGCGAGGATCCGGATGCGTGACATGGGGGCGCACGCTAGCCCGGCCCGGTCCGGCCTCCACCCGCGCCGCGGGCGGGCGCCCCTCAGGCGATGTAGGACGCGATGAACGGGAGGTTGCGGTACCGCTCGCCGACGTCGAGGCCGTAGCCGACCACGAAGTCGGGCGGGATGGTGAAGCCGACGTAGCGCAGGTCGGGGTCCTTGGCCTGCAGGCCCTCGCGGACGACCAGGGCGCACACCTCGACGCTCGCCGGGTTGCGGGCCAGGAGGTTCTTGCGGAGGTACGCGAGGGTGAGCCCGCTGTCGATGATGTCCTCGATGATGAGCACGTCGCGCCCGGTCAGGTCGAGGTCGAGGTCCTTGACGATCCGCACCACGCCGCTCGACTTGGTGGCGTTGCCGTAGGAGGCGACGGCCATGAAGTCGAACTCGACGGGCAGTTCGATCGCCCGGGCGAGATCGGCCATGAAGACGAACGCGCCCTTCAGCACGCCGACGAGGAGCGGCGCGCGCCCGGCGTAGTCCGCGGTGATCTCGGCACCCAGCTCGGCGATCCTCGCCTGCAGCGCGTCGGCATCGACCACGACCGGGCCGAGGTGCGGGTCGAGCGCCGTGGGTCCACCCTGATCAGCCATGGGCGGCATCCTTGCACGCGGGCGGGGGCACGACCGCGAGGCGCCCGGCGCTGCGGGTGACGCGCCCGCCGCCCACGACCTCGGTCGCCCGCCGCTCGTTGCGGGCGACGGCCAGGACCCGGGCGACGGCGGCGTGGTCGACCCCGTAGCCCTCCCCGACCCCGGCGGCCACCAGCCACCGGCGCACCGCGGCCCCGGCGACCGCCTCCGGCGCGGCGGCCAGGGCCCGCGCCGAGGTGGGGTCGACCGCTCCTGCCGCATCGGCCAGGGCGTCGTCGACGGCGGCGAGCAGGTCGGCCTGGCGCACGAGGAGGGGCACGACGTCGCGCGCCGCGATGTCGTCGAGCAGCGGGAGGAGTTCGTGGCGCACCCGGTTGCGCCGGTGCGCGGGATCCAGGTTGGAGGGATCCTCGATCGGCGCGAGGCCGAGCGCGGCGCACAGGCCTCGGGTCTCGTGGCGACGCAGGTCGAGCAGGGGCCGGCGGGGGCTCCGGCGGATCCCGGCGAGCCCGGCCGGGCCCGAGCCGCGGAGCAGGTGCAGCAGCACGGTCTCGGCCCGATCGTCGGCGGTGTGCCCCGTGCATGCGCCCGGTGGCAGCGCGGCGAGCCGCGCGGCACGGGCACGGGCCTCCAGGTTGGCGCCTGGCTCGACGATCACCGTGCGGGCCTCGAACCGGGCACCGCAGCGCCCCGCGACCTCCGCCACCACCTCGGCCTCGGCCGCCGACCCGGTGCGCAGCCCGTGGTCGACGTGCCAGGCCGTGACCTCGGCGCCGGTGGCCGCTCCCAGCACGAGCAGGGCGAGCGAGTCCGGGCCGCCCGACACGGCGAGGTCGAGGGGGCCGGTGGGGAACGTGCAGCGCGCCGCCAGCCCCGCGACCGCGGGCACCCCGAGGTCGAGCGCTGCGGCCGGCACGCTCAGGCCGCGACGGTGGGACCGACGCGGGCGATCCAGGCCTCGGGGTCGCGGATCTCGGCGATCGTGGGCAGGTTGCCGGGATCCACCCAGGCCCGGTCGAGGAGCTCGGTGCCGCCCTCGCGCTCGACCCGCTCGATGAACCGCTCGCCCTGCTCGTACTGCTTCATCTTGGCTTCGAGGCCGATGAGCTTCTGGAGCAGCTTGGCCGCGGGGTTCCCCTGCTCCCGACGCTGGCGGAGCACCTGGCCGAACCGCTCGGCGCTCGGGATCTGGTCCGCGCCGGCGCGGTCCATGGTGACGTCGCCGTGCCCTTCGAGCAGGCTCATGAGCCCGGCGACGCGGTCGAGCACCTCGCGCTGCTCGGGCGAGGCGAGCACCGCCATCACGCCACCGTCGTCGAGCGGGTTCTTGCCCTTGCGGACGTCGTCGGCGAGCCGGCCGATCGCGTCGAGGAACCGCTTCGGGTCCGGGTCGACGGCGTCCATGGTGGCCTGCACCAGCGCGAGGAAGTGCTCGCGCATCCACGGCACGCCGGTGAACTGGGCGCGGTGCGTGACCTCGTGGAGCGCGAGCCAATGCCGGAACTCGCGCGGGGGAAAGGCGAACCGCTTCTCGAGCCCGAGCACGTTCGGCCCGACGTAGTACACGATGTCCTGATCCTCGGGCCGATCGTCCTCGATGACGAGCAGGTCGTACTGGCCGAGCACGCGCGTGGACATCCAGCCGAGCACCATGCCGACCTCGGCACCCGCGACCCGGCTCGCCACCGGGGCGAAGGGGTTCCGCCCGAGCTGCTCGTCGAGGCGGGCGGTGATCGGCCGGAGGAGTCGCTGGAACGAGGCGATGTTGGCCCGGACCCAGCCCTGGCGATCGGTCACCCGGGCCCGTGCGTCGCCGGCGGCGCTGCGCAGGCCGGTGGCCGCCGCCACCTGCTCCTCGGCGATCGCGGTCAGCTCGGCGAAGTCCTCGGCGAGCGATGCGTAGTGGTACGACTCGGCGAAGGGCTCCCGGCCGGCTGCTCGGACCGCGACCTTCTCGGCCAGGCCCCAGTCGACCGCGCCCGCCACCCGGTCAGTCCTGGCCGCGCGGCGGGTACTTCGGGCGGACGACCTTCGTGAGGTAGCCGATGATCGTGGCGATCACGAACGCGACCGCGCCGAGGACCACCGCGACCGCGATCCAATAGGTCCAGACCTGAGCGAGCAGCATGGCGTGATCCTAGGTTCGGGTGGGGACGGGGTCGCCACTCGGCGGCGTCAGGACTCGGCCTCGATGGCCCGGGCGATGCGGGCCCGCAGGTCCTCGGGCACCTGGTCGACGCAGCGGTGGCGGATCACAAGGCGCAGCTCGGCCTCGAAGTCGAACGCGGCCAGGCACGGCGAGCAGTCGTCGAGGTGGTGCTGGATGTGCGCCCGGTCCTCCTCGGTGAGCTCACCGTCGAGGTACTGGTACAGCTCCTTGAGCGTTTCGTTGCAGTCGGCCATCGAGGTGTTCCTGGTCAACGATCGGCCGCGGGCGCAGCCGTGAGGGGTTCGGGATCGGGGTCCGCCAACCCGTGGGACAGGGCGTAGTCCAACAACTGCTTCTGGAGCGCCTTTCTTCCCCGGTGCAGCCGGCTCATCACCGTGCCGATCGGGATGTCGAGGATCTCGGCGATCTCCTTGTAGGAGAAGCCCTCGACGTCGGCCAGCAGGACCGCGAGCCGGAACGCCTCCGGGAGGGCCTCCACCGCGGCCTTCACCTCGGCCTCGCTGAAGGTGTCCATGAGCTCGTCCTCGGCGCTGCGCCCCAGGCTGGCCGCCTCGAGCCCGCCCAGGCGCCGGTACAGGTAGAGGTCCTCGACCTCGTCGAGCTCGGTCTGCTCGGGCCGCCGCTGCTTGGCGCGGTAGGCGTTGATGTAGGTGTTGGTGAGGATCCGGTACAGCCAGGCCTTGAGGTTGGTGCCCTCCTGGAACCCGCCGAACCCGCGGTAGGCCCGCAGGTAGGTCTCCTGGACGAGATCCTCGGCGTCGGCCGGGTTGCGCGTCATCCGCAGGGCGCCCGAGTAGAGGGCGCCCATGAGGGGCATCGCTTGGTCGGCGAAGGTCGCCTGGTCGGCCATGGCCGCCCACGCTAGCGGCGCGGGGTCTCAGCCCGACAGGGGCGCGGCGATCGCGATGGTGCGGCGCGCGTCGGGCGCCACCGCGGCGGCCCGGGCCGCGGCGGGGGCCGCCACGCCGGGGAGCCGCAC
>CAZUYW010000081.1:0-1405 GCA_964624775.1 uncultured Iamiaceae bacterium
GGCGCCGCGCCTGATCGCAGGATCAGCGGTCGGTCACCACTGGGTCGGGTCCAGGGCCACGAGGACCTTCCCGCAGTCCTTCGAGCCGCGCAGCTCGGCGAGGGCGTCGTCGAGGTGGTCGAGGTCGAAGCGGTGGGTGAGGAGCGGCGCAACATCGCAGCGCTCCAGCAGGTCGATGGCGTCGGCGAAGCGGGGCGGGTACTCGATCGAGCCCCGCAGGGTGAGCTCCTTCATGAGCACCAGGAGGAAGCTCGTCGGCACGGGCGCGTAGTGCAGTGCCACGACCGACAGGCGGGCACCGACCCCGGCGTGGGCGATCACGTCGGTCAGCACCGAGTCGACCCCGGAGGCCTCGATGAAGGCGGCGGTGGCCGGGGTCGGGCCGAACATGAACGGCGCGGTGCCGTGCAACGACGCCAGCTCGTCCCACACGTCGGTGGCGAGCGGGTCGAGCGCGGCCTGGGCGCCGAGCCCGAGGGCGAGCGACCGGCGGGCCGCGCTGGGCTCGATCGCCACCACCCGCTCGTGGCCGCGGTCGACGAGCGTGGCGATGGCGGCCAGGCCGATCGGGCCGCAACCGAAGACGGCGACGCCGTCGCCCGGGCGCACATCGGCCTGGTCGGCGGCGTGCATGCCGACGGCGAGCGGCTCGGCGAAGGCGGCCACGTCGAGGCGCACCGAGTCGGGCACCGGGTGGAGGCGACGGTCGGCGTCGGGCACGTGGAGCAGCGGGGTGAGACCGCCCTGGGGCGCGCCGTTGCCGATCTTGGGGAGCTCGCCGGGGCCGGGTTGCACCACCACCCGGTCGCCGACGTGGAACGAGGTGACCGCAGGGCCGACCCATTCGACCGTGCCGGAGATCTCGTGGCCGAGGCACATCGGCTCGGGGCCGGGGCCGGCGACCCCGCCCATGGCGATGTAGCTGAGGTCGCTGCCGCAGATGCCGCACGCGGCCACGCGCACGAGCGCGTCGGCCGGTCCCGGGTCGGGCTCGGCCACCTCGTCGACCCGGACGTCACCGGGCCCGTGGACGCGCACCTGGCGCATCACGACCGGCCCAGCTTGTCGATGGCCCGCCGCAGCCAGGCCCGTTCCCAGAAGTTGCCGCTGTCGCCGAGCAGGGTCTCGTGGGCGGCGCTCGCCACGCCGCGGGCGCCGTCGTGGGTGCGGTCCACCGCGAGGACGACGTCGGTGAGCTGCAGCGCCTCGACCGGCCGCCCGGCGTCGAGGTGGGCGCGAGCCGCGGTCACCAGCGGCTCAGCCCCGGCCGCCGCCACGAGGTCCGGGGCGATGGCGAGCGGGTGCACGCCGTACAGCTCGGTGGTGGAGCGGTGGTGGAACCAGCCGGCGTAGGTCTCCCAGATGGCCCGCACGTTCCACGACGTCTTGCCGTAGCCCTCGCCGA
>CAZUYW010000081.1:1505-6833 GCA_964624775.1 uncultured Iamiaceae bacterium
CGGATGGTGACGAGGTTCGGGACGTGGCCGAAGAGCGGGCCGAACAGGTTGCCGCTGAGCAGGGTGCGGGTGGCGGGCAGCCACACCACGAGGGAGTCGAACGTCTCCCCGCCGGGTGTCGCGATGAGCACGAGCTCGCGGCCGCCGATCACCAACTCGAGGCGGTCCTCGACGGTGCGCGTCGGTTCGGGCTTGGCCTGGGCGACGGCCCCGACCCCGAGCGTGCGGGCGTGCTCCATGGCGGCGACGATCGCGTCGATCCAGGCGAAGGCCGAGTTGCGGGAGCGGAACGCCTCGAGGCGCTCGTTGTCCTGGCGCCACACGACGAAGTTCGCCTGGGCGATCACGTCGGTGTCGGGGTCGCGCAGCACGTCGACGCCGCCGACGTGGTCGTAGTGCCCCTGGGTGAGGACGAGCGCGCGGGTCGGGGAGGGATCGACCGCGTCGTACGCGGTGCGGTGCAGGGGGCCCTCGAAGCCCATGCCCGAGTTCACGATGACGCGGCCCTCGTCGGTGCCGATCAGGTAGCTGTTCGACAGGCCCTCGTGCAGCCAGATGCCGTCGCCGACGTCGACGGCAGGGGCGTCGGTGGCCGCCGCGATCGCATCGGCTCCGGGCCGCTCGCGGTGGATGCCGGCCATCAGAACACCTCCCGGGTGACGGTGGGGAACGCCTCGAACGAGAACGCGAAGCGCTCGTGGAGCTCGTCGGGGTCGAGGCCGAAGTCGGTCCGCAGGTCGTAGACGATGCGTCCGTCTCGCCCGCGCGGGTTGCCGGCGACGTAGGCGGCGAGGCGGTCGCGCGCGTCGGCGGTGGCACCGAGGCCGGACCGGTCGATGATGCCGAGCGCCATCGCCAGGTCGTCGGCCATGAACGCGCCGAACTCGACGTCGACGCGCTGCGCCGCCGGGATCAGGTGGGCGTCGCGGACCGCGGCGCGCAGCAGCCGCTCGATCCGGTCGACCCAGTATGCCGCCAGCCCGTCGGCGTCGATCTCCAGGCGCCGGTTGCGGTCGCCGTAGGCGAGCATCGTGATCGCCGACTGCAGCACCGCGACCGGGTCCCGGAGGGTGAAGGCCACCGTCGCGTCGGGGAACGTCGCCATCAGCGGCCCGAGCTGCTCGAGGTGCTGCGGGCACTTGAGGACCCAGCGGCGCGGGCCGCGCAGGTAGGTCAGCACCTGGAGGGCGCGGCGCAGGAAGGCGTAGTGCGCGTGCTGGTCGAGGGCGAGGTAGGTGTCCCGCCAGGTCGGGACGCGGGCATGCCACTCGAGCACGTAGCTGCACAGGTCCAGGTCCATCAGCTCGCACTCCTCCTCGATCGACCACGGCGGTCGGTCGTGCATGAGCGCGGTGAGCGGCGACACCTGCATGGTGGCCTCGTGCTCGGCGAGCGAGCGGGTGTAGCGAGGGTCCACGCCGTCGCGGCCGGGGCCGTCGCCGAGCACCGGGACGGGCTCGGCCGCCTCCCACCACGGGAGCGAGCGCAGGCGGGTGTCGCAGGCCAGCAGGTTGACGAGGTGGGTGGTGCCCGACCGGGGGAGGCCGACGACGATGATCGGCGGCTCCAGGTCGACGTCGAGCGCCTCGGGGTGGCGGGCGATGAGGTCCTCGAAGCGCATGCGGGCGGCGAGCAGGCCGACCAGGCGCCGGCGCACGAGGAACCGCCCCAGGCCCGAGAGCCCGGTATCGGCCTCCACGGCGGCGACCTGGGCGGCGAGGCGGTCGAGGAGCGTGGGGTCGCCGAGGTCGGTGAGGCCGGTCCGGCGCTGCGCGGCGGCGACGATGCCCGCCGGGTCGAGGTCGACCTCCATGGTGACGGCCATGTCGTGGATGGCCTGCTGCTCGGGGGTCCGCCGAGGGGCGCGCAGGTCGTCGATGCGGATGTCGGTCACGCGGTCCCTCCCTCGGCTCGGCGCACGATAGGCGAGCGCGGGACGCGGTGGGGCGAGCTGGTCAGCGCCGCGCCGGGCGGAGGCCGCCGTAGAGGTAGCGGGTCACGAACAGGCCGAAGAGCAGCGGTTCGGCCGCCCAGCGCGGCACCCGGAACCGCCGGCCGTCGGGCTGGACCACGATCAGGCCGTCGTCCTGGAGGCCCAGGATCGAGCCCCACCGGTGCTCGGGGGCGTGGAACCGCTTCAGCTTGGCGGCGGGCCCGCGGCGCAGCGTGGCGGCGACGTTCGCCGTGACGACGCGCCACCCCCAGTTGCGCGCCGAGCTGCGGTGCGGGTCGCTCGCGGCCACGTCGCCCACGGCGAACACCTTGGGGTGCCCGGGCACGCGGAGGTGCTCGTCGACGCGCACGAACCCCTCGTCGTCGAGCACCTCGTCGGGGAGGAAGGCGCTGTGGGGGCGCATGCCGCCGACAGCCCACAGCACGAGGTCGGCGGCGAAGGGCTCCTGGCCGGTGGACCACGTCACCGGGTCGGTGGTGAGCCGGTCGCCCACGAACCCCTCCGGTACGACCGCCCGGTGGCCGGGGTGGACGTACACGCCGTCGGCGGCGAGCTGCGCGGCGATCCAGGTCCGCACCTTCGGGTGGTACCCGGGCAGCGGCTGGTCCCCCGAGTGGAAGAGGTGGACCGCCGCCCGGCCCCGGCGGGCGAGGTTGTCGGCCACGCTCACGCCGGTGGCCCCGCCGCCGACCACCGCGATCGTCCCCGCCCGACCGAGGCGATCGGCGACGGCGGCCAGTTCGGCCTCGACGGCGTCGACGTCCTCGACCCGGTCATGGCGCCAGAAGCCGTTCGACGCCCCGGTGGCGATGACGAGCGCGTCGTAGGGCTCGGTGCTCGTCGTCCCGTCGGCGCAGGTGACCGACACCGTCTGGCCGTCGAGGTCGACCGCCGTGATCCGGCCGTGCAGCACCCGCACCCGATCGAGGCGCCGGAAGCGCGGGTAGGGGATCAGGTAGCTGCGCCGCCACCGGTCCGGCTCGGTGAGCCGGTTCCCGAGCTCCTGGCCGCTCACGAGGGCCGGACGGGTGGAGATGGCGACGACATCGCAGGTGCGAGCCAGGCGCGTGGCGATCAGCACCCCGGTGTCGCCAAGCCCGGCGACCACGACGCGCGCCCCGGTGGCCACTATGCGGCCGCCACGGGCAGGGCCACCGCGAGCGCGAGCCCGCCGCGGCGCAGCCGCTCGTCGGGGTCGTCGCCGGAGGATCCGGCGGCGGGATCCACCGCCGACGCCGGGGCCGGGCGCACCACGCGCCAACCGGTGGCGGCGAGCAGCGGGACCGCATTGGCGATCGTGATCGGATCGGCCGCCGGCTCGCCGAGCGCGGCCACCGACGCGGCGAACGCCTCGCGCCGATCGGCCCGGCTCTCCGGCGAGAGGCTGACGGCGAGGCGGCTGCCGGGGGCGAGCGCGCCGTGCAGGTCGGCGGCCGTGGCCGAGACGTCGTCGGCGCGGAGGTAGGCGACGACGCCCTCCCAGCACACCAGGGCGGGGACCGACGGATCGAGGCCGGCCGCCACCAGCGCGGCGCCGAGCGCCGGGGCCGCGGTGAAGTCGACCGGCACGAAGGCGACGTCGCCCGCGTCGATGCCGAGCCGTTCGAGGCGGGCCCGCTTGTCGGCCTGGGTGTCGGGGTGATCGACCTCGAACCAGCGCACGCCCGGCTCGCGGTACCGCAGCGACCGGCCGTCGTACCCCGCGCCGAGGTTCACGATCTGGTGGAGGCCGCCCGCGGCGGCACCGGCGACGACCGCATCGAAGAACGCCGTGCGGCCCCGCAGGTACCGGGCCATCGGCGAGTCGTGGTCGACCTCGATGCCCGCGGCCACGTCGGCGGCCAGCGCGTCGTCGGCCGCGGGATCCCCGCCCGGTGGTGACGGTGCCCGGTCGAACGCCTGCCGGAAGGCGGCCACCCGGCGGGCGGTAGCTGACGGTGCTCCGGGGATCATGGTTCCTCGTCGGGTCGTGCGGGGCGGGCGACGTGCGGGCGCTGTCTACCACTGGCGGGTCCGATCGCCACCGCTCCTGCGGAGCTGGTCGGACGGGCGATGGCGTGCCCTCGGAACCGGTGGCACCGATCGAGAGGGCGTGGAATGCTGCGGTGATCCAGAGCGCGGAGGGAGAGCGCGATGCGATGGATCACGAGATGGGCCGTCGGCGTGGTGGCGGTCGTGGTGGGGAGCGGGACGCTCGCCCTGGCGGCCGCCGTGCCGGCGCAGGCGGCATCGGTGACCTTCACGGTCAACACGTTGACCGACGGCGTGGACGCCAACCCGGGCAACGGCACGTGCGCCACCTCGGGTGGGCTGTGCACGTTGCGCGCGGCGATCCAGGAGGCGAACGCGGTCCCGGCGAACACGTACACGATCGGGTTCTCGGTGGCCGGCACCATCGAGCTGGGCGGGTCGGGGGCGCTCAGCCCGATCGGATCGCCCGGGCTCACCATCGACGGGTCCACCGCGCCCGGCTACTCGGTCGGCGGCGGTCCTGTCGTCACGCTGCGGGGCGACAAGGTCAACGGCGGGATCAACGGCATCACCGTCGCGGCGGCGAACGTGACGGTGCGCGGCCTGCGCCTCGGGAACTTCGGGCGCGCCGTCCTCATCGACGCCGCCAGCCCCGGCGCCCGCATCGTGGGCAACCAGATCGGTGTCGGCGCGTCGGGGTACGACGCGAACCTCGCGGTTGCGGCGGCCGTCTTCGTGTACAGCGGCTCGGCCGTGATCGGCGGGCCCACCGCAGCCGATCGCAACGTCGTCGGCGGCTTCCTCGCCAAGGGCATCAGCGTGCGGTCCGGCACCGGCTCCCTGATCGAGGGCAACTACATCGGGACGAACCCGGCCGGAACCGCGTCGGCCAAGAACCCGTCGGGCACCGCCCTGTTCACCATCTACGACGTGACGCCGACGCCGAACACCGGCATCGAGGCGGCGGTGGCCGGCCTCACCATCCGCGGCAACCTGATCTCGGGCAACGCGGGCTACGGCATCGACGTCTACGCGAACGGGTCGCAGGCGACGATCGTGGGCAACAAGATCGGCTCCGACGTCACGGGCACGCAGGCGCTCGGCAACACCGGGATCGGGATCCTCGTCGCCCAGCAGGCCTCCGCCACGATCGGCGGGACCGCAGCGTCGGACGGGAACCTCGTGGTCGGCACGGCGAAGCCGCTCTCGCCGGCGGCCTACACGCAGGGCGAGGGCATCCGCCTCGACGGTGCCACCGCCACGATCCAGGGCAACCTCGTCGGCGTGTCGGCCGGCGGGGCCGACCTCGGCAACGGCGGCGCGGGGATCGCGGTCTGGGGCACGACCACGGCCGGATCGACGGTCGTCCCCAGCACGGCCACCATCGGCGGCTCGGCCGCCGG
>CAZUYW010000081.1:6933-11168 GCA_964624775.1 uncultured Iamiaceae bacterium
CGCGTCCGCGACCGCCGGCAACGGCGGGATCTACCTCCACGACGCAGGGGTCGCGGCCGCTGGTTCGGCACCCGTCCAGATCGGCGGCACCGCCGCCGGCGCAGGGAACCTGATCGCCGGCAACCACCAGTACGGCCTCGACCTGTGGAAGGCGGCGGTGGTGCAGGGCAACCGGATCGGCACCGACGCATCGGGGACGGCGGCGCTCGGCAACGGGACCTACGGCGTGCACGTGCGCGCCGCCTCGACCACCATCGGCGGCAGCAGCGCCGGGGCCGGCAACCTCATCTCGGGGAACACCAACGGCATCGCCCTCGCGTTCGACGTCAGCGGCGGCGTGGCCCAGGGCAACCTGATCGGGGTCGACGCCGGTGGGGTGAACCCGCTCGGCAACGGCGTCGGGGTCATCACCTCGAACACCACCTCGGCCACGATCGGCGGCATCGGGGCCGGGCAGGCGAACACCATCGCCAACAGCACCTTCGACGGCGTGTACGTGGGGGCGTCGACGACCAAGGCCGTCAACACCGTGGTGCGCGGCAACCGCATCTACGGCAACGGCCAACTGGCGATCAACCTGTTCCAGCACTCGCCCGACGGTGCCGGGAACAACGACCAGCTGCCCCCGGTGCTGACCACCGCCACCATCGGTGCGGCCTCGACCAGCGTCGGGGGCACCGTGACCGCGTCGGTCGCCGGGTCGCTCGCGGTCGACGTGTACGCCACCACCGCGTGCGACCCGGACCTCGGCGCCGGCGAGGGCCGGGAGTACCTCGGGACGATCACGGTCAACCATCCCGGAGGCGGGGCGGCGGCCGCCTTCTCCGGGACCGTGGCCAAGCCGACCGTGGGGAGCGTGGTGACGGCGACGGCGACGGTGACGGGCAACGGCACCAGCCAGTTCTCGACCTGCCTGGCCGGCTCGGACCTCGCGGCCAGCGTCGTCCCGAACGCCACGACCATCCCGGTCGGCGGCGACCTGGGCGTCCAGGCCAAGGTCACCAACAACGGTCCGTCGACCGCGACCGGGGTCAAGGTGACCCTGGAACCAGCCGCGGGCACCACCTACGGCGCATCGGACGCGGCGACGTTCGACGTGCCGTCGCAGGGCAGCTACGACCAGGGCACGGGCCTCTGGACCATCGGCACCCTCGCTCCCGGCGCCTCGGCCACGGTCTGCATCCGGGAGGACGTGGTGCGCGCCAACGTGGTCATCGACGTCGGCGGGACCCCGGTCTCCATCCCCGCCGTCACCGGCGTCGGCAACCTCGACACGCGCACCGGCGGCACCCGCGACCCCTTCCTCGGGAACAACATCACCTCGGGTGGTGCCACGGTGGGTTCGCCGGCGGTGGCGGGGGCCGCGGTCTGCGGCCTCCCGACCCTCACCATCGACGACGCATCGGTGGGCCGGCCCACCTCGGGCACCACGCCGCTCGCGTTCACGGTGCACCTCTCCGCCGCGCAGACCCGGTCGGTCACCGTCGCCTACCAGGCGGTGAACGGCACCGCGGTGGCCGTCGAGGACTTCACGCCGACGAGCGGCACCCTGACCATCCCGGCCGGTCAGACCTCGGGGACGATCACCGTGCCGGTCGTGGGCAACACCTCCGACGAGCCGAACAAGGTGTTCACCCTGCAGTTGTCCGCGCCCAAGCACGCGACGCTCGCCGACGACAAGGCCACGGGCACGATCATCGCCAACCACGTCCTTACCGGTTGCCCGCCGGGGTCGACGCCGAACCAGCGGTTCGTGTGCCACCTGTACTTCGACGCCCTCGGTCGGGCCCCCGAGTCGGGTGGCTTCACCTACTGGGTCGGCAAGCTCGACGCCGGCACCCCGCGCGCGACGATGGCAACGTCGTACCTGAACCAGAACGAGTCCCGGCGGCGGGTGGCCGATCGGGCCTACGTGCTCTACCTGGCTCGCCACGGCACGGGCACCGAGCTCCAGACCTGGGCCGACAAGTACAAGGCCAAGACGGCGACGCCCGAGGACACGCGGGTGGCCGTGCTCGCGTCGGGCGACTACTACGCGAAGTCCGGCAGCACGGCGGCCGGGTTCGTGACCGCCGTGTTCCAGGACGTGTTCCGCCGGCCGGTCGACAGCGGTGGCCTTGCCTACTGGACCGGGCGGCTCGCCGCCGGGGACGGTCGGGACAAGGTCTCCCGGACGATGCTGTCGACCTCGGAGGGGCGGCGGAAGGTGATCGGCGACCTGTTCCTGCGCTTCGTGCGCCGGTTCCCGTCCACGAACGAGGCCAACGGCTGGGTCGACAAGATCAAGGCCGGCAAGACCGAGATCGACGTCGGCATCGCCCTCGTGGCCTCGGCCGAGTACTTCAACCGGGCGTGAGGTCCCTCAGTCGAGCTTGCGGATCGCCGGCACCCGGTAGGTGCCGTTGAGGATCTCGTCGCCGGGCATGTACATGCGCAAGATCGGCCGGAACAGGCCGTGCGGCGTCGGGAGCCAGTTCGCCACGCGGTCGGCGTCGGGGCGGTGGGGGGCCATGGTGATCGTGATCGAGCCGTCGTCAGCCACGCTGAGCCCGGGCGTGGCGTCGCCGATCGAGTAGCGGTCGATCTCGTTGGCCACGAGGTAGTAGTTCGGGGTGTCGTACATGGTCAGCGACCAGAACGCGCCCACGGGGGGTGCGCTCGGCAACCGCAGCTCGTAGGCGTGCTCGCCGTCGAGCTCGGCGCCGTCGGCGTCGACGAAGGTCATCATGTAGACGGCCTCGTACCCGTGGTTGCCCCACAGGCCCGCCCGGGCCGCGACTGCCCGCAGGGCGTAGGCCTGGCGCCGATCGGCGATCTTCCACTCGTCGCTGTCGATGGTGCCGAAGCCGAGGGCGTCGAGGTTGTAGTCGAAGATGTGGGCGACGTTGCGCCAGCCGTCGACCAGGTCGCCGCCCTGGGCGAGGTCGTCGATCAACGCCCGGCCGGCCTCCTCCGCGGCGCGGAGCACGGCGGCGACCTCGGGGTCGGCGTCGACGAAGGGGGAGGTGGCGTCGCACAGCCCGAGTGCCGCGCACGTGGCCACGAACTCGGCATCACCGGCAGGCGGTGGGAACGCCGCCATCGCCACCCGGCAGGACTCCCACCAGCGCAGGTCCTCGGACACGGCGGGATCGGGCACGGGGAGCCCCACGGCGACGGCGGTCGGGTCGACGGCGGTCAGGGCGAACGCATCCTGGGTGGCGCGCACCGCGTCGAGGTCGGCGGGGCCGTGCACCTGGATGCGGCCCACGATCGAGAAGATGCCGGTCGCTTCGATCAGCGTGGCGCCCTCGGGCACCTCGCCGTCGTAGCCGCCCGGCGCGAGGAGGAACCGGGCCGGATCGGTGCCGATGGTGCGCGTGCCGACGTAGGCGAAGTTGTTGGTCCACGCGTCGACGAACTGGAGCACGACATAGCGGCCGCTCGTGTCGGGCACGTCGAGCACGAGGGGCGTGGCCCGCACGTCGCACATCGCGATCAGGTACAGCGTGTCGTTGTTCGGGGAGACGAAGTGGGTCTCCGGTCCGAGGAGGTCCCGGGCCGCGACGAGCGTGTTGAACGGGCCGTTGATCGGCAGGCTGCCCCCGCCGGCAACGAAGTTGCCGACCTCGGTCAGGTCGTAGACGAGCGGATAGCCGTAGACGAACGCCTCGGTCGCGGCAGCGAGATCGATGGTGGGCGGCATCGGGGACTCCTGGGGTGGCGGGCGGGCCCGGCGGCACCGCCCCCTCAATGTATCAAGCTGATACACAGTGGGTCGCCCGGAGTCCAGCGGGGCCGAGCCCGGCTCCCGGCGATCAGCGTTCGTCAGGCCGGGTCATGAGGAAGCGATTGGCTCGGTTCAGCTCGTCCCGGAGCGTGGCGAGGGGCACCTCGTCGAGCTGGCCCGCCTCCACGAGGTAGCCCTCGACGAGTCGCCAGCCGAACGCCAGAGCCGTCACCTGCGCGGCGCGGACGCGCACCGCCGTCCCCTCGAGCGACGTGTTGGCCTCGATCACGCCCGCCACGGCCGTCACCGGGTTCCACCGGTCGACCGAGACCCGACGATCGGCGCGACCCGCGACCTCGGCCATGATGCGCACCCAGCGCACGATCACCGAGTCGGGATCGTGGGAGGCGGCGGTGAGCTGGCCGCCCGTCAGCTCCTCGGCCAGCTGCTCGGCGAGGTCGTCGAGCACGGCCGTGACCACGGCGTCGCTCGGGCCGATGTAGCGGTTGATCAGGTTCGGATCGAC
>CAZUYW010000082.1:0-11078 GCA_964624775.1 uncultured Iamiaceae bacterium
CGGTCGCCGTCGAAGCCTCGTTCCATGGCGGAGATCGAGGCCTGGGGGAGGTGGTGGCCGGTGAGCTGGGCGAGCCGGTCGGCGACGCCTTGTTGGGTCATCCGTCGCCGTTCCCGGATGGCGCGCACGTTGTAGGAGACGACGGCGTTGACGTCGAGGCCGTCGGCGGGCGCGGGTGCGGCGGTGGGGCGCTTGCGGGCTCGGACCATCGAGATCTCCAACAGGGCGGGCGAACTTGACGACCGTACCGCATCGCGCGATAACTGCACACTACGTTGCTACATAGCGGGACCGCATGTACGGATGGGTTCGACTGGCAGCGCAGAGCGCCAGATCCCCGTCGCCGAGACGCTCGGCACCCCAGATCGAAGGAACACCGAGAACCGCAAACCACCAAGCGAACAGACAAGTGCCCGCCGGCGGCGAGGAGGTCCCGCTGATGCTCCGAGTACGCACCCTGTATGCGTGTAGCGCTGCCGAGACAGCCCGCTACTACACCCGCTACCTCGACGAGCCCGACGAGGAACCCGGCCGGTGGCGCGGTGGCCAGGCCGAGGCCCTCGGCCTCGCCGGCACCGTCGCCACCGACCAGCTCGAGACCCTCCTCGCAGGTCACGATCCCACCAGCGGACGTCAGCTCGGCTCACCGTTGGCGGATCGGTTCAAGGCCGACGGGACGGTGATAAAGGCGGTCGCCGGATACGACGCCACGTTCTCGGCACCGAAGTCGTTGTCGGTGTGGTGGGCGCTCACCGGCGACCCCGGGCTGCTCGACGCGCACGATGTGGCGGTCGCCGCAGTGCTCGACCACCTCGAAGCCCACGGCTCCACAACCCGGATCCGTCGCAACGGCACCCGGGCGTTCGTCGACACCGGCGGGCTCACCATGGCGACGTTCCGCCAGTCGATCTCACGGGAGGACGACCCGCAGATCCACACCCACGCCGTGATCTCCACCAAGGTCCAAACGGCCGACGGCCGCTGGTACGCGCTCGACGCCCGCTACCTGAAGCGCAAGCAACGAGCCCTCGGCGGGATCTACCAGTCGGTGCTGCGAGCCGAACTCACCCACCGCTACGGCGTCGAGTGGGATGCGATCACCGACGGCCAGGCCGAACTGGCCGCCATGCCCGACGAACTGCTCGACGCGTTCTCGAAGCGGGCCCGCCAGGTCGAGGACTACCTGGAGATCAAGCTCATCGGCTTCCGTGAGACCGAGGGCCGGGACCCCACCCGTTGGGAACGAGCCGCCATCGCCCGTGAGGCCGCCGCCGATTCCCGACGCGACAAGACCGGCGCCCCTGTCACCGATCTGCGACAGACCTGGCAGGACGAAGCCACCGACCTCGGCTGGACCGCCGCCCGCCTCACCGAGACCCTGGCCGCCACCCGGCACCGAGCGGACCGGCCGCCAGGATTGACGGTCGAGGCAGCGCTGGATCAGCTCAGCGCCGGCTCCTCGACCTGGCTGCCGATCGACGTGATGCGCGTCCTCTGCGACACCCTCCCGCCCACCGGCACCCACTCCGGCGCCCAGTGGCTGGACGCCCTCGACAGCGCAGTACGCCAGGTCACGGAACACAGCATCGTCCTCGACCCCACCGTCGACGGGCCGGTCCGGGCGTCCGATGGGCGCTCGATCTGGGTCGAGCCCACCAAGGCCCACCTCACCGACCAGACGATCCTCGACCAAGAGGAGCGCATCCTCGCCTTCGCCGACCACACCCGAACCGGCCAGGCAGCGCTGTCGCAAAGCGTGGACACCACCGGACTCGACCCCCTCCAAGCCGACGCCGCCCGCGCCGTCTCCGGCGACAACCGGATGGTGCTCGTCGTCGGACCCGCTGGCACCGGCAAGACCACCACCCTCGCCCGAGCCGTCGACGACCTCCACGCTGCTGGGCGGCCGGTGTTCGGCGTCGCCCCCACCGCCAAGGCCGCACGCGTCCTGTCCGACGGCACCGGGATGCGCACCGACACCGTGGCCAAGCTCCTCCACGAGTGGCAACGACCCAACGGACCCACCGAGCCCTACCGGCTCCCGGCAGGAGCGACGCTCATCGTCGATGAGAGCGGCATGTTGGGCACCGGCTCGCTCGACCAGCTGGTCGCCTTCGCTGAACGACACCGGTGGCGCCTCGCTCTCGTCGGTGACCCCCGCCAGCTCCAGGCCGTCGGCCGTGGTGGCCTGTTCGACGAGCTGTGCCGCACCCAGCCCGTCCACGAGCTCGCCACCATCCACCGCTTCGATCGACGGTGGGAGCAGACCGCCTCGCTCGGCCTCCGCACCGGCACGCCCAGCGCACTCGACCGCTACTTCGACCACGACCGTGTCCGAGCCGGCAGCTTCCTGTCCCTCCAGGTCGACACCGCTCGCCGTTGGCTCGACGCCCACCACGCCGGACAGACCGTCGCGGTCGTAGCCGAGACCAACAGCCACGTCGACGCCCTCAACCTCGCCATCCAGGCCGCTCGCCGAGACTGCGGCCACCTCGGCCGCTCGACGGCCGGAATCGCCGGCCACGAGCAGGCCTTCGTCGGTGATCACGTCGTCACCCGCCGCAACGACCGCACCCTACGCACCGACCACGACGAACCAGTCCGCAACCGCGGCCGCTGGACCGTGCAGCACATCGCCCGAGACGGATCGCTCACCGTCGCCCACCACCACGGCCAGGGCACCGTGACCCTCCCGGCCGACTATGTCCGCAGCCACGTCCGCCTCGGCTACGCCGCCACCGCCCACGGCAACCAAGGCGACACCGTCGACATCGGCATCGCAGTCGTCACCCCAGCAACCAGCCACCGCAGCCTCTACGTCGGCGCCACCCGCGGCCGCCAGGAGAACCAGCTCCTCGTCGTCGCCGACGGCCTCGACCACGCCAGGGACGTCCTCGAACAGGTCCTCACCAACGACCGAGCCGACGTCCCCGCCGTCGTCCGACGCCGCGAACTGCTCGAACAGGTGAACGACCGGCCCGGCGACGCGTGCCGTGGCCCTGGCGTCGAACCCGGTCGACGCCGCACCCCGGTACCGACCACCGAGGAGCGCGTCGCCGCCTGCACCAAGGCTTACGAACGGGCCCTCCGAGCGGCGGGACCCCACAGCGCGCGCCTTGGAGAAGCACAGTCCGACCTCGATGAGGCCCTCCGAGCCGAAGCCCGACTTCGATACCGCAGGGACACCGGCGGACCGCTCGTGAAGCTCCGCCTGCGCGAACCGCTCCGCGACGCGGCCGACACCATCGAGAGGGCGACGGTCGTGCGCGATGCGGCAGCCGACGTCGCCGAGCCCTTCCTCGACGCCCGAGATCGAGCATCCCAGGAGCTGAAGGACGCGAGGCGGATCGCCTACATCGAACGGTTCGAGCGCGAGACCGCAGCCATGCAGCGCCGCGGTCCCGCGCGCCCGGCGCCCGGCCTCGGAATCGGCTGACAGCACCCGCGCTGATCGGCCGCGGGGTGAGCCAACCTCAGTCGATGACCACCTGGAGGTACGTTGTCTTGGCCTCCTCGGCCATCGCCACCCGGATCAGGCGATGTAGACGCTTCCGATCCGGTTGTCCCAGCCGGACGACATGGTCGCCTTGGAGACGTTCGCTGCGGTGCTGCCCGGGTAGACGCCGCTGCCGGTCGTCGTGTCGTAGAACGTCGCTGCGCAGGGGCCGACTCGATAGCTCGAGGTGTCGTTGTTGAACCCGTGGCTGGCCAAGTTGATCAAGGTGTACCGGGTCGTGAGCTGCAGGACGCCGCCGCTGTAGCTCGTCCCCCGGTAGAGCCGGAGCGAGGCGGAGCACGTTGCGAACGTTGCGGGACCGCTGGGGTCAAGGGATTCGCCCTCCGCTGCGTTCATGTCGGCCTCGGTGCGATAGCAGCGTGCGGCAGTGCCGTCGGACGTGCAGGCACCGGCCTCGCCCCACCCCTCGGCGAGATTGATCGTGGCCCCTTCGAACGTGGCCAGGACTTCCTCCGCCCGTTCGCTCTGGTCCGCACCGACTGGTGCTGTGGTCGCCAGCAGACCAATCGCAGCACCGAGGATGGCAGTGGCGATGGATCGACGCATGTGTTGCTCTCCCTCGAGGTCAGATCTTGAAGATGAAGACGTGGTGGTTGTCGGAGCCGATGCCCGCCTTGGCGCAGCTGGCGTCGGTGGCATCAGGGTTGACCTTGACGGGCCAGTCCTTGAAGCCGAGGTCGTCGAGGATCTGGCGGGCGGCCGCGCTTGCTTCGGTCTCGGTGAGGCAATCGGGCTCGTTGATCTCGGTGATGAGCCGTTCTTGGAGGTCCACGATCGCCTGGCTCTCCTCGTTGAGTTCGGTGTCGGCGATCCGGAGGCCGAGGTCGGGGCAAGTGGACTCGTCGCCGGGAAAGACATCGATTCCGCCGCCCGGGCCGATGCATGCTGCGAGCTGGTCTGGCGGCTCATGAACGCCGTGCTCCCTGAAGTCACCGCCATCCCAGAGTTTTCGGCATCGGGTGATCGGGTCCCCTCCCGGCTCGACCACGATTGCGTCGGCGCCGATGACGGCCTCGGCATGGCAAGCGGTCCCCGTCTGGGGCGAGTCAGGTTGGGACCGCAGGATGGCCGCGGCAACAGCGCCGCCGCTGCAGAGGACCGCAGCAGCCGCGACCACGACGATCCCCCGGCGTCGGCGGGTGGCTCGTTGCTGCCGTGCCAACCGGGTGCGACCGTCGGCGATTGCCGCCTCGGTCAGCTCCGCCATTCGCTCGCCACTCATCTCGGCACCGGTCGGCGCGTCGAAACGGTCCTGTGGTGTGCGCAGCCACGCTCGGAGCGTGGCGAGCGGTCCGTCGGGTCGTGGCACGTCCGGGCTCATCTGAGCGACGCTTCCGGTTGCTGGCAAGCTCGGACGAAGGCACGGCGGGCCCGCAGGAGCCGCGACCTCGTCGCCAGAGGCGAGATGCCCAGAGCGTTCGCGATTGCCGGCCCGTCGTAGCCGAGAGCGTCCATCGTCAGCACCTCACGGTGAGGCCCGCTCAGCGAGGACCATGCAACTTCGACCATCGCTTGCTCGTTCTCGGTGGCCGCGCTGGCGGCCTCGAAGTACGCGTCCTCCGCTGACGGAGCCGGCTGTGGCTGTTCGGCCAGGAGACGGCCCGTCGCCTTGCTGCGGGTCATGGCACGGCGGGCCGAGTTCGCGGTGACGAAGCGGGCCGTGCGCAGCAGCCACCCTCGGACACCATCGTCGGAGAGACCGTCGATCTGGTCGAAGCGGACGTAAGCGATGGTGAACGTTTCGGACCAGAGGTCCTCCCTCGTCGCCGGGTCTCGCTCCAAGCCCATGAGGAGCAGTTCGACCGCGCGGCCGTGAAGACCGACCAGTCGCCGGAAGTCGTCGTCGTGATCGCCATCGGACCTGGTCATGAAACTCGTTGCATTGTTGGCACACACTCTCCAGGCGGGCACCGAAGGGGTTCCTTCCCCCTCCCCCCCACGATGTCAGTGTCGAGCGGAGCGTTGTTGTTGCGCGGACCCGTCGGGATGCCGAAGAGGGACAACCGTGACCCTTGCCGGAAACTCGCAGCCCTCGTACTGAAGGTCTTCCCGATACTGGTGCGCGAACGTGGCCGCGTTCACTGGCCCTGAGAAGGGTCCAAGGACCATCGGGACGTCCAAGTAGGGATCATCGACCAACACGACGTGCTCCATGTCCAGAGTGTCCGCCTCCTCATGGAAGAGTGCGGCCGACACATCCGCTGGAGCACATGGTCGCCCTGAAGCAGCTTGTCCAAGCTCGGTCATGATCTGTCCTTGCGCCGCGTCGGAGTTGCTCGGTGAGCCGGCAGTCTCCCGTCCGCTCCTGGCAAGTGTCGTGGCCGCCTGTGGCGTTGCGCCCCGCGTCCAGAACCCGATGAGACGGGTGCCGTCGTTGGTGCCTTCGGAGCTCACCTCCGACTGCTCGATGGTGTCCCTCGACGAGCAGGCCACGGACGTTCCGAGGTGTTCGAGCGGGAACTCGGGGCGGTCCGGGCCCGATGGCGCAACACCTGGCGAGGTGGCGACACTGCACAGGTGTGAGGTCGTTCGGGTGGTCGTGGCGGCGGTTCTCGTGGAGGCGAGGGGTACTGCCGGGGGCTCTGGCCGTTGCCGTCGTCCTCAGTGGCTGTGGCGGCGGTGAGGGCTCGTCTGGCGGTGGTGCTGACGGGGGACGGGATGGTGTTGAGGGGCCATTGGCGTTGCCGGTCGAGCCGGTCCTCTATCCCGGTGCGGACGCCATGGCTGCTCTTCAGGACGGCTATTTCCGTTTGGTCGAGACCTGCATGGAGGAGAAGGGCTTCACGTTCTCATCAAAGCGCGTCGACCCGCCGCCGGAAATAATGAACCCTTACGACGTACGTCGCCGCTACGGCGACCTGTCGCCGGAGGAGGCGTCGCAGTGGGGCTATCACTATCGGTTCGCCGAGTACGAGGCGGAGTTGCGCGAGCAGCAGGAGGCCGAGGCGGCGGAGCCGTCGCAGCCCGGCTTCGGCGAGGCGCTCAGCGGGTCGCCGGTTGAGACAGCCACCGGGGTCGCCCCATCGTCGGATGGGTGCGCTCCACAGGCCAACCAGCAGATCTACGGGAACAGCCAGGGCTTCGAGGGGCTCCCCGGATTCTCGGAGATCCTCCAGGTCCAGGTGGATTCCTACGACCGTGCTGCGGCTGACCCGGAGGTCGTGGCCGCCGAGCAGCGGTGGAGCGATTGTATGCTCAGCCGCGGCTACCGCTACACGACGAGCACTGGGCCGCTGGACCAGTTCGCCCCTGCCACCGACGACACGAGCCCCCCTGGGGACGAGGAGCGGTCGACGGCAGAGGCGGATGCCGCGTGCCGCGACGAGGCCGATCTCCTCCACACATACCTGAGGGTCGAGTCGCGTATCCAGGTGGCGGCCCTTGAAGGCCTCCAAGAGCAGGTCGACACCTTGGAGCACGCGGTCGACGGCGCCCTGCGGCGTTCGAAGGACCTGTGAGGACGCGCTGCACGCCGCACCTCGCTGGAGAGCAATATCACACACAATGGAGGCCCACATGAGATCCACGAAGAGACGAATCCTGGCGAAGGCCGCCATCGTCCTCGGCATGGTCGTTGGTGGCGCGGTCGGCTTGGAGCCCGCCCCCGCGAGCGCGTCCATCGGTCAGTGCACGAGTGGTGGCTGGTGCTACTGGTCGAGCACGAACTTCAGCGGCACGTTCTACCGGTTCACCGGGGGCGGCAACACGGGGACGATCACCCTGCGGAGCTTCTACAACAACGGCTCTACGGGGCGTGGCGTCAAGTGGTACTCGGGGACGAACTACTCCGGCACGTACCATGGGCGTACGTCGACGGGGTACGGCAGTGGCAACTGGGCGAGCACGACAGCACGGTCGCACAAGTGGAACCCCACGGCGAACGGCCAGTGCTCGGGCAGTTGGTGACGTGAGCAGAGCCGCCGGGGCGGCGACCCCGCTGCCTGCCCCGGCGGCCCCGCGCATTGACATGGTCAAGAGGGTTGTGGTCGTTGCCCTGCTGATCGGGTTGCCGGCTGGAGCCTGGCTCGTCGGCAGGTCGTCGCGTTCGGCCGAGGAGTCGGCTGCCTTGCACGAGCCGCCGGCACCGGCGGTGTTGACTGCTGAGGTGGAGCGCCGCCCTCTCGTTCGGGACCTGGTCACGAGGGGGACGGTCGAAGCGGTCGGGGCGGTCGATGTCGCAGTGCCAGCCCCAGAGGGCGATGTGTCGCCGATTGTCACCGCAACTCCCGTGGCAGTGGGAGACGCCGTGGCGGAGGGGCAGGCCCTCCTCGGGGTCGCCGGCCGGCCGGTCATCTTCCTCGCAGGCGCGTTCCCGGCATACCGGGACCTCCGCGTGGGCGATAGCGGCCCTGATGTCGAGCAGCTCGAGGCCGCCCTCGGCCGCCTCGGCCTGCGTCCTGGACGTCTCGACGGGCTCTACGACGCTGATCTCGCCGCCGCGGTGCGCCGGGCTTGGCAGGCCGCAGGCTACGACCCGTGGACGGCGCCGCTGGATGACGCCGAAGCCCTGGGTACGGCCGAGGAGGCCCCTACGGCCCCGCCGGTCTACCCGATGGTCCCGCGCTCGGAGGTCTGGTTCGGTCCCACCGCCCCTCTCACCGTCGCGGCGCTCCGGGTCCGCGTCGGCAGTACGGTCGACGGCTCACCGATGCGGTTGGCTCGGGGCGGCACGGTTGTGATCGCGGAGGTGAGCGAGTCCGACGCCGCCTTGGTGAGGTCGGGCGCCGCTGTGGTGGTCGAAGGCGACGCTGGCGGGGAGCCCCGCGATGGCCTCGTCGCAGAGGAACCGCGGATGGGTGACGGGTCCGAGGGGCCAGCGACGGCATCAGTGCGGGTGGAGCTACCCCAGCCGTTCTCCGTGACCGACGCCGGCCAGGGTGTGAAGGTGACGATCCGAGTCGCGGCCACCGACGGTCCCGTCCTCGTCGTGCCCCTCGTCGCCATCGCCGCCAGCTCCGATGGACGAGACCACGTCGTCGTGGTCAAGAACGGACAGGACCGCCAGGTTGGCGTCAACGTCGGCCTGACGGTGAACGGCGAGGCCGAGGTCCGAGGAAGCCTGGAACCGGGTGATGTCGTCCGCATCGGGTGACAAGCCGGCGCCGGAACGGTCCGGCGAACCGCTCGTGTCAGTTCGGGACCTCACCAAGGTCTACGAGGGACCCCCCGAAGTCCGCGCTCTTGACGTTCCCATCCTCGACATTTGGCCCGGCGAGATGCTCGCCGTCACCGGGCCATCGGGCTCGGGAAAGTCGACGCTGCTCAACGTGCTCGGGTTGCTCACCAGCGCGACCAGCGGCTCCTACGTATTGGCGGGCCACGACGTGGCCCAGCTGTCGGACCGAGAGCGGACCCGTCGGCGCGCCGCGACGATCGGCTTCGTGTTCCAGGCGTTCCACCTCATCGCGGGGCGAACAGCACTCGAGAACGTCGTGCTCGGGTTGACCTACGGGCCCGACCGGTCGCGAGACCGAGCTCGAGCAGCGACCGACATCCTCGTACGGCTGGGTCTCGAGCACCGGCTCTACGCGCGTCCTGAGACCCTCTCGGGTGGCGAGAAGCAGCGGGTTGCCCTGGCCCGAGCGGTCGTGGCCCGGCCGTCGCTGCTGCTGTGCGACGAGCCCACAGGGAACCTCGACTCGGCAGCCACCGAGTCTGTACTCGACATCATCGAGGAGCTCCACCGGGACGGTATGACCGTGGTGATGATCACCCACGACGACGCTGTCGCAGCCAAGGCCGCTCGGCGGGCAGAGATCGAAGACGGCCAAGTCGAATCGTGATGCGGATCCGCGACCTCCTCGCTGAGGCTTGGGCTGGCCCGCGGACCCGGCCCGTGCGCACGATGCTCGCATCGGGGGGCACGGTGCTCGGATCAGCGGCCCTGATCGCCACCCTCGGGCTCACCACCACCGTGCGATCGAACGTCACCGAGGCCTTCGACGCCTATGCCGCCACGGAGGTCGTGCTCGAACGCGCGGCGCCTGACACGCCTCTCGTCCCCCGCACCGAGCGGGTGCAGCGCCTCGGACAGCTTCCCGAGGTGCAGGCGAGCGGCGACCTCTGGGAAGTCGACACCGGAAACGCCGGGACGCGGGCCAGGTGGGCCGCAACAGCCGTCGACGGGCCCCTCTACGCCGCGTCGTCCGACAGCAAGGACGTACTGCTCCCGCACATGACATCGGGGACCTGGTTCACATCCACGATCGAGGACCGGGCCGACCGAGTCGCTGTCGTCTCGGAGCCCCTCGCCAGGGACCTCCAGCTCGCCCCAGTCAGTCGCCGGCCGTCCGTGTTCGTCGACGGGACGGCCCTCACCGTGATCGGCACCTACGACAACGTGCAGCGCCACCCAGAGGTCCTCCGCGGCCTCATCGTGCCGACGACGACAGCACGCGACGTGTGGGGCGATGCCCCGCGCGGGACACCGATCGTGGCCATCGCCACCGTACCCGGCGCTGCACCCGTGATCGCAAGGCAAGCAGCACTCGCCCTGGCCCCCACCGCCCCAACGGCCTATGTCGCGCGGCCCGTCCTCGACGCCCGGCACCTCCGAGGACAAGTCGACCAGGGCATCGCCCAGCTGTTCATCGCACTGGCCGCGGTCGCGCTCCTCGTCGGCATGCTGAGCGCAGCCAACACCACCATGATCAGCGTGATCCAGCGCACCGGCGAGATCGGCCTCCGGCGCGCCCTTGGAGCCTCGCGTCGCGAGGTCGGCCTGCAATTCCTCGCGGAGAGCGCCGCAGTTGGCGTGGCCGGCGGTCTCATTGGCTCCTCCCTCGGAACTATCATCGTCGTCGTCGGAGCCAACTCCCGCGGTCTCGTCCCCACCATGGACCTTCGACTAACGGCGATCGGCCCCGCCGTCGGCCTGCTCGCCGGCATCATCGCCGGCGCCTACCCCGCAATGCGGGCATCACGAGTCGACCCCGCAGATGCCCTCCGCTCAAGCTGACTCGCTCCACATCCGTCGACCAGGTCGCTCGGTATCCGAACCGCCTGTCAGTCTCAGGGTCGCCTCTGCCTGTTGACCCTCGCCCTCGACGGTGTCAGCAGCCAGCCACCTGTGCAGCACTGGCTGGCCCTCGTCGACGCACCGGGGTCCGGTTCCCCCACCGCCGCAACGTCGACTCGCACGTCATTCTGGACCTGGAGGGCGACCTCCCACCGGCTGACGGCGGACGACATGAAGAGCGACGCCGGTGCCGCAGTGGCCACACTCGACAGCCACGCGACCACGCCGAAGGTCGTTGACGAGGAATCCTGCGGGAGGTGGCGCAGCGACGGGCAGCAGAGGTCGGCTTCACCGGCAAGGTGCCTGCCTGTCCGTACCGCCGGCGAAGCGAGCGACGACCAACTCGTCGCGCCTTCGACCGCACACTTTCACGGGGTATGTCGCGCTCGACGGCGCTTGTGCCCTTCGACCCACGATCAACGATTAGCTCCGGGTCGAGGGGCCGGTCGGGGTGGGCACAAAATGGGCACAAACGCGGGGATACGGGCGGTGTCGGGCTGGTACCCAGCGGCACCAGATGGACGTCCCGAGCAGCCCCGAGAA
>CAZUYW010000083.1:0-1759 GCA_964624775.1 uncultured Iamiaceae bacterium
TCCTTCTGCTCGGGGGTGCCGTAGTGGGCGATGATCTCGGCGTTGCCGGTGTCGGGCGCGGCGCAGCCGAACACGATCGGCGCCCAGCTCGACCGGCCGAGGATCTCGTTCATGAGGGCGAGCTTCAGCTGGCCGTAGCCCTGCCCGCCGAGCTCGGGACCGAGGTGGCAGGCCCACAGGCCCCGCTCGCGGACCTGGGCCTTGAGCCCGCCGATCAGCGTCCGGAGGGGCTCGGCGACCGAGTGGTAGGTGAGGCTCCCGAAGAGGACGTCGAGCGGCTCGATCTCGTCGCGGACGAACTCGTCCATCCAGTCGAGCTGGGCCTGGAACTCGGGTTCGGTCGAGAAGTCCCACATGGCGGGCGGCGCCGGCCGATCGGTGCGGGTGGTCGGCGCCTAGGCGGCGTCGATGAGGCGGCCGAGGTTGCCGCCCATGATCTTGGCCTGGTCCTCGGTGGGGAGGTCGGCGATCTCGTCCACGAAGCTGATCGGGTCGGCCATGCCCTCGGGATGGGGGTAGTCCGAGCCGAACACCACGTTGTCGACGCCGATCACGTCGATCAGCCCGTGCGTGTCCTCCTCGTGGAAGGGGTGCACGTAGATGTTGCGCTTCAGCACCATGATCGGGTCCTCGTCGAAGACGTGGGGGTTGAAGCTGTAGGCCTTCTCCATGTCGTGGATGAGCGGCCGCACCCAGCCCGACCCGTTCTCCACCGGCATGATCTTCAGCTTCGGGAAGCGGCTGCACAGGCCGTGGCCGATGGCCGACGCCACCGTGTCGGTGATCTCGCGGTGCTGGCCCCCGATGATGGCGGCGAAGCCCGACGGCGAGCGGAACGGGAAGAACTCGCCGTCGCGGATGCCCTCCCACTCGTTGAGGTAGCGGGTGTAGCCGCTGTCGGAGGCGTGCATGCCGACGATGATCCCGGCCTCCTCGACGCGCTTCCAGAACGGGTCGAACTCGGGGAGCGCGAACGAGCGCGGCCCCTTCCAGCCGGGCACGGGGGCCGGGCGGATCAGGATGATCTTGGCGCCGCGCTCGAGCACCCAGTCGAGCTCGGCCTGGGCCTTCTCCAGCACCGGCAGCGTGATCACCGGCGTGGCGAAGATGCGGTCCTTGAAGTTGAACGTCCACTCGTCGTGCATCCACTGGTTCAGGGCGTGGATGATGGCGTGGATGGCGTCGGGCTCGAATCGCAGGCGCTCCTCGACCAGGCTGGCGAGGGTGGGCCACATGATCGCCCGGTCGATGCCCTGCTCGTCCATGAGCGCCAGGCGGGGCTCGGGGGCCCGCATGGCCGGCGTGGCGTCGATGCCGCGGCCCATGATCTCCCGCCGGCTCTTCCCCTCCGGGTTGCCGATCTTGTAGTACTCCTCCTGCGCGCCGGGCGCGGCGACCCGGTCGAAGGTTGGGTTCGGGATGTAGTCGCTGATCTTGCCGCCGACGGCGATCTTGGTGCGGCCGTTCACCTCGACGTACTGGATGATCCCGGCGTACTCGTCGGGCAGGTACCGGGTGAGCGCGTCCCGGGTCTCGTACAGGTGGTTGTCCGCATCGAACACCGGGAAGTCGAGCTGGCGAGACGGCATGGTGATCCCCCGATCGTGTCGTCGCACGGTCCCCTTGTGGCCTGCCGTACGAGAGGTGACATCTCTGTTAGAAGACCATACACTCCCGTCCCGGACGACGGTAGGAGTCCGCCGATTGGGGGTCGAGTGGAGCTGGAGCTGAGCGAGGAGCAGGCGTTCTTCGCCGCCAC
>CAZUYW010000083.1:1859-7360 GCA_964624775.1 uncultured Iamiaceae bacterium
GGTGACCGCTACTCGTTCGGCCGCCCGCTCGCGTCGTACCAGGCGCTCAAGCACCGGGTGGCGGACCTGAAGCTCGCCCTGGAGGCCAGCCACGGCATCGCCACCGCCGCGGCCCGGGCGGTCGCCGCCAGCGCCCCGGAAGCGGCGGACCTGGTCGACGCCGCCGCCCACTGGATCGGGCCGCACGCCACCGAGCTCGTCCAGGACTGCGTGCAGCTCCACGGCGGCATCGGCGTCACCTGGGAGCACGACCTGCACCTGTACCTGCGCCGGGTCACCGTCAACCGGGCCACCTACGGCACACCCGAGGACCACGCCGAGCGCATCGCCGCCCGCCTCCTGGAGGCCGCGTCGTGACCGCCGCCGACCCCACCGAGGAGCTCGAGCCGGTCGCCGACTTCCGGGCCCGCGCCGCCACCTGGCTGGCGGCCAACATGCCGCCGCTCGGCGACGGCTACAACGACCGTTCCGACGCCCGCCGCGCCGTCGAGCGCAAGCTTCAGCGCACGCTCTGGGACGGCGGCTTCGCCGGCATCTGCTTCCCGAAGGCCTACGGGGGCCTCGGGCTCAGCGTCGCCCACCAGCGCGCCTTCACCGCCGAGTCGGCCCCGTACGACATGCCGTTCTCGATCAACGTGCCGACCCTCGGCATCCTGGCGGCGACCCTGATCGACTTCGGCACCCACGAGCAGAAGCTCCGCCACCTGCCGGCGATCCTGCGGGGCGACGAGCTGTGGGTGCAGTTCCTGTCCGAGCCCTCCGGCGGCTCGGACCTGGCCGGGTGCCTCACCCGCGCCGACCGCGACGGCGACGTCTACATCATGAACGGCTCCAAGATCTGGAGCTCGGGCGCCTACACGTCGGACTGGGCGATGTGCCTCGCCCGCACCAACTGGGACGTGCCCAAGCATCGCGGGCTCACCATGTTCCTGATGCCCATCCACCACGAGGGCGTGACCGTCGAGCAGATCCGCCAGGTCGACGGGACCATGGAGTTCTGCCAGGAGTTCTTCGACGACGTGGTGATCCCGGCCGATGCCGTGGTCGGCGACGTCGACGACGGCTGGACCGTCGCCACCCGCCTGCTCACCCACGAGCGCATGGCCGTCGGCGGCGGCTCGCCCTACACGTCGGGGCGCTCCATCGGGCACGAGGCGGCCGGCCCGGGCCAGGAGCTCATCGAGGTGCTGCGCCGTCGAGGCACGACCGAGGACCGCCACGCCCGGCAGCTGCTCGCCGAGGCCCACGCCAACCAGCTCGTCGCCGGCCAGCTCGTGCGTCGGGTGACCCAGGGCATGGGCTCGGGCACCATGCCGCCTCCGGCCGGCGCGCTCATGAAGCTCTTCGCGGCCACGAACCACATGCGCCGCTGCGAGATCGCCCTGGAGCTCGCCGGCACCGACGCCGTCACGTGGCCGGCGGGCGAACCGGGCTCCGCCGGGCAGCTCGGCCAGGCCACGCTCCACCGGCAGGGCATGAGCCTCGGCGGCGGCTCCAACGAGATCCAGCGCAACATCATCAGCGAGCGACTCCTCGGGATGCCCCGCGAGGCGGCGGCCGACCGGGAGATCCCCTACCGCGACGTCCGCCGCGCCGGCAGCCGGGACGCCAGATGAGCGACGGGCCCGACGCCGACGCCGCCGACCTGGCCCGCAAGGAGCTGCGGGCCTGGCTCGCCGACCACTTCACGCCCGAGGTGCGCGACGCCGTCGCGTACCGCCAGGAGGGCACCGCCCACGTCATCCCGTTCGACGCCCTGCGGGCCTGGAACGCCGAGCTGTTCGACGCCGGCTGGGCCGCACCGTCCTGGCCGGCGGCCCACGGCGGGCGCGACGCCGGCATCCTCGAGCAGCTCGCCTGCAACGAGGAGATGGCCGCGGCCGGCGCGCCCGGGCCGGTGAACGCCATCGGCGTCGCCAACATCGCCCCGGCGATCATGACCTACGGCACCCCCGAGCAGCAGGAGCGGTTCCTCGCCCCGATGCTGCGGGGCGACCACATCTGGAGCCAGGGCATGAGCGAGCCCGAGGCGGGCTCGGACCTCGCGTCGCTGCGCTGCCGGGGCGAGCTCGACGGCGACGACATCGTGGTCACCGGCCAGAAGACGTGGAACTCGAACGGCGACCGTGCCGACTGGTGCCAGCTCTACGTGCGCACCGACCCCACCGTGCCCAAGCACCAGGGGATCACCTGCCTGCTGGTCGACATGACGCTCCCCGGCATCGAGGTCCGCCCGATCCGCACCATGGCGGGCGATGCCGGCTTCGCCGAGGTGTTCTTCGACGAGGTGCGCGTCCCCCGCTCGGCGCTGCTCGGCGAGGTCGACAAGGGATGGCACGTCGCCACCCGCACGCTCTCGAACGAGCGGGCCGGCGTGGCGGTGATGTACCTGCACCTGCGGCGCAAGCTCGACCGCCTCCTCGGCGAGGTGGTCGACCCCGATCCGGTCGCCCGCCAGGCGCTGGCTGCCCGCTACACCGAGGTGCGGGTGCTCGAGCTGCTCTGCAAGCGCATGCTCGGGGCGATGATCGCCGGGCGCATGCCGGGCGCCGAGGGCAGCGTCATCAAGCTGGCGTGGGCGTCCACCGACCAGGCGCTCGCCCGCACGGCGGTCGACGTGCTCGGCCTGCCCGCGATCGACGGCGTGGACACCGCGGGCACGTGGGCGTGGGATCTGCTGTCCTCACGATCGCTCACGATCGCGGGCGGCACCACCGAGGTGAACAAGAACATCATCGGCGAACGGGTCCTGGGCCTGCCCAAGGAACCGTCGCCGACCTGACGAGGGGAACCGACATGGACGATCTGCTGCAGTACCAGGGGAAGCGCTGCGTGGTCACCGGCGCCGCATCGGGCATGGGCGCGGCGACCGCCGCGCTGCTCGTCGACCTCGGGGCCGAGGTCATCGGCCTCGACGTGCAGGACGTCGGCGGGCCGGTGGCGCAGGCCCTGCACTGCGACCTGGGCGACCCGACGTCGATCGACGCCACCGTCGCCGCCCTCCCCGGCCCCGTCGACCACCTGTTCAACTGCGCGGGCCTGCCCACCAACGCGCCGGCCCAGACGATCATGCGGGTGAACTTCGTCGGCCACCGCCACCTCACCGAGGCGCTGCTGCCCGCGATGACCAAGGGGTCCTCGGTGGCGTTCATCTCCTCGGCCGCGGGCATGAGCTGGCAGCAGAACTGGGAGACGCTCCGCGGCCTCTGCGAGACCGACGGCTTCGATGCCGCCATCGCCTGGTGCGAGGCCCACGACGACCTCATCGGCCCGAACGGGTACGGGGTCTCCAAGGAGGCGATCTGCGCGTACGTGGCCTGGCGGGGCTACCAGGTGGCGGCCACCACCCGGGTGAACGCGATCCTCCCCGGCCCGACCGACACGCCGATGATGCCGAGCTTCGTGGAGATGATGGGCGAGGACTTCTTCAACAAGTTCCCCAAGCCCGTCGGCCAGAACTCAACGCCCGAGGAGCAGGCGTGGGCCATCGTCATGTTGAACAGCCCGCGCTCGAGCTACGTGGCCGCCACCAACGTCTTCACCGACGGCGGCTTCAGCGGCGGCATCTGGACCGACAGCATCGACTTCGCCGCCATCCTCGGCGGCTGAGCCGGCCCGGCTACAAGATGGCGCCGGACTCCTTCATGGCGGCGATCTGGTCCCAGTCGTAGCCGGCCTCCATCAGGACCAGCTCGGTGTGCTCGCCGTGCTCGGGGGCGCGCTCGACGGTGACCGGCTCCTCGTCGAACATGGCCGGGCTGGCCACGAGCTGGACCTCCTGGCCGTTGCCCGCGGTCATCGTGGGCAGGTAGCCGTTGGCCTGGACCTGCACGTCGTCGTAGAGCTCGTCGAGGGTCTGGAAGGGGCTCCACACGCCCTCGAAGTCGGCGAGCACCTCCTTCCACTCCGCCAGCGTCTTCGTGGCGAACGCGGCGTCGAGGCGGGCGATGCACTCGCCGCTGTTCTGGGCTCGCACCGTCGAGTCGCAGAACTTCGGGTCGGTCGCCATGTCCGGCACGCCGAGCCGACGCGTGAAGTCGTCCCAGAACTTGTCGGACTGCAGGAGCATGAGCGCGATGAATCGGTCGTCGCCCGTGCGGTAGGTGCCGACGCCCGGGTTGGGCGAGCGGGTCCGGTCGCCCTGGGGGATCTTGGAGAACCCGAACAGCTTCGAGGCGATCACCATCGGCGACACCTGCCACATGGCGGTCGCGAGCAGCGACACGTCGACGACGCTGGCCTCGCCGGTGCGCTCGCGCTGCACGAGCGCGGCGGCGATCGCGCCGGCGGTCGCCAGGCCGCCCATCACGTCACCGAACGCGGGCGTGGGCTGGCCGGGCGGCCACCCCTCGGCGTTCTCGGGCATCGAGACGCCGACGCCGCCGCGGGCCCAGAAGGCGGCGCCGTCGTACCCGCCCTTGCCGGCGTCGGGGCCCTTGGGGCCTGCGCCGGAGCCGCGGGCGATGATGATGTTCGGGTTGGCGGCACGGATGTCCTCGGTGTCGATCTTCAGCTTCGCTCGCACGTGGGGCAGGTAGTTCGTGAGGAAGACGTCGGCCTGGGCCACGAGCTTCATCAGCACCTCGTGCCCCTCGGGCGTGGACACGTCGACGCCCACCGAGCGCTTGCCCCGGTTGGGCTGCTCGATCATGAAGTTCACGGCGTCCTTGCCGCCGGGCAGCAGGCCCGAGGTGATCAGGCCGCGCTGGGGGTCGCCGGTCTCGGGGTGCTCGATCTTGATGACGTCGGCGCCCCAGTCCACGAGGACCGAGCCGCCCGACGGCACGAACATCCAGGAGGCCATCTCCACGACCTTGATGCCCTCGAGTGGTCTGCTCAACGTGCGCTCCTCGCGCTCAGGGCTGGACGGGCCAGCCGACGGTCTTGGTCTCGGTGAAGATCTCGAGGCCCTCGATGCCGCACTGGCGGCCGATGCCGGACTGCTTGTAGCCGCCGAACGGGGCGTCGGCGCCGTACCAGATGCCGCCGTTGAGGCCGACGGTCCCGGTGCGGATCCGCGCCGCCACCGCCTTGGCCCGGTCGAGGTCGCCGGAGGTGATCATCCCCGACAGGCCGTAGCGGCTGTCGTTGGCGATCCGCACGGCGTCGTCGTCATCGTCGAACGCGGTGACGGTGAGCACCGGCCCGAAGATCTCCTCCTGGGCGATGGTGGCGCCGGGGTCGACGTCGACGAAGCACGTGGGCTCGACGTACCAGCCCCGCTCGAGGTGCGCGGGACGGCCACCGCCGCACAGCAGGCGGGCCCCCTCGGCCTTGCCCTGCTCGATGTAGCCGAGCACGCGCTCGCGCTGGCGGGCCGATACGAGGGGCCCCATGAGGTTGGCGGCGTCGGTCGGGTCGCCGTAGGTGACGCCGGCGAACCCGGCGACGAGCAGGTCGAGCGCCTCGTCGTAGCGGGACCGGGGCACGAGCAGGCGGGTGGGCATGGCGCAGCCCTGGCCGGCGTGGAAGCAGACCATGGAGGCCGACGGGATCACCGA
>CAZUYW010000083.1:7460-10845 GCA_964624775.1 uncultured Iamiaceae bacterium
GGCTTGAGCACGCACGCGTTGCCCATGGCGAGCACCGGCCCGAGCTTGTTGAGGATGATCTCGATCGGGAAGTTCCACGGCGTGATGACGCCCACCACCCCGACGGGCTCCTTCCACACCTCGCGCTCGTTGAGCGAGCCCATGCCGAACGGGTCCTTCGGCCCGAGCGAGCGCTTCCAGGCGAACTGCTCGATCATCTCGGCGGGCCAGGTGAGCGCCTCGCGCAGCGGCGCGTCGAGCTGGGGCCCCCACGTGCTCAGGATCGGGCAGCCCACCTCGGCGACGAGCTCAGCGCGCAGCGCCTCCTGCTCCGCCTCGAGGGCGGCCTGCAGCTGACCGATCGCCCGGATGCGCAGGGCGGGATCGGTGGCCCAGGGGGAGGTGTCGAAGGCCCGGCGGGCCGCTGCGACCGCTCGCTCCATGTCAGCGCGGGTGCCGTCCGCGGTGACGCCGAGCACCTCCTCGGTGGCGGGGTCGATGTTCTCGAAGGTGCCGCCGTCGCCCGCCTCGACGAGCTCGCCGTCGATCAGCAGGCGGCGCTCGCCCGCCTCGATCACCAGACCAGCTCCAGGTTCTCGATCGAGCGCAGCTCCTGGTGGTACAGCAGTTGGTGACCGTCGGGCAGCCGGTACTCGGGGATGAGCCGGTGCCACTCCTCGAGGGCGACCCGCAGCTCCATGCGGGCGAGGTGCGAGCCGAGGCAGCGGTGGGCGCCACCGCCGAACGCGAGGTGGCGGTTCTCGCCGCGGTCGAAGTCGATGGTGTCGACCTCGTCCCAGGCCCGCTCGTCGACGTTGGCCGAGGCGAGCATGGCGATGACGGTGCGGCCCTTGGCGATCGGGCAGCCGCCGATCTCGGTGTCCTCGGTGGTGACCCGCACGACGCCGGGGACCGGCGTCTCCCAGCGGAGCATCTCCTCGATGGCTCGGGGGATGATCGTCGGGTCCTCGACGATGCGCCGGCGCTGCTCGGGGTGCTGGGCCAGGTAGGCGAACATGCAGTCGAGCGACGCGGTCACGGTGTCGAGCCCGGCGAGGAAGAACAGGTACCCGATGTCGAGCACGTCCTCGTTGGTGAGGCGGTGGCCGTCGACCTCGGCGTCGAGGAACAGCGAGATGAAGTCGTCGCTGCGCTCCTCCTGGCGGAGGTCGATCGCCTCCTGGAGGATGGCGTAGATCTTCTGGCCGACCTCGTTGGTGTAGGCGACGCGCTCGGACGACGGCACGGGCGGGCGGATGATCCCGTCCTTGAGGTCGATGAACTCCCGGGCCCGCGACACCGGCAGCCCGAGCAGCTGGAGGAACACGGTGGTGGGCAGCGGCTCGGCCAACACCTGGTGGAGGTTGCAGCCGCCGCCGGCGACGATCGGCTCGATCAGCTCGCGCACCATCGTGCGGGTCTGGTCCTCGAGCAGGGCGACCTGGCGCGGGGCGAAGATCGGATCGAGGAGCTTGCGGTAGTTCTTGTGCTCGGGCGGGTCGATCTGGAGCGGGATCAGCGGGCGCACCTGGCCGATGGCCACGGCGTCGATGCCCGAGCTGAACACCTGCGGGTGCGAGAGGACGTGACGGACGTCGTCCGCGCCCCCCACGATCACCATGCCCAGGCCCGAGCCGCTGTCGATGCCGCCCTCCTCGGGCGGCCCGAGATCGACGGCGGCACCGGCGTCGCGGAGCAGCTTGTACAGCGGTTGCGGGTTCGCGAGGTCGTTGGGATCGGTGTCCCCGGCCATCGCGCTGAGATCGGTCATCGCTTCCCCCTGCGACCCCGGCGGTGCACCGGGCTCCCGCCCTTTCTAACGCATGCGTCAGGTGTCCGCCGTCATGTCGGATCGGCCGCTCGCACGCTCCCCTTCTCGGCGGGCACGATCGGCGGCGCCTCCTTCCAGGACGGGATGCCGTCGTCGGGCTTGGCCGCCGGCCAGCCGTCGTCGTGGATCTCGGCCCAGTGGGCGTGGTTGAGCTGGTGGAGGGTGAACGTGGCCTGGAGGGCGTTGTAGAAGCCCTGGTTGTCGACCGTCTGGTTCACCGACTCCTTGATCATCAGCGAGGTCATGGTCGGCAGCGACGCGATGCGGCGGGCGAAGTCGAGCGTGCGGTCCTCGAGCTCGGCCCGGGGGAAGACCTTGGAGACCATGCCGAGGCGGTGGGCCTCGTGGACGTCGATGCTGTCGCCGGTGAGGAGGAGCTCCTTGGCCTTGCGGGGACCGAACTCCCACGGGTGGGCGAAGTACTCGAGCCCGCACATGCCGAGCCGGGTGCCGACCACGTCGGCGAACACGACGTCGTCCGCCCCGACGATCAGGTCGCAGGCCCACATCAGCATGAGGCCGGCGGCGAACACCGGCCCCTGGACCTGGGCGACGGTGATCTTGCGGAGGTTCCGCCACCGCAACGTGTTCTGGAAGTAGTAGTGCCACTCGCCGAGCATCCGCTTCTCGGCCCCCTCGCGGGTGGCGCCGTCGATCGACATCGTGGGGTGCGACTGGTACTCCTCGATCGCCACCTTGGAGCCCATGTCGTGGCCCGAGGAGAACAGCGGCCCGGTGCCGCCGAGGATCACGACCCGACAGGTGTCGTCGGCCTCGGCCCGGCGGAACGCCTCGTCGAGCTCCACCAGGAGGCCCCGGTTCTGCGCGTTCCGGGCGTCGGGCCGGTCGAGCAGGATCCGCACGATCGCCCCGTCGTCGTGGGTCTCGTACTGGAGAAACTGGTAGTCGGACATCGTCGCTCCTGGCGTTTGTTGACGTGAGTGTCAGATTAGGGCGATCTCGTCGACGAGGCCGAGGGTCCGGGCCTCCTCCGCCCCGATCGGGGTGCCGAGGAGGCACAGCCGCATCGTCGCCTGGCGGCCGATGCGCCGGGGCAGGGACTCGGTGCCGCCCGCGCCCGGCACCAGGCCCATCGCCAGCTCGGGCAGCAGGAGCGTCGTGCCCGGCTCGGCGACCACCCGCCCGGCGAAGGCCGCGAGCTCCACGCCCGAGCCTGCGCACGCGCCGTGGAGGTGCATGGTGCACTGGGGGGCGACCGCCGCCACCAGCGCTGGGAGGCTGCGCTCGAGGCGCACGAGGTGGGCGGCGGCGACATCGGGGCGGGTCCCGAACTCGTCGAGATCGCCGCCCGCGCAGAACGCCGGCCCCTCGCCCGCCAGCTCGACGTGCAGGTCCGGGTCGGCGACGGCGATCGCGAGCGCAGACGCGAGCTCGTCGCGCAGCCGCGCGTCGAGGGCGTTGCGCACCGCGGGCCTGGCGAGCGTGATGGCCAACCGGTCACCCGCCCGCTCCACCCGCACCCGCGGCCCGTCGTCGTCCGCGCGAGGCGGGTGGACCGGCGTGCGGGCCCGCCAGGCGGCGTGCTCGTCCCCCGCCTGCAGCGCGCTGTAGAGC
>CAZUYW010000084.1:0-2920 GCA_964624775.1 uncultured Iamiaceae bacterium
CTCGCCGCCATGGGCACCGACCACGCCGACGGCCACCTCGGCGACCTCACCGGCGAGGTCGCGGGTCGCCTCGTGGAGGTCGTGGGCCAGGATCCGCTCGCGGCCACGGGCGCGAACCTCGGCGCCACGGTCGACGCCCTGCGCCGCCTCGGCACGCTCGTCACGCCCGAGGGGCCCGCGCTCGTGGTCGGCCTGCTCTACGACATGGCCACCGGGCTCGTGCGGGTCACCGACGACGCCGGGCTGGGCGTCACGGGCTGACCGTCAGCCGGCTGCCTCGGTCGGCCCGACCGCCAGCACCCGCAACACCGCCGTGCCCGCCTCGTCGGACGCGGCCAGGTCCACCTCGGCGGTGATGCGCCAGTCGTGGTCGCCGTCGGGATCGGCGAGCAGCTGGTGGACGAGCCAGCGATCGGGCTGCTCGTCGACCAGCACGAGCGCCGCGCTCCGGGCGTCGCCGTCGATGCCCAGGTGGTCGTACTCGGCGAAGTAGGGGGCCATCGCCGCGAACCACCGGTCGAGGTCCCAGCCGTCGTCGCCGTCGAGCTCGCCGAGCTCGTGCCAGCGCCGGTGGGCGATCAGCTCCACCCGGTGGAACAGGGCGTTGCGCACCAGCACCCCGAACGCCCGCCGGTTGTGCGTGAGGGGCCGGGGTGCGGCGTCGATGGGCGGGGGCGCCGGCGCCTCGCCCGGGTTGCGGAGGGCCTCCCACTCGTCGAGCAGGCTCGAGTCGACCTGGCGGACGAGCTCGCCCAGCCACTCGACGAGATCGACGAGCTCGTCGGTGAGGTGGGCGTCGGGGACGGTGCGATCGAGCGTGCGGTACGCGTCGGTGAGGTACCGCAGCACCGTGCCCTCGGACCGGGCCAGGTCGTAGAAGCGGGTGAACTCGCCGAAGTCCATGGCCCGCTCGTAGAGGTCGCGCACGATCGACTTGGGCGAGAGTCGGAAGTCGCGCACCCACGGGTGGCTCTGCGCGTAGACCTCGAACATCGGCTCGAGGAGCTCGCCCAGCGGCTGGGGGTGGGTGATCGCCTCGAGCGCGACCATGCGCTCCTCGTACTCCATGCCCCTCGCCTTCATCTCCGCCACCGCCTCGCCCTTGGCCTTGGAGCGCTGGGCGGCGAGCACCGGCCGCGGGTCGTCGAGCACCGCCTCGAACACCGACACGACGTCGAGCAGGTGATCCTCGGACTCCGGGTCGAGCAGGTCGAGCGCGGCCAGCGCAAACGGCGCCAGTGGCTGGTTGAGGGCGAACTGGTCGGGGAGGTCGACGGTGACGCGGATCGTGCGGCCCAGGTCGTCGGGTGCGTCGAGCTCCTCGATGGCGCCGGCGTCGAGCAGGGTGGCGAGCAGGGCGTCGGCGCGCTCGCGGTGGCGGGCGCGGTTGGCGTCGGTCTCGTAGTTGTCGGTGAGCAGGCGGTCGAGCGCGGCCCGCCCGTCGCCGGGGCGGTCGAGCACCTCGAGCAGCATCGTGTTGGTGACGGTGAAGCTCGAGGTGAGCGTCTCGGGCGGGGCGGCCACCAGGCGCTCGAACGTCGGCTGGCCCCACGAGACCGTGCCGGGCGGCGGCTTCTTCTTCACGACCTTGCGCTGCTTCTTCGGATCGCTGCCCGCCTTGTTCATCGCCCGGATGTTCTCGATCACGTGGTCGGGCGCGAGGGCCACCACGGTGCCGATCGCATCGAAGCCGGCCCGGCCGGCCCGGCCGCCGATCTGGTGGAACTCGCGTGCGCTGAGCAGGCGCGTGGTGGTGCCGTCGTACTTGGAGAGCGAGGTCAGCACCACGGTGCGGATGGGCACGTTGATGCCGACGCCGAGGGTGTCGGTGCCACAGATGACCTTCAGCAGCCCCGCCTGGGTGAGGCGCTCCACGAGGCGCCGGTACTTCGGGAGCATGCCGGCGTGGTGCACGCCGACGCCGTGGCGGACGTGGCGGGAGAGGGTGCGCCCGAACCCGGCGGTGAAGCGGAAGCCGCCGATGAGCTCGGCGATGGCGTCCTTCTCGGCGCGGGTGCACAGGTTCACGCTCATGAGGGCCTGGGCTCGCTCGACCGCCGACGCCTGGGTGGGGTGCACCAGGTAGATCGGCGCCTGCCCGGCCTCGAGGAGCTCCTCGAGGGTCTCGGTGAGGGGCACCTCCTTGTACTCGTGGACGAGGGGCACGGGACGTTCCGCCGACGCGACGACGGCCACGGGCCGCCCGGTGCGTCGGGGCAGATCGTCCACGAAGCGGCTGACGTCGCCCAGGGTCGCCGACAGCAGCACGTGCTGGGTGTCGATCAGCTCCAGCAGCGGGACCTGCCAGGCCCAGCCCCGGTCGGGGTCGGCGAAGTAGTGGAACTCGTCCATCACGGTGAGGCCGACGCGGGCGGACCGCCCTTCGCGCAGCGCGAGGTTGGCGAGGATCTCTGCCGTGGCGCAGATGATGGGCGCATCGGCGTTCACCGCCGCGTCGCCGGTCATCATCCCGACGTGGTCGGCACCGAAGGTGGCCGACAGCTCGAAGAACTTCTCGGAGACGAGGGCCTTGATGGGAGCCGTGTAGAAGGAGCGTTCGCCGCGGGCCAGGGCGGTCAGGTGGGCGGCCACGCCGATGAGGCTCTTGCCCGACCCGGTGGGTGTGGTGACGATCACGTGGGCGCCGCCCGCGATCTCGAGGAGCGCCTCCTCCTGGTGCGGGTACAGCTCCAGGCCCCGGTCGGCGACCCAGCCGGTGTAGGCGTCGATGACGTCGTCGGGCGCGGCTCCCGCCGGCAGCCGGTCCGTCAGCGTCATGGCTCGCACCCTACGGGCTGGCGCGGCACGACCCCCGCCGCCGGCGAGGGTCGTGTGGAGCGGGTGACGGGAATCGAACCCGCATGACCAGCTTGGAAGGCTGGGACTCTAGCCATTGAGCTACACCCGCAGGCCCGACGGC
>CAZUYW010000084.1:3020-5191 GCA_964624775.1 uncultured Iamiaceae bacterium
GGGTGACGGTGCCGTCGGCGTTGAAGCGGAGGCGGCCGCCCTCGAACTGCTGGAACCGGCCGCCGGCGGTGCCGGGCGGGTCGAGCTCGCCGGTGGGGTAGCCGAGGGCGCCGGTGGGGCCGCCGTGGGTGCCGAGCCAGGCGTCGAGGACGGCACCGTGGACCTCGTGGCCCCCGGTGGAGGGCGTCGCGTAGATGCGGCCCTTCTGGTAGGTGGCGTAGGTGCCCCGCCCGTCGCCGACGCCCTTGGGCGTGCTCGTCGGGTAGCCGAGGTAGCCGCGGCAGTGGCCGTTGGCGGCGTAGCGGTCCAGCACCGGGCCCCACTGCCCGAACGCGCCGGTGGCCGGCGAGTACCAGATGATCCCCTGCTCGAACCACTGGGACTTGCCGATGCCGTCGCCCACGGCGGCGAGGTCGGCGACCGGGTAGCCGAGGACGCCGTGGACGCCGCCGATGGACTCGTGGTGGGTGAGCACCGCGCCGTGGATCTCCACGACCCGCCCGCCCCACGAGTAGATGCGGCCCGTGTCGAAGGTGATGTAGGTGGATCGTTTGTCGGCGGAGGTCTTCACCGAGCTGGTCGGGTAGCCGAGGAAGCCGGTGCCCCCGCCGAGCGCCTGGTGCTTGGTGAAGAAGGGGTTCGGCACCCCGTAGGTGGCGGTGGTGCTGCGGTAGTAGATGCGGCCGCGCTCGAAGTCGGCGTAGCGGCGCTTGCCGTCGGCCGTCGTCTTGGTGTCGCTGGTGGGGTACCCGAGCGCGCCGTTGACGTTGTTGAGCCGGTGGTACTCGGTGAGGATCGCGCCGTGCACCTCGTGGGCCCCGGTCGTGGCGGTCCAGTAGATGTTGCCGCCCTCGTACTTGGCCCAGCGGCCGCGGCCGTCGGCGGCGGCGCGCTCGGCCTGGACGACCTTGCCGAGGAAGCCCGACGCCCCGCCGAGCTCGCGGTACTTCTTGTCGATGGCGGTGCCGCAGTCGGTGGTGAGGCAGGGGGCGCCGTGGTTGACGGTCTTGTTGTCGGTGGCGCTGGCGGTGGTGCAGCTGGGGTCGTAGAGCCACGGTGGCGTGCACGTGGCGACGCGGCACACGACCGGGCCGTAGCACGCGATCTCCTGGTGGCACTGGCCGTACCGGAACTGGTTGCAGCAGGTGCGGCGCCCGTCGCACGAGTCCCCGGCGCAGCGGCACGAGCACTGCGTGGGGCAGGTGGCGTTGCAGTCGATGATGTAGCGCGCCGCGCCGCAGCAGTAGGCGGCGTTGTCGGCCTTCCACCAGCCGGCCACGAAGCTGTTCGGCGGGCAGGTGTTGGAGCCGCCGTTGACCGTGCAGCAGAAGGCGGTCCAGCCATCCGAGCAGGTGCCGCACAGGTAGCCGTAGGCGGTGCCGGGCTTGAGCAGGAAGTCGACCGGGCCGACGGCGAGCGCCGAGCCCACCACCGCGGTGCGGGTGAGGAACGAGCGGCGACTCGTGCGCCGGCCGAAGAACGAGGTGGCCTTGTGCACGATGCGCTGGCTGAGCGTGGCGGTGGCGAGCGGGTCCGGCGCGGCGGGGTCGCGGGTGACGCCGAGGTCGGCGAGGTCGGTCATCGGGGCGAGATCCTTGTGGCGGCGAGGGTCTGGTTGGCCTGGGGGAGCACCCGGGCGGCGGCCGAGTGACGGCCGAGCACGGTGTAGAGGCAGAACGCCCGGTTGGCCTCGGTGAACCACAGCTGGCAGCCGGCCTGGCCGGGGAGGGTGCGCTGGAGCGCCGAGCCCGAGAACATGTTCGGGGTGAGCCTGGTGGGCAGGCCCTTCTTGCGGAAGAGCGCCTTGCCGACGCTCTCGGGGCCGTACTCGAACAGCACGAGCAGGACGTGGTCCTCGCCCATCATGTCGACGGCGCCCGAGCCGAAGTCGCCGCGCTGCTCGGGCAGCGGGAAGTTGCCGAGGTGGACGACGGGGTTGGGGAACTCGCCGGCGTCGCCGATGCCCCGAGCGGTGGGGTTGATCGGGGGGCGCAGGGTGATGCGCCCCTCCCAGCCGGGGGGCAGGTGCGTCTCGATGCCGTGGGCCTGGAGCTTCATCGTGGTCCCGTGTCGTGGTGCCGAGCGGGCCCGGTGGCCAGCCCGGGTGAGGTTCGTCGCAGGTTAGTGCGCCTCGCCCGGGCCGTGGTCGTGGTCCGCGTGGTCGTGGTCGT
>CAZUYW010000084.1:5291-7701 GCA_964624775.1 uncultured Iamiaceae bacterium
GCAGGTTAGTGCGCCTCGCCCGGGCCGTGGTCGTGGTCCGCGTGGTCGTGGTCGTGGTCGTCGGCGCCGGCGACGGGCGGGAACAGGCTCGGGTCACCGGGGGCGATGCCGGCCGCGTAGAGCTCGCGGTCGATGCGGGCCTCGCGCTCGGCGTCGGCGTCGGGCTTGGCCACGACGTTGCCGGCGAGCGAGGCGCTGAGGTCGGCGTCGCCGGTTGCCTGGGACAGGAGGGACGAGACCTGGTCCCAGTCGGGCCCGGTGCCCTCGCCGCGGACGCGCCCGGTGGGGCCGTGGACCTGCACGAAGTAGGGCGACCCGGGCACGTCGTAGTCCAGATAGGCGTCGTTCGACATCACGGTGGGGATGCCGTGCGGGGCGAGCTTGGCCACCGCCGACGCGCTCTCCTGGTCGGGGCCCTTGGTCACCACGACGAGCCGGGTGCCGGCCGGCAGCCCGAGCTTGCGGGGCTTGCGGAACGCGTCCCAGAACTTCTGGCAGGTGAGGCAGCCGGTGGAGAGGAAGGCGACGATCGTGTCGTGCTCGACCCCGGTGATCCGCACGGCGACGGCCTCGGTGCCGCCGGGGCCGAGCCCGGCGATGTCGGCGCTGCCGCCGAACGCCACGCGGTCGGGCGGGGCGGGGACCTGGGGCATCACCTGGAAGTCGCGTCCCGGCTGGGGACCGTCGGCGGGCGGCGCGGCCGGGGTCGACGGTGCGGGGGCGCCCGGCTCGACGCCCGCGCCGAGCTCGTGGAGCTTGCGGAGGATGTCGGCGTGGCTGCGCAGGAGGCCGACCACGAGGACGGCGAGCACCACGAGCACCACGGCTTCGAGCACGACGAGGACGGTCATCGCAGGGTGCTCCTGATCGATCGACGGGGTGGGTTGGCGGCGGCCCACACATCGGGCAGCGCCGTCAGCAGGGCCTGGAGCAGTGCGGCCAGCAGCACCACGGAGACGAGGAACGGGATGCCCGCGGCGGGCGTGTCGCGCGCGACGGTCACGATGCCGTCGGGGGGCCACACCACCGCGAGGGCGGCGACGGCGGCGATCACGAGGTCGACGCCGACGTGCCACCGGCTCACCGGCGTGTCCGACGCACCGAAGCAGCCGCACGACGCCCGGCGCCCGCCCTTGGCGATCACCTGCCGGGTGAAGAGCGCGAACGCGAGGTAGGCCACGGCGATGGCCGCGGCGGTGATCGGTCCGCCGACGGCGAGCGTCGCGGCCGCGATCGTGACCTCGCCGAGCCCGATGAGCCGGGCGGTCCATCCGGCGCTCGGCAGGCCCGCGGTGCGCAGCGCGATGCGGGTCGGTCCGGGGTCGACGACCTTGCGCACGCCGGCCGCGCCCAGCAGGAGGGCTGCAGCGAAGAGGGGACCGGCGAGCACCGACATCGCCGCCGACCGTAGCCCCACGCCCGAACTCCGGACCCAACGGACCTTTCGGGTCGACAATGTGACGGATCCGGGTGACCGTGGCTCTATGCGGTCACCGTTGGCGTTTCGCCTCTGCGCCCTACCCCTCGCTGTTGTACTGGCATGTCCCTTGCCGCTGGCCCGATTCGTCGGCTATCGAGCAAACTTCGCTGCCCAGTACTCTGACACAGGCGGGTGCAGCACCGGCCTTGATTGCGTCGCCGACAGTTCCATCCACACGTGGGACTACGACCTTGGCCCACGTCTCACGAAGGCCATGGTGGCTTCGCTTTATGGAAGCTATGACACCACTCACCTCGACGTGGTGCTCCACGGACCCGGGAACGACGGCACGCACGCAGCCGAGGTTGACGTCTACGCATCGCTCGGGCCGGTTCCGTATCCGAAGGATGCGCGGTGGGACTGCGTGGTCTTTGCTGGCACGGTATGCCAGCACGCCCACATCGTGTTTCAGGGCGACCGAGTCGCAAACAACTCGGACTACGAGTTGAAGTCGCTCGCGTGTCACGAGGTGGGGCACTCGGTCGGACTCCTCCATCAGGACCGGAACCGAGGTGAGTCCATCCCCTCGTCGGCGTACGAGTGCATGACCGCGACACCATCTTCTGATCTCGTCGGAGTTCACAATGTTTCACACATCAATGCGTTCTATCCGTAGGCGTGGCGTTGGCAGCGTGGTCTGCATGTTGATGGTGACGATGACCGGATGCGGCTCATCGCCTCGCCTGGTGGATCGGGACGCCAGGGGTCGAAGTGAGGAGGGGTCGACCACGACGGTGCCCTTCGTGGTCGACCCGGTGGAATCGCCGGTTCCGGCGAGCGCAGCCGACCTGGTCGCCTCGGCGGCATGGGTCGGCGTTGTCGAGGTGACCGGCGTCCGCACCACGGTGACCCCGTTGGCGCCGGGTGAGGAGCGGGCGGCCACCTTCTGGGACGTGCGGGTGATCGAGCAACGGCCCGGTGATCCGCACC
>CAZUYW010000084.1:7801-10802 GCA_964624775.1 uncultured Iamiaceae bacterium
GCGGCCACCTTCTGGGACGTGCGGGTGATCGAGCAACGGCCCGGTGATCCGCACCGGTCGGGCACGTTCGCGATCTTCAGCGATATCGACGATCGGCGCGTCGGGGATGCTCGGCCGGCGTGGCAGCCGACGCGCGGGCAGCGGTTCATCGTGGCGCTGGCGGCGGCCACCGGGCCGCAGGGGTCGGCGCAGTGGTCCTCGCAGGCGTCGTTCCTGCCGCTCGATCCGGATCTCGCCCGCGAGGTGGCCGAGGCCCGGCGGGATGCGGCCGATCCGTCGATGGCGGCGTTCGGTCGGGCCACGCTCGACCTGGACCCGCAGGTCGCCCGACGGACCCTGCTCGCGCCGCGCTGATACCGACGCTGACCACGGCCCGCCTCACCCTGGCCTGGGAACCGCTGCGCCGGTGCGGGGCGCGTCAGCGCGCACCGGTACAGTGACGAGCCTCATGAAGGCAACGGTCGAGCCCCAAGAGGGCAACAAGGTCAAGCTGTCCATCCACGTCGATGCGGCAGAGTTCGAACGCGAGGTCGATGCGGCGTTCCGTCGCATCGCCAGCGAGGTGCGCATCCCGGGCTTCCGGCCCGGCAAGGCGCCCCGCAGCCTCCTGGAAGCGCGCATCGGCACGGAGGCGGCACGTGGTGACGCCCTCGAGCACGCGCTCCCGAAGTACTACGCCGAGGCGGTGATGGAGCACGACGTCGACGTCATCGCGCCGCCCGAGATCGACATCACCGAGGGGCGCGAGGAGGGCGACGTCGCCTTCGACGCGGTGGTCGAGGTCCGGCCCACCGTGATCCCCGCCGGCTACGAGTCGATGCGGGTCACCCTCGACAACCCGCTCGTCACCGACGACGACGTCGACGAGCGGGTCAACCGCCTGCGCGACGGCTTCGCCACCCTGGAGACGGTCGAGCGCGCCGCCCTCACCGGCGACAGCGTCACCATCGACGTGTCGGGCAGCCAGGACGGCGAGCCCCTCGAGGGCCTCACCGCCGAGGACTACCTCTACGAGGTGGGCAGCGGCACCGTCGTCCCCGAGCTCGACGAGAACCTGGTCGGCGCCAAGGCGGGCGAGACCCTCGAGTTCACCGCCGACCACCCGGACCCCGACGAGGCGCCGGTGTCCTTCACCATCACGGTGAAGGAGGTCAAGGAGAAGGTCCTGCCCGACGCGGACGACGACTTCGCCGCCGAGGCCTCCGAGTTCGCCACCATCGCCGAGCTGCGGGCCGACCTCGCCAAGCGCATGGCCATGGTGAAGAAGGTCCAGGCCCAGATGCAGCTCCAGCAGCGCACGGGCGAGGCCCTGGCCGAGCTGGTCACCGAGGAGATCCCCGACGCCCTGGTCAGCCAGGAGATGCAGGGTCGCCTCGAGGACCTCGCCATGCGCCTCGACGCCCAGGGCGTCGGCCTCGACCAGTACCTCGCCTCCACCGGCCAGCCCCAGGAGGCCTTCGTCGAGGACCTGCGCCAGGGCGCCCTCCAGTCGGTGAAGATCGACCTCGCCCTGCGGGCCATCGCCGAGTCCGAGGCCCTCGAGGTCACCGACGAGGATCTCGACGCCGAGATCGAGGGCGTCGCCCAGCGCGTGGGCCAGAAGGCCGCCCAGGTGCGCAAGCAGCTCGACCGCAACGGGCAGATGCCGGCGGTACGCTCGGACCTGCGCAAGCGCAAGGCGCTGGAATGGCTCATCGAGCAGGTCGAACTGGTCGACGAGTCTGGTGCCACCATCGATCGGGCCAGCCTCGAGGTTGCTCCCGAGCCCAGCGACGACGGCGACCCCGAGGCCGCCACCGAGGAGTCCGAGTGACGATCCAGCCCGCCTACAACTACCTGGTGCCCACGGTCGTCGAGCAGACGAACCGGGGCGAGCGGGCGTTCGACCTGTTCTCCAAGCTCCTGAAGGAGCACATCATCTTCCTGGGCACGCCGATCGACGACACGGTCGCGAACCTGGTGTGCGCCCAGCTGCTGCACCTCGAGTCGGAGAACCCCGACAAGGACATCAACATCTACATCAACAGCCCCGGCGGGGACATCACGGCGCTGTTCGCGATCTACGACACGATGCAGTACGTCAAGGCCGACATCAGCACCATCTGCTACGGCCAGGCGGCCTCGGCGGCGGCGGTGATCCTGGCGGCGGGCACGCCGGGCAAGCGCCTCGCCCTGCCCCACGCCCGGGTCCTCCTGCACCAGCCCTGGGGCAGCGGTGGCGGTCAGGCGACCGACATCGAGATCCAGGCCAAGGAGATCCTGCGGATGCGGGATTTGCTGGAAGACATCCTTGCTTTCCACACCGGGCAGCCGAAAGAGAAGATCAACCGGGACACGGACAGGGATTTCGTGCTGTCCGCCACCGAGGCCAAGGAGTACGGCATCATCGATGAGGTGATCTCCGCACGGGAGTTCGCCGACACGAGCGGTCCGATCACGGACGCATCCTGACTCAGGGGAGTAGGACCAAGGTGGCCAAGTTCGGAGACGGGGGCGAGCTCCTCAAGTGCTCGTTCTGCGGCAAGTCCCAGAAGCAGGTCAAGAAGCTCATCGCGGGCCCCGGGGTCTACATCTGCGACGAGTGCATCGACCTCTGCAACGAGATCATCGAGGAGGAGCTCTCCGAGACCTCCGACTTCGCGTTCGACGAGCTCCCCAAGCCCCGTGAGATCTACGAGTTCCTGAACGAGTACATCGTCGGGCAGGAGCTGGCCAAGAAGATCCTCTCCGTCGCCGTCTACAACCACTACAAGCGGATCCAGATGGACGCCGCCGCCGGCGGCGACGATGTCGAGCTGGCCAAGTCGAACATCTTGCTGATCGGCCCCACCGGCTGTGGCAAGACGTTCCTGGCCCAGACCCTGGCCCGCATGCTCAACGTGCCGTTCGCCATCGCCGACGCCACCGCCCTCACCGAGGCCGGCTACGTCGGCGAGGACGTCGAGAACATCCTGCTCAAGCTGATCCAGGCCGCCGACTACGACGTCAAGAAGGCCGAGAC
>CAZUYW010000085.1:0-10707 GCA_964624775.1 uncultured Iamiaceae bacterium
GGTAGCCGATCACCACGAGCGGCCCGCGCGACAGGGCGAGGTCGAACCGGTAGCGCACCTGGGCGCGCAGCGAGGCCTTGGCCCGCCCGTCGGTGGTGGGTCCGTCGACGATCTCGACGTTCGCCGGCTCCTTGGCCTTGCGGTTCGCTGCCAGTCGACGCCGCTTCTCGGCGTTGGTCATCCTCACCCTCCTCGGCCCGCGCCGACCCGCAAGCTATCCGTGCCCCATCGGCACCCGGAGCGATCCCGTGAGCGACCGAGCCGGTGCCAGCGACGCGCCGGCAACCTGAACCTGCTACTTTTCAGGAGCGATGGGTGTTGGATCGCCTGCCCGCCACCGCCAGCCCGACGGACGACGTCGTTGGCTTCGGCGGGAGCTCGTCGTCGTGATCGTCCTGGTGGCCATCAGCCGGAACCCGATGCTCGTGGTCCCCCTCTGCGCGGTGGCGCTGCCCGAGCTGCGTCGGACCTGGGCCCATCCGGTCGGACGCGCCCTGCTCCGCCTCTGAGGCACCAATCCCCTTCCTGCGGTACCGCCCTCGATCACGCCGGTCGTGCTCGCCGGCCGGCTCGGGCCGCGAACTGGTCGAGGGCCGAGAGCACCTCCGACGCGGCCCACTTCCGGTTGCGGTGGTTGCCGCTGACCTTGTGGAGGATCCCGCGGTCGGCGAGCTGAGCGATGGCCGCGTTCACCGCGGGCGCCGATACGCCGAGCTGGCGCTGCAGGGTCGGGCTGTCGACGACGGGCTGGCTCGTGAGGCAGGCCAGGACCTTCCACACCGCTGCGTCGCTCCGAGCGTGGACCTGGCCCGCCCAGCGCTGGCGAAGTTCGGTGAGATCCCCGACCAGTTCCCGGCCGTTGCCGACGGCCGCGAACGCAGCGGAGGCGAGGCGCTCCACGATGTCTGCCGGCTGTCCCGCCCGGTAGGCCGTGAGCGCGTCGAAGTAGCGGGTGGTGTCAGTCAGGAGGCCTGCCGAGACGGGCACGGTCACGTGGCGCGTGAGGCCCTTGCCACGCAACATCGCGTGGATGAGCGAGCGACCGGTGCGCCCGTTGCCGTCGGGGAACGGGTGGATGGTCTCGAACTGGGCGTGGGCGATGGCGGCCTGGACCAGGACCGGCAGGTCGTCGCGAGCGATGAAGGCCACGAGGTCGCCCATCGCGCCGGGCACCAGGTCGTGGTGGGGTGGGACGAACGATGCCCGGTGAGGTCCATGGTCCGACCCGTTGATCCACACCTGCTGGTCGCGCCATCGCCCAACCCAGTCGGGATGGCTCCCGGTGAGGAGCACGCGGTGCATCTCGATGATCGCCGCTTCGTCGAGGTGGTCGGCCAGGGCGATGGCCGCCTCCATCGCCCTGGTGTTCGCCACGATGAGACCGGCGTTGCGCTTCGACGTATCGCCCAGCTCGGCCAGGGCGATCGCCTTCGCCGACGCGGTGAGTCGCTCGATCTGGGAGGACGCGGCCGATTCCGATCGGAGCAGGATCGGGGAGAAGGGCGCGATGTCATCGCCCAGCTCCGCATCGAACCGCACGATCGCAGCAGATGCCTCCTCGGCGAGGGCAAGGACTCGGGTGTCGATGCCGAGCTCGCTGACGGTGCTGATCGATGGCGGCACGGCGGCCTCGTACGGGCCGGCATGCGCACGTCGCGCCGAGCGCGACAAGGTCGCGCGCTCGTCGAACGACCACGGACGGGCCTCGTAGGCGATCGCCGACCAGCCCGGCTCCTGGTGCCCGGTCGTCTGGTCCGCGGCCACCACAGTCCTCCCTTCGGACGAGGCTAAGGAAAGGTTAGCCATCTAACCTTACCTTGTGGTGCGGAACGTCGCCCGGCCGGAGCCGGGCGACGCCGCGATCAGGGCTTGGCCTCGCCGACGACCCACATGGCGAAGAACTGGGAGCCGCCGCCGTAGGCGTGGCCGACGGCCTTGCGAACGCCGTCGATCTGGTGCTCGCCGGCGGTGCCGCGCACCTGCATGGCCGCCTCGGCGAAGCGGAGCATGCCCGACGCACCGATCGGGTTCGTGCAGAGCACGCCGCCCGACATGTTCACCGGGAGGTCACCGTCCATGGCGGTCACACCGGACTCGGTGAGCTTCCAGCCCTCCCCCGGCTCGGCGAACCCGAGGTTCTCCAGCCACATCGGCTCGAACCACGAGAACGGCACGTACATCTCGACGCAGTCCACGTCCTTGCGCGGGTTGGTGATCCCGGCCTGGCGGTACACGTCGGCCGCGCAGAGCGCCCCACCGAGGGGCAGCACCGTGTCGCGCTCGGCCGACAGGGTCGGCTCCGAACGCATCGCGGTGCCCTGGATCCACGCCGGCTTGCGGCCCTGGGCGGCGGCCTCGTCGGCCACCTTCTCCGAGCCGAGCACGAGGGCGCAGGCACCGTCGGAGGACGGGCAGGTCTCGGCGTAGCGGATCGGATCCCACAGCATCAGCGACTCCTTGATGGAGTCGAAGCTGATGTCGGGCTCGTGCAGGTGCGCATACGGGTTCTTCAACCCGTTCTGGCGGTCCTTCAGGGCGACGAGCATGCCGATGTGATCGGGCGCCTTGGCCCGGCGCATGTAGCTGCGCACGTGCGGGGCGAAGTAGCCGCCCGCGCCCGCGTGGAGCGGCGGGGTGAACGGGATGGGCAGCGACAGCGCCCACATGGCCTCGGACTCGGACTGCTTCTCGAAGGCGACGGTGAGGACCCGCTCGTGGATCCCGGCCGCCACCAGCTGGCTGGCCACGATCGCCGTCGACCCGCCGACCGAACCGGCGGTGTGCACCCGGAACAGCGGTTTGCCCGTGCAGCCCAGCGCATCGGCCAGGAACAGCTCGGGCATCATCACGCCCTCGAAGAAGTCGGGGGCCTTGCCGATGACGACGGCGTCGACGTCGGCCCAGGTCATCTCGGCGTCGGCGAGGGCCCGCTGGGCGGCCTCGCGGACCAGGCCGGCCATGGACACGTCGCCCCGGGTGGCCTGGTGCTTGGTCTGGCCGATGCCGACGACCGCAACTCTCTCGTGACCCATCAGGCCTTCTCCCCTTCGAGCACGCAGACCAGGTTCTGCTGGAGGCACGGACCGCTCGTTGCGTGGGCCACGCCGCGGTCCGCCTCGCCGGCGGCGATGCGGTTCGCGACCTCGCCGATGCGGATGAGTCCGGCGGTGAGCATGGCGTTGGCCGCCAGCGCCCCGCCGGAGGGGTTGATCGCCGTGCCGTCGCCCACGCCGAGCGCCTCGGTCAGGATGAGCTCCTGGTGGGCGAACGGGGCGTGGATCTCGGCCACGTCGACGGCACCGTCGGCGACGCCGGCCTTGGCGGCCGCGATGCGGGTGGACTCGCTGACGGTGAGGTCGCGCAGGCCCAGGTGGATCGGCTCGACGCGGTGGTCGATGCCCCGGATCCACACCGGCCGCTCGACCTTGGACCGGGCGACGTCACCGGCGGCGAGGATCACCGCTGCCGCCCCATCGGTGATCGGGGCGCAGTCGCTCTTGCGGAGCGGGGCGACGAGGTAGTCCTCGGCGAGGAGCTCCTCGGCGCTGCGGTCCCAGGCGAGCTGGGCGTTCGGGTTGCCGAGCGCGTCCTTGCGGCTGCGGGCGGCGACGGCGGCGAAGTCGGCCTCGGTGGCCTTGCCGGCGTCGATCAGCGCCCGGGCCTGCAGGGCGGCGAGGCTGATCGAGTCGGCCCAGAGCGGCCCGACCGTGTACGGATCGAGCTGGCGGGTCAGCACCATCGGCAGATCGCCGGGGGACGACTTGGCGTAGCAGTAGACCAGCGCGGTGTCGATCTCGCCGAGCTGGAGCTTCACCCAGGCCTCGTAGAGCGCCCAGGCACCGTCCATCTCGACGTGGCTCTCCTGGATGGGCGGCCACGGGCCGACGCCGTCGAGGGTCGACACGAAGCTGAACGCCATGCCGGCCAGGTAGTCGGTGGACCCCGAGCAGGTGAACCCGATGTCGTCGATGGTCATGTCGACCTGGTCGAGCGCGCCGTGCACGGCGGGCATGAGCATCTCGACCTCGTTGAGCTCCTGGACCGCGCGCCGGGCCGGCGTCTGGTTGAAGCTGATGACGGCGATGTCGCGCATCAGGCCTCCCCTCCGAACTCGGCGGTGCCACCCTCGCCCGTGCGGGGGTTGCGGACGGTCAGCTCGGTGGGGGCGACACCGTCCACCCACGAGCCCAGGCCGGTGCCCCGGCGCTCGCCGGGGATGCGCACGTTCGGGTCGTCGGGCTCGCCGTTGGGGCGGAACCACTTGATCGACTCGAGGGTTGGTTCGATGTCGGCGTCGTCGCGCCACACCGCCTCGACCCGCATCCCGATCCGCACCTGGTCGGCGGGGATCTCCTGGATGAGGTGCATGATCGACAGGTCGGCGCCGTCCAGCAGGATCAGGGCGCTGGTGTACGGGATCTCCATGACGGAGCCGTAGAACTGCAGGTTCACCACGCAGAACGAGGTGACGGTGCCCGTCTGGGCGACCTCGACCTCGATCGGGGTCGGCTGGCCGAGCTCGGGATCGGCCCCGCGCGGCGGCACGTAGACCCGGCCGCCGGGGGCCTGCTGGCCGATGATCTTCTTCTCGGTGATGCCCTTGAGGAAGCGGGTCGTGGCGTCGCCGGCGGTGAACTCGTAGTCGAGCTGGGCCGGGGTGCGGACGCTGCGGACCGCCTCGACGTCGCGCAGCGACTCGGGCAGGGAGATCTCGGGCATCAGGCCGCCCCTCCTTCGACCAGCTCCCAGTGGGCCAGGTCCTCGATGCGGCCCTCGCGCTCCTCGGCCCACACGGGCCGGACGCGAGCACCGGTGGCGACGGCGTCCATGCCGGGGGCCTTCACCGCGCCGAGCATCGGCGTGTCGGCGCCGTCGGGGGTGATGAGCGCCCAGGCGAAGGGCTCGTCGAGCGGGTGCTTGGCGTGGGGGGTCACCACCCACGCCCACGTGGCGATCGTGCCCTCGGGGCCGACCTCGACCAGCTCGGTGAGATCCTCACCGGTGGCCGGGTCGAACTCGGCGGGCGGCACGATCACCCGGCCGTCGAGCGCCTTGGACCCCACCAGGATCTGCTCGCGCAGGCCGGTGAGGAAGGCGCCGATGACCGGGCCGGTCGTCCGCTTGAACGGGTACTCGATGATGAGGGGGGCCCGAAGGATGTCCCCCGCGCTTGGCGTGTCCGTCACGGCGGGGATACTAGAACACGTTTCAGTTTCTCGAAACCGTCTCGGGCAAGAAACCTGAGGAAAAATGCACGAATTCAAACCGTAGGCGAAGGAAGTCGCTCCCGGTGGATCGCGTCGGGTCCTACGCTCTGCGACGTGGCGGTGGACCCCCAGGTGCTCAAGGGACTGGCGATGGCGTTGGCGGCGGATCCGTCCAACTCGGCCCTGCGCGTCCACTACGCAGACCTCCTCCTCGACGACGGCCAGCACGGCGAGGCCCTCGCCGAGGCCCGCCTCGTGCTCACCGAGCAGCCCGCCTCGATCGAGGCGCTCACCGTCGCCCACCAGGCCGCCACGGCGCTCGGCGCCGACGAGGCCGCGCTCGGCTACCGCCAGCTGCTCGGCGCGCTCGGGGCGCCGCCCGCCATCGGCGAGCCCACCGCTCCCCCGGCCGCGCCGGGCGAGGCGCCAAGCCCGCCGACCGCACGCGAGCCGATCGGCGACTGGACGCCGTCGGCCGCCGAGCTCGAGGAGCTGGTCGGCATCGGGGACCCCGACGCCGCCCCGCCGTCGCTCACGCTCGACGACGTGGCCGGCATGGAGCAGGTCAAGGACCGGCTGCGCCTCACCTTCCTCGGTCCTGCCCGCGATCCCGCGCTCCGGGCCGCGTTCCGGGCCAACCTGCGGGGCGGCCTGCTCCTCTACGGGCCACCCGGCTGCGGCAAGACGTTCATCGCCCGGGCCCTCGCGGGCGAGCTGCGCGCCTCGTTCATCAGCGTCGGGATCGCCGACGTGCTCGACATGTGGGTGGGATCCTCCGAGCGCAACCTGCACGACGTGTTCGAGCGCGCCCGCACGCGGGCCCCGGCGGTCGTGTTCCTCGACGAGCTCGACGCGCTCGGCATGCGCCGCAGCAGCCTGCGCAACAGCCCGGCCATGAGCTCGACCGTCAACCAGCTGCTCACCGAGCTGGACGGCGTCGCGTCCGACAACGACGGCGTGTTCGTGCTTGCGGCCACGAACCAGCCGTGGGAGGTCGATCCCGCGCTGCGACGGCCGGGCCGCTTCGACCGCACCCTGCTGGTCCTGCCGCCCGACGAACCGGCCCGCCTCGCCATCCTCACCCGCGGCCTCGCCGACCGACCGATCAGCGAGCGGCTCCGCCTCGATCGCATCGCCTCGTCCACCGACGGGTGGTCCGGCGCCGACCTCACCCACCTGTGCGACTCCGCTGCGGAGCTCGCCCTCGAACGGTCGCTGCGGGCCGGGAAGATCGAGCCCGTCACCGACGACGATCTGCAGACCTGCCTGCGCCAGATCGGACCGTCCACCGGCTCGTGGTTCGACGTCGCCCAGAACGTGGCCCGGTTCGCGAACCGCGACGGCACCTACGACGACCTCAAGGCGTACCTGGGGCGCCGGCGACGGTGAGCGATCCCGGCCTCGGCCCGCGGGCGGCGCGGATGCGGATCGATGCCCTGGTCACCGCCCACCGGTTCGACGAGGCGTGCGAGATCGCGGCGATCGCGATCGCCCAGCACCCCGACGACTGGCAGCTGCTGACCGCCGCAGCCATCGCGCACCACCACGCCGGCCATCACGTCGACGCGTCCAAGCTGATCGCCGGGGCGGTCCGGCGCGCACCCGACACCGAATGGCCGCTGCGCGTCGCCTCCCTCGTCGCCGAGGGGTACGGCGACAAGGAGGGGGCCTTCGACTACGCCCGCCGTGCGCTCGCCCTCGATCCCACCAACCGAGCGGTCCTGATCCGCTACGCGTACGCGTCCTACAACGGCCAGCGCTTCCTCGGCCCGTTCGGCCGCCGCGAGGCGGCACGCGCTGCCGAGCTGGTGCTCGAGACGGACCCGAGGAGCTCCTCGGCGCTGCGGATCCTCGGCCTGACCGAGATCCTCGACGGCAAGCGCCGCAAGGGGATGCGCCACCTCGAGGCCGCGGTCGAGGCCGACCCGCTCGACACCGAGGCGCAGCTCGCGCTCGCCCAGCTCCTGCACCGCCGCGGTCGCCACCGTCGATCCGCCGCGGTGCTCCAGGGCACCGTCGACCTGACCCCGACCGACGGCCGGGTCCACCTCGCGCTGCTGCGCGCCCTCTCGGGCGAGATGCGGCTCGGGCCACCGCTGCCGCTGCTCGCCGCGGGTGCCGTCGGCATCGGCGCCGGCCTGCTCGGGCCCCACCACGCCCCGTGGTTCGCCGTGATCACGACCTGGATCCTGGTGGCGATCGCCGTCGGCCTCACCGTCGATCGCGTGCGCCGGCGGCGGCGCCCCGGTGACCCGCTCGGGTCCGTCGACCCCGATCCGACCTGGGTGCGGGCCATCCGGGTCACGTGCTGGGCCGCCGTCGCGGCGCTGAGCGTGATCGCCGGGCTGGGCGGGCGCACCTTCCTCGCCTGGATCGGCTGCGGGTACACAGTCGCCGCGCTCGTGCTGGCCCGGCTCGACTGGGAGGTGTTCGGTCTCGACGACCTCCCCTACATCGACCGGAACGCGGTCCTGTCCGAGCGGGCCGACCGGGAGCTCCGGGCGTGGACCTGGTGGATCGTCGCCAGGGGCGAGGGCTCGGCCCAAGCCCGCCAGACGGTGCGCTTCGTGCGCGGCCTGGTCATCGTCGTCGTCATCATCAACGGCCTCCTCTCGGCCTCGCCCCGATCCCAGGACCCCACCCTCCGGTACCCGTGGTCGGGTCCGGGACCGACCGAGCTCGTGCCCACCGAGGCGATGCCGTGTGACCCCACCGAACCCCAGGATCGAGCATCGATCGACGACGCGGTCGATGCCTACCGGCAGGCCCATCCCGCCGGCCCGTTCACCGAGAGCGCCGTCGCCGTCTTCGCCCACCGCAACGGCGGCTGGACCTACTTCGACATCATGCTCAACGGTGCGGTCGTCGACGTGTTGCCGGAGCCCTGCCGGTGACGACCGCGGATCCGGCGGGCCACGGTGTGGCGCAGGTCTACGCCCTGCTCGCCGCAGGCCGAGCGTTCGACGCCCGCCGCCTGGCGGACACCCAGGTGGGCGCGCATCCCGGCGACCCATCGGTGCTGGTGGCCGCAGCCCAGGCCCATGAGGGGACCGGGGACCTCGCGGGGGCGTGCGCGCTCCTCGGGTCGGCCCTGGCCGCGGCACCCGAACGCCCCCACACGCTGCAGGTGGCCAGCATCGTGTACCTGCAGGCGCGGCGCTTCGACGAGGCCCTCGATCTCGGTCGACGGCTCGTCGCCCTGGACCCGGCGAACGGCGAGGCCCAGGCCCACCTCGCCGCGCTGATGTACGACGCCCAGGGCTGGTACGGGCGACGCATGGTCAAGCAGGCGCGACCGATCGCCCTCGAGGCCGTGCGCCTCGCCCCCACCTCTGCGCACGCGCACCACGTGCTCGGCCTCATCGAGCTCAACCTGGGGCGCAGGGCCGATGCCCGGCACCACTTCGACCAGGCGCTCGCGCTCGATCCGCAGCACGCCGATCTGCACCTCACGCGCTCGTACGCGACGGGCATCGGGCGCGACGGTCGAGCGGCACGCGCCGAAGCGGTCGACGCCGCGACCGCTCTCGCACCGAACGCCGAGCGGGTCCAGCGGGAGCAGCGCTACGCCGCGCTCAGGCGACTGCGTGGCGGGCCCGCCGGCCTCCTCCTGCTCGCCGGCGTGGCCGCACTGGTGAGCGCGACGACCAGCGAGCCCGGCTGGGAGGCGACCAGCAAGCTGCTGGGGACCGCGCTCCCCCTCGTCGCCGTCGCGGTGGCGGCGTGGCGCGCGGCCCGTCACCAGCGGGTGGCCCTGCCCCGCCCCGGTGACGGCCTCCGCCCCTGGTTGCTCGCGATCGCCGGGTGGGCGTGCGGAGCGGCCGGGGCGGTGCTCGTGGCGACCACCATCGGCCTCCACCCCGCCGACCACCCACAGGTGGCCGACGTGGACCTGGCGGCCTCGGCCTGCCTGTTCGCCGGCTCGATGCTCCTGGCCCACATCGACTGGATGGCCGACGACCTTCGGGCGATCGCACCCGCGCCGCGGCGCCCGAAACGCGTGCGCGGCGCGCTGCGGGACTGGTTCGGCTGGCTCGACCCAGCGACGATGGCGCCCCGCCCTCCGGGCCTGGCGCTCCGTCGCGCCGGCTGGGCCCTGGCGATCGGTCTGGGGATCTGGATCGTGGTCGCGCAGATCCGCGAGATCATCGCGGGTTCGCCCTGAGCCGCCCGCGGGCGGCTCAGGGCTCCGCTGATCAGAAGGTGATGACGGTGCGGATGGCCTCGCCGCGCTTCATGATGGCGAAGGCCTCGTTGATGTCGTCGATCTTCATGCGGTTGGTGATCATGCCGTCGAGGTCGAGCTGGCCCGACTTCCACAGCGACAGCAGGCGGTGGAAGTCCGAGCGGACGTCGACCGAGCCGTAGTAGCTGCCCATGAAGTTCTTCTCGGAGAAGAAGATCTCGAACCCGTTGAACGAGACCTCCTTGTCCATGGCGCCCACGCCGATGACGCAGGCGGTGCCGCCGCGGCGCACGGCGTCGTAGGCGGCGCGCATGGTGACGGGGAGGCCGATCGCCTCGAAGGCGTAGTCGAAGCCGTCGCCGGTGAGCTCGGCCTGGAGGGCGGCGAGGTCGTCGGGCTTGCAGCCGTGGGTGGCGCCGAAGGTCTTGGCCAGCTCGAGCTTGTCCTCGTTGAGGTCGACGGCCACGATCACCGCCGCGCCGGCCACGTGGGCGCCCTGGATGGCGGCGATGCCGACGCCGCCGCAGCCGAACACGACGACCTTGGAGCCGGGCTCGACCTTGGCGGTGTTGATCGCGGCGCCGACGCCGGTCGAGACGCCGCAGCCGATGAGCGAGGCGATCTCGAAGGGGATGTCGTCGTCGATCTTGATGGCCGCCTCCTGGGGCACCGTGAGGTACTCCGCGAAGGTGCCGGTGCCGGCCATGCCGAAGACGGGCTCGCCGTTGCGGGTGAACCGCGGGGTGCCGGCGATGGCGAACTGGATCATCACGCACAGGTGCGGCTGCTTGCGCTCGACGCAGTTGTTGCACTTGCCGCAGGGCGGCGACCAGGCGACGACGACGTGATCGCCCTCGGCCAGGCCGGTGACGCCCTCGCCCACCGCCGAGATGATCCCGGCGCCCTCGTGGCCCGGCACGAACGGGGCGGGCTGGGGCAGCGAGCCCTCCATGGCGTGGAGGTCGGAGTGGCACACGCCGGTGGCCTCGATCTTGATGGTCACCTCACCCGGGCCGGGGGCGTCGACCTCGATGTCGTCGACGATCTCGAGCGTCTCGTCACCGGTGTTGTGCAGGAGCGCAGCGCGCATGTGGGGGTACTCCTCGGGAGAAGGGCCGAACGGCCGGACCTTAGTAGAACGTGTTCCAGTTCAGCGCCGCGAGCCCCGCGGCCGCTCGCGTGGACCCGGCGCCGCAAGGTCCCCGCTGGGCCCACGCGCAGGAGGGCCGCACCCGCCACCGGGCCGGACTGAGCCCGATCCAAACTGCAACGTGTTCCAGTTTTCTCCTACGATCCCCGCCCATGGGTGATCTT
>CAZUYW010000086.1:0-6647 GCA_964624775.1 uncultured Iamiaceae bacterium
TTTGAGTTTTAGCCTTGCGGCCGTACTCCCCAGGCGGGGCACTTAATGCGTTAGCGACGGCACGGAGTCCGTTGAATAGACCCCACACCTAGTGCCCAACGTTTACGGCGTGGACTACCAGGGTATCTAATCCTGTTTGCTACCCACGCTTTCGCTCCTCAGTGTCAGTACCGGCCCAGAGCGCCGCCTTCGCCGCTGGTGTTCCTCCTGATATCTGCGCATTTCACCGCTACACCAGGAATTCCACGCTCCCCTACCGGACTCTAGCCAGAGCAGTATCGGGTGGAGCTCCAGGTTGAGCCTGAAGATTTGACACCCGACTTACTCAGCCACCTACGAGCTCTTTACGCCCAATAAATCCGGACAACGCTTGCCCCCTACGTGTTACCGCGGCTGCTGGCACGTAGTTAGCCGGGGCTTCTTCTGCAGGTACCGTCTTGATTCGTCCCTGCTGAAAGGGGTTTACAACCCGAAAGCCTTCATCCCCCACGCGGCGTTGCTGCGTCAGGCTTTCGCCCATTGCGCAAGATTCCCCACTGCTGCCTCCCGTAGGAGTCTGGGCCGTGTCTCAGTCCCAGTGTGGCTGATCGTCCTCTCAGACCAGCTACCCGTCGATGCCTTGGTGGGCCGTTACCCCACCAACAAGCTGATAGGCCGCGAGGCCCTCCCGAAGCGGAATCCATTTCCTCACCCGGCCATGCGGCCAGGTGGGGGTATCCGGTATTAGCTCTCCTTTCGAAGAGTTATCCCGGTCTTCGGGGCAGGTTCCTCACGTGTTACTCACCCGTTCGCCACTAGGTCTTCACGTGTGTTGCCACACGATGGACCTCGTTCGACTTGCATGTGTTAGGCACGCCGCCAGCGTTCGTCCTGAGCCAGGATCAAACTCTCCATCGAGATCATCAGAAGGCCCGCCAGCAAGCTGGTGGACCCTCGTCAAATCGGAGAGCCACCTCGAGGCCTGAACCTCTCGGTGACTGGCACCAGGACAACCACTAGACGTGGTTGTTGTCCTTAGTGCATAAATGTTATTTCAAACGGCCGCTGGAGATCCGAAGATCGACAGCGGACGCCCGCATTTGCTTTTTCGTCCTCTATTCCGTTCTCAAGGTGCGCTCGCCGCTCCGAGGAGCAGCCGCTGGGCAGGCGGAACCCGGTGGATTCCGTTGCTGCCGGTGCCGTCGACGCCGGCCGTGCCGGCTGTCTGGGGCGGGTTGTTACCTTAGGGAGTTCGGCGGATCCTGTCAACTCGGGGCTGACGGGCCTGCCCGATCTCCTGGGGGGCAACGGAGAGACAACCTAGGCAACCCGCTGGTCACCGTCCAAATCGGGACGGTGTGTCATCGGTCTCACCCCCGCCGGCGCACCCTCAGGCCGTGCAGCGGGCGATGGCCCAGGCCTTCTTCCCCCTGCGCAGCACCACGTAGGCGCCGGCGAGCACGTCGTCCGGCCCGACGGTGGCGCCCTCGCCCACCCGCTCGCCGTTGACGTAGACCCCGCCCTGGGTGAGCGCCCGGCGGGCCTCGCCCTTGGATGCGGTGAGCAGGCCGTCGCGGGCCATGAGATCGGCGAGGTCGAGGCCGGCGTCGAGCTCGGCCCGGGTCACGGTGGTCGTGGGCACCTCGGCGGCCACCACCTCGAGGGTCGCGGCGTCGACGCCGTCGAGCGGGGCGCCGAACAAGATGGCCGACGCGGCCTCGGCTGCCCTCGCCGCCTCGGGGCCGTGCACGAGGGTGGTGGCCTCGACCGCCAGGCGGCGCTGGGCCATGCGGGCGCCCGGCTCGGCCTCGTGGGCGAGGGCCAGGGCATCGACCTCGGTCATGGGCAGGAGCGTGAACTGCGCGAGGAACTGGCGGACCTGGCGATCGTCGGTGGCCATCCAGTGCTGGAAGAACTGGTACGGCGACGTGCGGGCCGGGTCGAGCCAGATGCGGGCGCCGGTGGTCTTGCCCAGCTTGGTGCCGTCGGGGGCGGTGAGCAGCGGCCACGCCAGGGCCCAGGCCGGTCGGCCGTGCACCCGGCGGATCAGGTCGACCCCGCCCAAGATGTTGCCCCACTGGTCCGAGCCGCCGATCTGGAGCTGGCAGCCGTGGGCCTCCTCGAGGCGCAGGTAGTCGTGGGCCTGGAGGAGCATGTAGCTGAACTCGGTGAACGAGATCCCGTGCTCGGAGGCCAGGCGGTTCTTCACCGACTCACGGGCCAGCATCGTGTTCACGGTGACGTGCTTGCCCACGTCGCGCAGGAAGTCGAGCAGGCGGACCTGGCCGGTCCAGTCCCGGTTGTCGACCAGGAACCCGCCGTCGGGGCCGCCCGACAGGTCGACGACGCGGGCGATCTGGCCCTTGATGGCGGCCACGTTGGCGGCGAGGGTCGCCTCGTCGAGCAGGTTGCGCTCCTCGGAGCGCCCGCTCGGGTCCCCGACCATGCCCGTGGCCCCGCCGGCGAGGGCGATCGGGCGGTGCCCGGCCTCCTGGAAGCGGCGCAGCACGAGCAGGCCGATCAGGTTGCCGACGTGGAGGCTGTCGGCGGTGGGATCGCAGCCGTAGTAGAGCGTGATCGGCCCCTCGGCGAGGCGGGCGGCGAGGCCGTCGCGGTCGGTGCAGTCGTGCACCAGCCCGCGGGCCTCCAGGTCGGCGAGCACCCCTGCGTCGGTCATCTGCCCATCGTCACCCGCGGGGCGGGGGCTCCGCCAGCCGGTTCGCCCGCCGCGCCGGGCCCGCGGGTTGGACCACGGCGGCGCGGCTGGGCGAGGCTGGACCCATGCCCGGCCCTGCTGCACCGCACGTCGAGCCCGAGCCCGACGCGCCGCTGGCCATGCGCTGGAGCATCGGGCGGGTCGCCGCGGTCGTCGCCGTCGTCGCCATCGCCCTGTTCTGGTTGTGGATCTTCTCGGGCGCGCCGAAGAAGGCGAACCCGGACCGCCTCACCGACCGCACCTACGCCGCCTCGCTGGAGACCCGGTGCAAGGCGGCCCTCGACCAGATCGACGAGCTGCCGAGCCCGGTCACGATCAAGGACCCCGAGGTCCGCGCCGACCAGGTCGACACCGTCACCGCCATCCTCGACGACATGCTCGACGACATCGAGGCCGACGCTCCGAAGCAGGGTGGGGCGGCTGTGTCCATGAAGGGCTGGCTGAAGGACTGGCGGACCTACCTCGAGGACCGCCGCGACTTCACCAAGCGCCTCCGCGAGGACCCCACCGAGCGGTTCCTGGTGAGCGTGTCGCCCCTCGGCGACTCGGTCGACAAGACGATCGAGATCTTCACCCAGGTGAACGACATCCCGTCGTGCGCCACCCCCGGCGACATCGGCTGACCTAGCCGGCCCCGCCCACCAGCCGGGCCGCGGCCGCCAGGCCCACCCGCACCAGGCGGCGCGTGCTGTCGTCGATCGGCGGCTCGAGGGCGTCGAGATCCTCGAGGCGCACCCACCGGGCGCCCAGGGACTCGTGGTTCGTCTGCTCCACCGCGCCGGGCGGCGCCACCACCAGGAACCGCGTGTCCAGGTGCAGGTGCGCGGGCTCGCCGGGCGGATCCACCTCGTGGATGTCGACGTCGATCGCCGGGGCGTGCACCACCAGATCGGCGATGCCGGTCTCCTCGGTGGCCTCGCGCCACGCGACCGCGGCCAGGTTGGTGTCGCCGTCGGCGTGACCGCCGGGCTGGAACCACCGGCCGAGCTTGGCATGGAGGAGGAGCAACGTCGCCCCCGCCTCGGCGTCGACCACCAGCGCCGACCCGGTGAGGTGGCCCTCGACGCAGCTCCGGAGCGCAGCGTCGGGGTGGGCGGTGACGAAGGTGACGACGTCGTCGCGGTGCTGCGTCGGCAGGTCCTCGGCCACCAGCGCGGCGCCGAGCTGGGCGACGGCGACGGCGAGGTCGTCGCTCGGCCCGAGCGCGGCGGGGTCGAGGGGCACCAGCTCGCTCACCACGGCCAGGGCCTCGACACGTGGGGGTCGCCGGCGACCGCGAAGCGCCAGGGGCGGTCGGCCGCCGCGGAGACCCCGATGCGGGTGCCGATCGCCGGCTGGTGCGGCGGCGGCGTGCCGTCGTCGACCAGGCGCACGGGCGACGCCGGGTCCGTGAGGTCCGCGCCGTCGCTGGTGCCGTCCAGCGCCAGGGCCTGGCAGGCCTTGGCCGGCCCGTTGGCGAGGTCGGCGAGACGTCGGGCCGCCGGCCGGTCCGCCCACATCGCGTCGACGCCGGCCACCGGGGCCAGCGCGCGGATCAGGACCGCGCCGGGCACGTCGGCCTCGTGGGCGACGACGTTGGCGCACCAGTGCATCCCGTAGGTGAAGTACACGTACAGCAGGCCGGGGCGGCCGAACATCGAGGCGTTGCGGGCCGTGCGCCCGCGCGCCGCGTGGCTGGCCGGATCGTCGGCGCCGCGGTAGGCCTCGACCTCGACGACCCGCCCGGAACGGGCGCCGTGCACGAGGACCTTGTTCAGCAGCGTGGGGGCCACGACCACGGGGTTCCCCGCCAGCACCTCCGGCGAGACCGGCGCCGCGGTGGTCACGGGCGGGGCAGTCCGGCGCCCGTGGTGGCCCACCACAGGGCCACGCCGGCGCGGCCGTCGGCGGCGGTCACCGCGATCGGCGCTTCGCCGGGCGCCACGAACGCGGCCCGCCCGTGATCGAGCACGAGGTCTGTGCCGGCCTGGTGGAGCACCACCGGGCCACCGGTGGGGAGCAGGAGGCTCGGCGCCGAGGGCTCGATGGTGACCGGGGCGGCACCCACCGCCACCCGCGCCAGGCCGAACGCCGCCTCCCCCGCGTCGTACGCCTCGACCCCCGCCCCCGCGGCGGCGGGCGTCGGGGCCGACGGCACGCCGGCCTCGAAGCGCAGGACGCGGAGCAGCTCCTCGATGTCGATGTGCTTGGGGGTGAGGCCCCCGCGCAGGACGTTGTCCGAGGCGGCCATGATCTCCACGCCGGCACCGTCGAGGTACGCGTGCAGGTTGCCTGCGGGCAGGTGCACGGCGGTGCCCGGCGCGAGGTGGACCAGGTTGAGCAGCAGGGCGGCCACGCAGCCCGGATCGCCGGGATGGGCGGCGGCGAGGCGCCGCACCCACCCGAGGGCGGCTGGAGCGTCGGCGGGGAGGTCGGGCCGGTCAGGGGCGGGACGGGGCCGAGCGGCCGCCGCGCCCACCGCCGCACGATCCCCGGCGTCCAGGTGCAACAGCCAGGACAGGCCCGCCCGCAGGCGCTCGGCGGCCCCGACGGCGCCGTCGTCCAGCAGGGCGACGAGGGGCGCCAGCACCGGGTCGTCGAGGAGGCCGACGAGCGCGGCCGCCTCGGCCGGTGCCCGGAACCCGCAGAGCGCGGTGGTGGGCACGAGGGCGACGAGCGCCTCGGGCTTCGGGTTCGGGTCGCGGTAGGTGCGCGTTGGCGCGTCGCGGGCGATGCCGGCGGCCTCCTCGCGGGCGAAGCCCGCCGCCGCCTCCGCCGCGGACGGATGGGCCTGCAGGGAGAGCGGCTCGCCGATGGCGAGGACCTTGAGCAGGAACGGCAGCGCTCGGGCGCCGCGCTCGGCGAGCTCGGCGCCAAGCCACCGGGCCGGATCGGCCTCCATCAGCTCGGCCAGGGTGCGACCCTCGGGATCGCCCACCACCACCGACGGCGCCAGGGGGTGGGTGCCCACCCAGAGCTCGGCCTCGGGCCCGCCGGTGGGCGGGGTGTCCAGGAGGGCGGCGAGGCCGTCGGTGCGGCCCCACGCGTAGGCCTGGACGGGGTTGGCGAGCTCGAGCATGACCGCCCGAGCCTACGGTCCCCCGTCGCTCGGGCCGGGCACCTCGGCGAGGTGGTCGCGCATCCGATCGGGCACCGGCGTGGTGTCCTTGGTGCCGGGCACGACGCACACGTAGGTGATGGTCGCGGTGAACACCGGGCGGTCCCCGACCGTCCCGCGGTAGGCCACGTCGAACGAGGTGTTCCCCCAGCGGGCGATGCCGCAGTCGACGTCGAGGACGTCGCCGTAGGTGGCCGAGCCCTGCCACTCGATCGTCGCCTTCACGAGCATCCAGTCGATGTCGTCGCCGACGCCGGTCCAGCCGATGGCCTCCCGGAGCCAGGCCGCGCAGGCGACGTCGCAGAACCCGAGGTAGTGCGCGTTGAACACGACGTTCTGGAGGTCGACCTCCTGGTACCGGACGGCGATCGCCTCCCGGTGGGGCCAGGGGGCGGCGTCAGGCATCGGCGACGCGGGCCTGGTCGGTGCCGAGCCGCGCCTCGAAGCGGGCCAGCTGCTCGGCGACGGGGCCGGGCCCGGCGCCGCCGCGCGTGGTGCGACGGGTCACGGACACGCCGGGCGCCAGGAGCGCGACCGCGGGCTCGCCCAGCTGGGGGTGCGCGGCCACGAGCTCGGCCATGGTGCCCCCGCCGTCGAGCGCGGTGCGCACGATCTCGCCCACCACGGCGTGGGCGTCGCGGAACGGGAGGCCGCCCTCGACCAGGAACTCGGCCAGGTCGGTGGCGGCGGCGTAGGGCGAGTCAGCCGCGCTCGCCATGGCCGCGGTGTCGAACGTCGACGACGCCAGTAGGCCGCCCACCGCACCGAGGGCGAGGACGATCTGGTCGACCGCGTCGAACAGGGGCTCCTTGTCCTCCTGGAGGTCGCGGTTGTAGGCGAGCGGCAGGCCCTTCA
>CAZUYW010000086.1:6747-10704 GCA_964624775.1 uncultured Iamiaceae bacterium
AGGGGCTCCTTGTCCTCCTGGAGGTCGCGGTTGTAGGCGAGCGGCAGGCCCTTCAGCGTGGCGAGGATGCCGGTGAGGTGGCCGATCAGGCGACCCGACCGGCCCCGGGCCAGCTCGGCGATGTCGGGGTTCTTCTTCTGCGGGAGCATCGAGCTGCCCGTGGCGTAGGCATCGTCGAGGTGCAAGAACCCGAACTCGTCGGTGGACCACAGGACGACCTCCTCGCCGATGCGGGAGAGGTGCACGCCGAGCAGGGCGAGGTCGAAGAGGGCCTCGGCCACGAAGTCGCGGTCGCTCACGGCATCGAGCGAGTTGTCGAACACGGCGGCGAAGCCGAGGTCGGCGGCGGTGCCCGACGGGTCGAGGGGCAGCGAGCTGCCGGCCAGGGCCCCGGCACCGAGCGGGGACACGTCGGCGCGAGCCCGGGTGGCGAGCAGGCGGTCGACGTCGCGAGCCAGCGCCCACCCGTGGGCCAGCAGGTGGTGGGCGAGCAGCACCGGCTGGGCCCGCTGGAGGTGCGTGTAGCCGGGCAGGTAGGCGTCGCCCGCCTCGCGTGCCCGATCGAGCAGCACCCCTTGCAGGGCCAGCACCCGCTCGGCCACCTCGAGGAGGGCGCGCTTGGTGTAGAGCCGCAGGTCGGTGGCCACCTGGTCGTTGCGACTGCGGCCCGTGTGGAGCTTGGCGCCCGCGGCTCCGGCCAGCTCGGTGACCCGGCGCTCGACCGCGGTGTGGATGTCCTCGTCGCTCGGCACGAACGTGAACGAGCCGGCGGCGAGCTCCTCCTCGACCACGTCGAGGGCGGCGAGCACCGATGCGGCCTCGTCGCCGTCGAGGATGCCGCCCCGCACCAGGCCGCGCACGTGCGCGCGCGAGCCGGCGATGTCGTCGGCGGCGAGGCGCTGGTCGTAGGGCAGGCTCACCGTGTAGGCGAGGAGCTCCTCGGCGGGGCCGCCGGCGAAGCGACCGTGCCACAGCGTCCGGCCGTCGGCGTCACCGTGCGGGTCGGCGTCACCGCCGTCGACGGTCACCTCAGCCCCGCTTGGAGGCCTGGCGGGCCGACCAGGTCTCGATGCCCAGGCCCCACAGCCGCACGAACCCGGCGGAGTCCTCGTGCCGGAAGGTGTCGGCGGCGTCGTAGGTGGCCAGCTCGTAGTCGTACAGGGAGTGCTCGCTGCGCCGCCCGGTCACCACGCACGAATCGGGGCTGAGCCGCAGCCGCACCTCGCCGGTGACGAACTCCTGGCTCTTGTCGATGAACGCGTCGAACGACTCCTTGAGCGGGCTGAACCACAGCCCGTCGTAGATGAGCTCCGCGTAGCGGGGCTCGATGCGGGCCTTCTCGCGATCGAGGTCGCGCTCGAGGCAGATCGACTCGAGGTCCTTGTGGGCGAGGATCAGGGCGAGGGCCGCGGGGCACTCGTAGGTCTCGCGGCTCTTGATGCCGACCCGCCGGTTCTCGACCATGTCGATCCGGCCCCAGCCGTAGGCGCCGACGATGGCGTTCAGCCGCTCGATGACCTCGAGCATGCCGAGGCGCTCGCCGTCGACCGACACCGGCATGCCCTGCTCGAAGCCGATCACCACATCGCGCGGCTCGGTCTCGGTGTGCTTGGTGAGCAGCCACACGCCCTGGGGCGGCACCGCCCAGGGGTCCTCCATCTCACCGCACTCGATGGCCCGGCCCCAGAGGTTGTCGTCGATGGAGTACACCTTCTCCTTCGTCGCCTGGATCGGGATGTTGTGGTCGTAGGCGTAGTGGATCGAGTCCTCGCGGGTCATGCCCCACCCGCGCACCGGTGCGATCACGTCGAGGTCGGGGGCGAGGGCGCGGGTGGACACCTCGAAGCGCACCTGGTCGTTGCCCTTGCCGGTGCAGCCGTGGGCGACGGCCTGGGCGCCCGTGCGGCGGGCGGCCTCCACGAGGTGCTTCACGATCACGGGCCGCGACAGCGCCGACACGAGCGGGTAGCGCCCCTCGTACATGGCGTTGGCCTTGAGGGCCGGGAGCACGAAGTCCTCGGCGAACTCCTGGCGGGCGTCGACCACGATCGCCTCGACCGCACCGGCGGCCCGGGCGCGCTCGCGCACCACGTCCCAGTCGTCGGAGGCCTGGCCGACGTCGACCGCCAGGGCGACGACCTCCACGCCCAGCTCCTCGATCATCCAGCGCACGGCCACGGAGGTGTCGAGCCCCCCGCTGTAGGCCAGGACGACGCGCTTCGCCACGTTGGTTCCTCTTTCTGGTCGCCCCCGGAGGGGCTCGGTCATCAGGTTCGTACTACGTCGGACGGGTCGGTCGGGAACCCGCAGGTCACAGGCCTGCGAGATCCCGGAGGGAATCGGCCACCTCGGCCCCCGAGAGCCCGTCGGCCACCACGACGAGCAGGGTGTCGTCGCCGGCGACGGTGCCGATCACCTCGGGCAGGCCCGAGCGGTCGAGGGCGGAGCCGACCACGTGGGCCGACCCGGGGGGCGTGCGCAGCACGACGATGTTCGCCGAGTGCGCCACCTCCACGACCCAGTCGCCGAAGACCCGCCGGAGGTGGTCGTCGGGCGCCCGCTGGTCCTTGGGCAGCTCGGGGATCGCGTAGATCGGATCGCCACCCGCGCCGCGCACCTTGATGGCGCCGAGGTCGTCGAGGTCGCGGCTGACCGTGGCCTGGGTGGCGGCCACGTGCTCCCCCGCCAGGAGGCCCACGAGCTGCTCCTGGCTGGTGACGGCGTGGGACGCGAGCAGCTTGGCCACCAGGTGCTGGCGGGCGACCTTGGACAGGCGTTGGGGCTCGCTCACGACTCGACCCGGTTGTGGGTGACGAGCCACTCGATGGCGCCTCGGGCCGCGGGCAGGCGGTTCTGGGCCTCGGGCCACACCCGGGAGCGGGGCCCGTCGAGCACATCGTCGGTGACCTCCTCGCCCCGGTGGGCGGGGAGGCAGTGCAGGAAGATCGCGTCGGGCCCGGCGAGGTCCATGAGGAGGCCATCGACCCGGAATGGTTCGAAGATCGGCTTGCGCAGCGCGGCCTCGACCTCCTGGCCCATCGAGTACCAGGCGTCGGTGACCACCACGTCGGCGCCCTCGACCACCGCCTTGGGCTCGTCGCAGCACTCCACGACCGGGGCGCCGAGGTCGGCCAGGCGGGCCAGGTCGGCGGGCGACGGCTGGTAGCCGTCGGGGCAGGCGAACCGGATGCCCATGCCCACCATCGCCGAGGCGAGGGCGAGCGACCGGGCCACGTTCGAGTAGTCGCCGACCCAGGTGACGGTGCGACCGGCGAACCCGCCGAACTCGTCCCGGATCGTGAGCAGGTCGGCGATGGCCTGCAGCGGGTGGCTGCGATCCGACAGGAGGTTCACGACCGGGATCGACACGGTGGCGGCCATCCGCTCGAGCACACCGTGGTCGAACACCCGCGCCGCGATCACGCTGTGGTAGCAGGCGAGGGTGCGGGCGACGTCCTCGGCGGACTCGCGACCGTCGATGTCGACCTCCTCGGCCCGCAGGTAGATCGGGTGGGCACCGAGCTGCACGACCGCCATCTCGGTGGAGTTGCGCGTGCGGTTCGAGGGCTTCTCGAAGATGAGCGCGGCGCCGAGCCCCTCCAGCACGCGGGCCGGCTCGTGCTCGGCGCAGCGGTCGAGGACCGCGGCGAGCTCCGCGGGGGACAGATCGTCGATCTCGAGCAGGTGGCGGGTCATGGGGCTTCCTCGGGGACGGGCTGGTCGGCGAGCACGCCGGCCAGGATCTGGACCGCCTCGTCGATCTCCTCGTCGGTGACGAGCAGGGACGGGGCGAGCCGCAGGGCGGTGGGGGTGACGGCGTTGACCACGAGGCCGCGGGTCAGGGCTTCGTCGGCGACGGGCTTGGACGCGATCCCGGGCGCCAGCTCGGCCGCCACGAGCAGGCCGGCACCGCGCACGGCGGCCACGCCGGGCACGGCGGCGAGGGCGCCGGTGAGC
>CAZUYW010000087.1:0-10692 GCA_964624775.1 uncultured Iamiaceae bacterium
CTCCAAGCACAAGAACTTCGGCGTGCGCACCCTGCAGGCCGAGGACGAGATCGCCGGCATCGGCTCGGCGCTGGGCGCCGCGTTCGGCGGCCACCTCGCGGTGACCACCACCAGCGGCCCGGGCCTGGCCCTCAAGTCCGAGACGATGGGCCTGGCGGTCAGCCTCGAGCTCCCGCTGATCATCGTCGACATCCAGCGCGGCGGTCCCTCGACGGGCCTGCCCACCAAGACCGAGCAGGCCGATCTGCTCCAGGCCATGTACGGCCGGCACGGCGAGTCCCCGATCCCGATCGTGGCGCCCTACAGCGCGGCCGGGTGCTTCGACGCCGCCATCGAGGCGGCCCGCATCGCCCTCAAGTACCGCACGCCGGTGCTGCTGCTCTCCGACGGCTACCTCGCCAACGGCTCGGAGCCCTGGCGGCTCCCCGAGCCCCACGAGCTGCCCGACATCTCGGTGGAGTTCGCCACCGAGCCCAACCACGTCGACGCCGACGGCAACGACGTGTTCTGGCCCTACCTGCGCGACCCGAGCACCCTCGCCCGACCGTGGGCCGTGCCGGGCACGCCGGGCCTCGAGCACCGCATCGGCGGCATCGAGAAGGCCGACGGCTCGGGCAACATCAGCTACGACCCCGCCAACCACGAGCGGATGGTCCACCTGCGCGCCGACAAGATCGCCGGCATCGCCCGGGACATCCCGCCGGCCACCGTGACCGGTGACGCCGACGACGCGGAGCTGCTCGTCGTGGGCTGGGGCTCCACGTGGGGCGCGATCGACGGTGCCATGAACCGCTGCCGTCGCCGTGGCCACAAGGTGGCCCACATCCAGCTGGTGCACCTCAACCCGTTCCCCGCCAACCTGGGCGAGCTGCTCGCCAAGTACCCGAAGGTGGTCGTGCCCGAGATGAACCTCGGCCAGCTGTCACGCCTCCTGCGGGCCGAGTACCTCGTCGACGCCCGGTCGATCACCAAGGTCCAGGGCGCCCCGTTCACCGCCGGCGAACTCGAGGCGGCCTTCCTGAAGGAGCTCGACGCATGACCGACCTCGCCACCTCACCGAAGGACTGGGCCAGCGACCAGGAGGTCCGCTGGTGCCCTGGCTGCGGGGACTACTCGATCCTCAAGGCCGTGCAGATGGTCATGCCCGAGCTGGGCGGGACCCCCGAGAACACCGTGTTCGTGTCGGGCATCGGGTGCGCCGCCCGCTTCCCGTACTACATGAACACCTACGGGATGCACTCGATCCACGGCCGGGCCCCGGCGATCGCCACCGGCCTGGCCATGGCCCGCGACGACCTCGACGTGTGGGTCGTGGGCGGCGACGGCGACATGTTGTCGATCGGCGGCAACCACCTCATCCACGCGCTGCGCCGCAACGTGAACCTCACGATCCTGATGTTCAACAACCAGATCTACGGGCTCACCAAGGGGCAGTACTCGCCCACGAGCGAGGTCGGCAAGGTCACCAAGTCGACCCCGTTCGGCTCGCTCGACCAGCCGTTCAACCCGGTCAGCCTGGCGCTGGGCGCGGAGGCGAGCTTCGTGGCCCGCACCCACGACATGGACCGCAAGCACATGATGGCGATGTTCCGTCGGGCCCGCGAGCACCGTGGGTCGGCGTTCGTGGAGATCTTCCAGAACTGCAACGTGTTCAACGACGGGGCGTTCGAGTCGATCACCGGGCGCGCCGCCCGCGACGAGATGCTGATCCCGCTGGTCCACGGCGAGCCGATCCGCTTCGGCGCCGAGGGCCAGCACGGCATCGTCGCCGACCCGCAGGGTCGGGCCCGGATCGTCGAGGTCGCCGACGTCGGCGAGGACGCCATCCTCGTGCACGACGAGGCCCGCACCGACCCCGGCCTGGCCTTCCAGCTGTCGCGGCTGTCCACCGGCCCGCACGAGCCCACCCCGATCGGCGTGTTCCGTGCCGTCGAGCGCCCCGACTACGGCACGCTGGCCAACCAGCAGCTCGCCTCGGCCCAGGAGCGCTCGGGCCCCGGCGATCTGCGCGCCCTGCTGCACAGCCGTCCCACCTGGGACGTCGCCTGAGCTGACTCAGCCCGCGGCGCCGTCCCGCTGGGCGGCGTCGCGGACGAGCGCGTCGGTCATCCGGTCCACGTGATCGGAGAAGACGCCGTCGATCCCCATCCGCAGCAGGCCGTCGAGGATCCGGTCGTACTGCGCGTCCCAGCCGAACGCGACCACCCCGAAGCGGTGGAACAAGGTGACCAGGCCGCCCGACCAGTCGCTGTGGTGCAGGTTCACCGCATCGATCGACCGCTCCCGCAGGGCGGCGGCCAGGCGCTCGGGCCCCTGGCGGACCTTGGCCAGGCGGGTCGAGTCCACCAGGCGGACGTGCGGGGACACCTCGCGCCACGACACCAGCAGGTCGAGATCGTCGTGGCACAGCCACAGGCGGTCCGGCATGGTCGGGTCGGCCGCCATGGCGACCTCGACGGTGGGTGCGCCGGCCGCCGGATCCTTCACGTCGAGCGAGAGCTCGAAGTCGGTGCCGAACGCCGCGAACAGCTCGGCGAGCGACGGGATGTGCGGGGGCAGATCGGCGCGGGGCACGTCACGGATGCGTCGCCGCCGGATCACCCCGCCGAGCACGCCGTCGTGATCGAGGACCGGCACGCCGTCGGCGGTGAGCCACACATCGCTCTCCAGGCCGTTGGCGCCCAGGCGCAGGGCCAGCTCGAACGCCTCCAGGGTGTTCTCGGGGGCGTGGGCCCGGGCGCCGCGGTGGGCGAACCCGATGGGCGAGGGGCGCAGGCGGGGGAGGAGGGGGGCCACGGCGCCCATCGTGGCCGATCACGGCCCCCAGGGTCGAACGTCCCGTCTCCGGCGCCAAAGCGGCGTCTCCCTCAAGAACCGGACACGACGGCCGATGGATCGGGCGTCAGTGAACGAAGGCAGGAACGAATGGCCACCATCCGGGCGAGCTGTGGAGAGTGCGGCGACGTGGAGCTCACGTCGCGCGACGTGACGGTGCGGGTCTGCCGCGACGACAACTCGGGCACGTACTCCTTCGCCTGCCCGCAGTGCGGCCTGGTGGCGGTGAAGGCCGCCGAGCCCCGCATCGTGGAGCTGCTCGTCACCTCCGGGGTGCGCCTCGTGACCTGGTCCCTGCCGGCCGAGCTGGCCGAGACCCACACCGGCGACCCGATCGACCACGACGATCTGCTCGACTTCCACACCCTGCTCGAGTCCGACGGGTGGATGGACACGCTGCACAAGATGATCTCCCGCTGAACGCGGGCGCCAAACGCGACACATCGCACTAGGCTCTCGCCTCGTGGACCTCACCTGGATCGCCCCCTCGCTCGTGCTGCTCGTCGGCGCCGCGGGCGCGGCCGTGCTCGCCCGGCGCCTCGCCGAGGCGACCGACGCCGCCCGGAGCGCGCAGCGGCGGTTCCGCGGGGTGGAGCACGCCCTCATCCCGGTGCGCGTCGAGACCCGACGGGTCCGCGCTTCCGTGGACCGCCACCCGCCCCGGTAGGCTCGCCCCGATGTTCAACGTCGGTGGTCCCGAGATCCTGGTGATCATCGTCGTGGCCCTGATCGTGCTCGGTCCCGATCAGCTGCCCAAGGCGATGCGCACGTTCGGCAACGTGATGGCCGAGATCCGCAAGGTGTCGGCCGGGTTCCAGGCCGAGATGCGCAACGCCATGGACACCCTCACCGAGGACGAACCGGCCAAGCCCGTCTCGCCCGGCGGCCCGGCGCTGGCCGCCACCCCCGCCGAGGCCGACGTCACCGAGATCGTCGCCCGCAACACCGGCGCTGCGGCCGGGGGCCTGATCGAGGCCTCCGCCACCGAGGCCCCCGAGACCGGTGCCGCGCCGACGCCGGGCGCCGATGACCGCCCGGCGATCGATCCTGCCGATCGCGCCGCGGGCTGAGGCCCGGCACCGCTCGTGGCCACGGTCGACACCGCGTCCGATCTCGGGGGGCACATGTCCCTCATGGAGCACCTCATGGAGCTCCGCACCCGCCTGATCCGCAGTGCGATCGCCATCGCCATCGGGGCCGCGGTCGGCTGGATCCTCTACCCCTGGGTGTTCGACATCTTGATGGGGCCCCTGAAGGAGCTCTCCAAGAACCCCAACGTGGCGGACAAGCTGCTCTCGCTCGACCCGCTCGAGATCTTCATGCTCCGCGTGAAGATGTCCGCCTACCTCGGCATCGCCATCACCATGCCGTACCTGCTGTGGCAGCTCTGGGGCTTCATCTCGCCGGGTCTCCACAAGCACGAGCGCCGCTACGCGCTCGCCTTCGTGATCTCGGCCACCGTGCTGTTTCTTCTGGGCGCCCTGATCGCGTTCTACACGCTGCCCGAGGCGCTCAAGTTCCTGCAGTCCCTCGGCGGCGACAACGTCTACTACCAGTACTCGCCCCAGAAGTACCTGCTGTTGATCGTGTACATGATGCTGGCCTTCGGGCTGGGCTTCCAGTTCCCGATCGTGCTGGTCTTCCTGCAGCTGATCGGGCTCGTGAGCCCCAAGCAGCTGTCGTCGTTCCGGCGCTTCGCCATCGTGATCATCTTCGTGGTCGCGGCCGTCATCACCCCGAGCGCCGATCCGATCAGCCTCTTCGCACTGGCGATCCCGATGTGCGTCTTCTACGAGGTCTCGATCCTCATCGGTCGCGTCGTCGCCCGGCGGCGGGCCAAGGCCGAAGCGGCGGCCTGAGCCGGCGGTGAGCGAGCAGCCCTTCACCCTCGACCCCTTCCAGCTCCAGGCGCTCGCCGCGGTCGACGCCGGGCACAACGTGCTGGTGGCCGCGCCGACCGGGTCGGGCAAGACCGTCGTGGCCGAGCACGCCGTCGCGCGAGCCATCGAGGCGGGTGCGCGCGCGTTCTACACGACCCCCATCAAGGCGCTGTCGAACCAGAAGTACGCCGATCTGGTGCGCCGTCACGGCGCGGCCCGCGTGGGCCTGCTCACCGGTGACAACGCCGTGAACCCCGACGCCGACGTGGTCGTGATGACCACCGAGGTGCTGCGGAACATGATCTACGCCGGCTCGACGGCGCTCGATCGGCTGTCGTGGGTGATCCTCGACGAGGTCCACTACCTCCAGGACACCTACCGCGGGCCGGTGTGGGAGGAGGTCATCGTGCACGCGCCGGCCGCGGTGCGCTTCGTGTGCCTGTCCGCCACGGTGTCCAACGCCGACGAGCTCGCCGGCTGGCTGACCGCGGCGCGCGGGCGCACCGAGACGGTGGTCGAGCACGAGCGACCGGTGGAGCTGATCAACCACTTCCTCGTCTACGACAAGGCCAACGACGCGCTCGTCCAGCTCCCCACGCTCGTCGGCGGGCGGCCCAACCCCGAGGGCATCCGGTTCGACACCCAGGTGACCGACGGGCCCAAGCACCTGCGGTACCAGCGTCGGGGCCGCCAGCCCTGGGCCACCCCGCGCCGCACCGAGGTGGTCGAGCACCTGGCCGAGAGCGACCTCCTGCCCTCGATCGTGTTCATCTTCAGTCGGGCCGCGTGCGACGACGCCGCCCGGGCCGTGCTCGACGAGGGGTTCCGCCTCACGACCGACGTCGAGCGCCGGCGCATCCGGGCCATCGCCGAGCACCACGTGGCCCACCTCGTCGACGACGACCTCGCCGTCCTCGGCTACGACCGGTGGCTCGCCGGGCTGGAGGCCGGGGTCGCCGCCCACCACGCCGGGATGGTGCCCCCGTTCAAGGAGGCCGTGGAAGCCTGCTTCGTGGAGGGCCTGGTGAAGGTCGTGTTCGCCACCGAGACGCTCGCCCTCGGCATCAACATGCCGGCCCGCTCGGTGGTGATCGAGAGCCTGTCCAAGTTCACGGGCGAGCACCACGAGGACCTCACCCCCTCGCAGTACACCCAGCTCACCGGACGGGCCGGGCGGCGCGGGCTCGACCCCGTCGGTCACGCCCTCGTGCTGTGGTCGCCCTGGTACGGGTTCGACAAGGTGGCCGCCCTCGCCGCGAGCCGCGAGTTCGTGCTGCGCTCGGCGTTCCGGCCCACCTACAACATGGTCGTCAACCTCATGGCCCGCTACGACCGCGAGCGGGCCCACGAGCTGCTCGGCCGGTCGTTCGCCCAGTTCCAGGCCGATCGCTCCCTCGGTCGGCTCGTCCACCGGCGGGCCCAGCGCGAGGCGATGCTGGCCGACGCCACCGAGGCGGCGCGCTGCGAGCGCGGCGACATCGAGGAGTACCGGGACCGGCGCGCCGCGGAGCGCGAGCTGGAGCGATCCGCCCGCCTCGCCGCCGGACGCGCCATCGAGGAGGCGGTCGCCCGGCTGGTGCCCGGCGATGTCATCCCGTTCGGGGGCGAGCGCTACGCGGTGCTCTCGGTGTCGTGGCGCAAGGGGGGCCTGCGGCTCCAGGTGATCGACGTCGACGGCCACGTGTCCGGCCTGGTCACCGAGGACTTCGACGATCCACCGCCGGTGCTCGCGAGCCTCGAGCTGCCCGAGCCCTACAACCCCCGCAACCGGATCTTCCAGCGCCAGACGTCCGCCCTGCTGCGCCGCACCCATGCCAGCGGGACGCTCGACCCGGGTCGGCGTCGGCGGGCCGCCGAGGAGCCCGTCGCCGCGGCCGCGGGGGTGCCCCGAGCGTCGAGCCTCCCCGTCGCCGACTGCCCCGACCTGCGCGCCCACCTGCAGGCCGCGGCCCAGCGGGACCGCCTCACGAACCAGCTCGCCGACCTCGACCGGCGCATCGACGACCGCACCAACTCGCTGACCCGGCGCTTCGACCGCATCCACGGGCTGCTCGCCAAGCGGGGCTTCGTCGACGGGTGGACCGTGACCGAGCGCGGCCGGGTGCTCGCCCGCCTGTTCCACGAGTGCGACCTCCTGGTCGCGATCGTCCTGACCGAGGGCCTGCTCGACGACGTCGACCCGCCGACGCTCGCCGGGCTCGTGTCGCTCCTCACCTACGAGCACCGCTCGAAGGAGGCCCCGCCGGCGCCCTGGTACCCCTCGGGTGCGGTGCGCGACCGCGCCGTCGCGATCGACAAGGCGGCCCGGCGCCTCGCCCGCGACGAGGAGCGCGCCGGCCTGCCCGAGACCCGCCTGCCCGACCCGACGTTCTTCCCGCTCGCCCACGCCTGGGCCGCGGGGGAGTCGTTCGACGTCGTGGTGGGCGACGAGCTCCTGTCGGGCGGCGACTTCGTGCGCAACGTCAAGACGCTCATCGATCTCCTGCGCCAGATCGGCGAGGTGGCGCCGGTCGCCGCCACCGCGTCGGCCGCCCGGGTCGCCGCCGACCAGCTCTTCCGCGGGATCATCGCCGTGTCCTCCGAGGTCGGCACCGGCGATGACCCGGGCGCGCCGTCCCACCGGGACGGTGTGGGGTGACGATCCGGAAGGGCGAGCCGTGGGGTGAGCCCGGCGCCCTGCCCTCCGACGGGGCCCTCGTGCGCACCGACGCCGAGGCCCGGCGCCTCGTCGAGGAGGCTCGGGGCCGCGGCGGCGAGCTCCCCGTGCTCGGCCTGCTCGGCGGCGACCTGTGCCGCACCGTGGGCGGCCGAGGCGACGTCGACCGCCTCCGCGGCCCCGACGCGATGACGCTGCCCGTCGACCTCGGCATCGCCGTGCTCGACGGGGTCGAGCACGCGTTCGTGGCGCACGTCGTCGTGCGGGAGCCCTGGGCCCGTGGCGGCTGGTGGCGCGGGCCGGTCACGGCGGTGATGAACGCCCAGTGGCTGGGCTCGTGGGACGTCGCCCCGCGATCGCACCCGAACGACGGCCTGCTCGATCGCTGCGAGGGCGACCTCTCCCTCGACGACCGGTGGAAGGCGCGGGGCCGCCTGCCGAGCGGCACCCACGTGCCCCACCCGGGCATCGCCGAGCAGCGATCCGCCGAGCACCGCATCGTGCGGCCCCGTCCCACCCCGGTGTGGCTCGACGGCGAGCTCGTCGGCACCGCCCGGGAGATCGTGGTGACGGTGGAGCCCGACGCCCTGCGCTGCGTCGTCTGATCACCCGGTACCGTGCCGGCCATGTTGGCCTGGATCCTCGACGAGTCCCCCGGCGGCTACCGCCACGGCGAGATCGCCGACCCGCCGGTCGGCCCCGACGACGTGCGGGTGGCGCCGGTCGCCTCGGCCCTGAACCACATGGACCTCTGGGTCACCCGTGGGCGGCCCCGCCCGACGCTGCCCCACGTGCCCGGGTGCGATGTGGCCGGCATCGTCGAGTCCGTCGGCTCGGCGGTCATGGGTGTCTCCGTGGGGGACGAGGTCGTGATCAACCCCGCCGTGTCACCGCTCGAGATGGTGATCGCCCACGGCGACGACGCGCCCATGTACCCCGGCTTCGAGATCCTCGGGGAGCAGCGCTGGGGCGGCCATGGTGAGCTCGTGACCGTGCCGGCCCGCAACATCGTGCCCAAGCCCGACGGCGTGAGCTGGGAGGCGTGCGCCGCCTTCCCGCTGGCGACCCTCACCGCGTACCGCATGCTGCGCCGGGCTCGCGTCGCGGCGGGGGAGCGGGTGCTCGTGGTGGGCATCGGGGGCGGCGTCTCGATGGCCGCCCTCGCCCTCGCGGTGCGGATGGGCGCCGAGGTGTACGTGACCTCGCGCGACGAGGCCAAGCGGCGTCGGGCGATCGAGCTGGGCGCCGCCGGGGCGTTCGCCTCCGACGAGGACTGGCCGGTGCGGTGCGAGGTCGTGGTCGAGAGCGTCGGCCCCGCCACCTGGGAGCAGTCCGTGCGCGCCCTCACCCCCGGCGGGCGGCTCGTGGTGTGCGGCGGCACGTCGGGCCCGGTCGTCGAGGTCAACCTGCCGCGCCTGTTCTTCAAGCAGCACGAGATCATCGGCTCGACCATGGGCGGCTACGGCGAGTTCGCCGAGGTCGTCCGCCTCGTCGGCCAGGGCCTCCCCGTCGCCGTCGACGAGATCTTCGACCTGGCCGACTACCCGGCCGCCCTGGCCCGCCTCGAGGCCGGCGATCAGCTCGGCAAGATCGTCCTGCGCCACGGCCCGGCCTGACCGATCGCCCCGGCGCCGAGCGTCCCAGATCGCCCTAACCTGCCGCCATGGCCGATCTCGATGCCCTGAAGGACCGCACGGACCGCGTGGTCGACGACCACGCCGATGCGCTCCTCGCCGCGTCCCACGACATCCACGCCCACCCCGAGCTCGGCTACGAGGAGCACCACGCCCACGACGTGCTCACCGGCCTGCTCGCCGACGCCGGGCTCGACGTGGAGCGGGGCGCGTGCGGCCTGCCCACCGCCTTCGTCGCCCGGGCCGGATCGGGGGACGGCCCGACCATCGCCGTCCTGTGCGAGTACGACGCCCTGCCGGGCATCGGTCACGCCTGCGGGCACAACGTGATCGGCACCGCCGGCGCCGGCGCGGGCATCGCCGCCGCGTCGGTCGCCGCCGAGCTCGGCGGCAACCTGGTGGTGATCGGCACGCCGGCCGAGGAGGGTGGTGGCGGCAAGGTCCTGCTCGCCGAGCGCGGCGCCTTCGAGGGCGTCGATGCCGCCCTCATGGTCCATCCCGCGGGCCTCGACCTGGCCTGGTTCGGCGCGATCGCCATCCAGACCATGGAGGTCACCTACCACGGCAAGGCCTCCCACGCGGCTGCCGCGCCCCACGCCGGGCGCAACGCGCTCGACGCCGCCGTGCTCGGCTACGTGAACGTGGCCGCCCTGCGCCAGCACATCCGCCCCGACGAGCGGATCCACGGGATCTTCACCGAGGCCGGTGAGGCGGCCAACGTCGTGCCCGCCCGCGCCGCGGCCACCTGGTACGTCCGCTCGCCGAGCGTGCGGGGCCTGCAGAAGCTGAAGGAGCGGGTGCTGGCCTGCCTCGAGGCCGGTGCCGCGGCCGCGGGCTGCACGATGGAGCACGTGTGGCTCGACCCCGCCTACGCGGACATGGTCGACAACGGGCCCATGATCGAGCGCTATCGCGCCAACCTCGCCCGCACCGGCCGCACCCTCCAGGAGCCGGGGAGCCTCGCATCGGTCGTCGGCAGCACCGACATGGGCAACATCTCGCACCTCGTGCCCTCGATCCACCCGATGATCGCGGTGTCCCCGCCCAACGTCGCCATCCACACCGCCGACTTCGTGCGCTACGCCGGGGGCGCCGAGGGCGACCGCGCCGTGCTCGACGGGGCCAAGGCCATGGCCGCCACGGTCGTCGACCTGTGGGCCGAACCGGGCGCGATCACCGCCGTCCGGGCCGAGTTCGACGCCGCCCTGGCCGACGGTCGGGCCACCGGTCGGGCCACCGTCTGAGGGTGGGCACCCGGCCCCACCAGGGCGCTCGGGCGGTCCGCGGTGCCGGGCCGCTGACCCTCTAGCCTCACCGCTCGTGACCGTGTACGTGGCCGAGGAGTTCACCCCCTCGGAAGCCGACATCCTGAGGCGCTACTTCACGAACCTGGACAGCCCGGTCTTCGCCCTGGTCAACCTGCCCGAGGTCGTCAAGGGCGCCCTGTTCGCCCGGTACTCGCGGTCATCCAAGAGCCTGCGGCGCCTGTTCATCGACGAGTTCGTCGGCGAGCTGGACATCTCCGGCGACCAGTCCATCGACGCCACCATCGGCCTGCGCCGCGCCGAGGAGCTCTACGAGCGGGTGTTCTTCGAGTACGGCGACGACTCCGTCGCCCAGCTCGGCGGCGTCCACCTGGCCTGCGAGCAGGCGTCGAACCTGCTCACCAAGGTGCTCGAGTGGGGCC
>CAZUYW010000088.1:0-2182 GCA_964624775.1 uncultured Iamiaceae bacterium
GGAGGGCCGGCCTCGTCTTCCACGTCGGGCTGAGAGGATTTGAACCTCCGACCCCTTGACCCCCAGTCAAGTGCGCTAACCAAACTGCGCTACAGCCCGTGGGAGCGCCCACTGTAGTCCCGGCCCGCGTGCGGCTCCGAACCGGAACGCCGCAGGTGAGCAGGCCCGTGGCTCAGGTGGCGAGCCAGACGATGAGCTGGATCAGGCGGTAGCCCAGGTAGATCACCAGGGCCACCACCAGCACCCAGAAGTGCCACGGCGCCTTGGCATCCTCCTCGGGCGCGTCGGCCTCGTCGGCGATGAAGCGCCCGCAGGTCATGCAGGTGCCGTCGGGCGCCAGCGACTTGGGGTTGTAGAAGCGATCGCACGTCTCGCACCAGGGCACGCCGGACAGGTTCCACCCCCGGGCGCGGTCGGGGCAAGACGACGGCGGGTACCATCCCGCGGTCGTGGACACCGCACCGAACCTTCCCCGCCTCTCGGTCGTGTGCTTCACCAACGATCCCCCGCACCGGGTCGCGGCGTCGCTGGCGATCCTGCGGCCGATCGCCCACGAGATCGTGGTCGCGGTCGACGACCGGGTCGATCCGATCACCCTCGCGCCGCTGGTGGCGGTGGCCGACCGCGTGGTGCTGGCCGAGTTCGTGCCGCCGCTGGAGGCCAACCTGGCCTGGCTGCACACGCTGGCCACGGGCGACTGGGTCCTGCGGGTCGACGGGGACGACGTCGCCAGCGAGGCACTCGTGCGTCGGCTGTCGACGCCCGGGTGGGACGACGGGATCACCCACGCGTACGTGTCGTACCGGTGGCTGTGGGGCGCGTCGGACCGCATGCTCGCCCAGCCCCCGTGGTGGCCCGATCCCGCCCTGCGGCTCATCCGCAACGTGCCGGGGATCGTGCGGTTCCCCACGGGCGCGCACCGTCCGCCCGAGGTCGTCGGGGACCGCCGGTTCCTCGACGAGCCGCTCTACCACCTCGATCTCCTGCTGGCCGACGAGGCCGAGCGGGAGGCCAAGGCCGACCGCTACGAGCGCGACGCCACCGGCCTGCGCACCGACCCCGGCTGGTCGGTCAACACCACCTACTACCTGCCCGAGCGACTCGACCCCGCGGTGGTCACCGAGGCCGTGCCCGACGCCGATCAGGCCGCGATCGACGCGGTTCTCGGCGCCGTCGCGCCCACGATCCGCAGCAGCGAGCCGCCCGAGCTGGTGCACGTGCCGGCATCGGCCCGGCGGCGACCCGGTCCGGAGCCGGGCGACGCGACCCTGCGGGTGATCGCGCGCCCGCCGCTCGCCGGGGTCCGGGGCCGCACCTACACGGTGACGATCGGGGTCACGAACCTGGGCCGGGTCACCTGGCGGCCCGACGACGATCCGCCGACCCAGGTCGGCGGGGTGGTGCGCGACCGCCACGGCGAGGTGGTGGGCGGCGAGCTGCGGGCGGACCTGCCCGGGCCCGTCCGCCCCGGTGACGAGGTGCTGGTGCGCCTGGCCGTACCGCAGCTGCCCGAGCCCGGCCCGGCGACGCTCGACGTCGGCCTCGTCGAGGAGGGCCACGGCTGGCACGATGCGCGCCTCGAGATCCCGATGGAGGTGCGGTGGGGCCGCCGGTTGCTCGTGCACGCCGGCATCTCCCCCACCCCGCACCTCGGCGACGACCTGATCCTGCGGGCGACCCTGGCCGCCCTCGCCCGGCACCTGCCCGACGTCGTGCCGGTGCTCCTGGCCCACCCGCTGGCCGATCAGGGCGAGCGCTTCGGGGTCGAGGCCGTCGCCGCACCATCGGCGGCCCGGCCCGAACGGCTCGTGCCCGGCGAGCACCCCGAGCGCTGGTCGGCCGACCTGGTGCGCTCCGCCGAGCTGCTCGCCGCCGGCGAGGAACCCCTCGAGGAGGCCCACGGCAGGCTGCTCGCCCCCTTCGTGGCGGCGTCGGCTCTGCTCGTCGTGCCCGGCGGCGGGCTCGCCTCCGAGTACGGCGAGGCGGCGGTGGCAGCGGTGAGCCTCGAGGCTCGCATCGCCGAGGCGCTCGGCCTGCCGATCGCCGTGGAGGGCGCCTACGTCGGCGAGCTGCGCACCCGAGCGGACCGCAAGGGCGTGGCCCGCCTCGCGGTGTCGGCCCGCTCCTTCACGGTGCGCGACGCCGCCTCGGCAGCTGCGGTGGTCGACCTCGGCCGGGGCGA
>CAZUYW010000088.1:2282-10678 GCA_964624775.1 uncultured Iamiaceae bacterium
CGCCTCGCCGCCCTCGACGGCGACCCCGGCGTGCGCTTCGTGCCCGACGACGATCCGTCGTGGGTGCCCGAGGCGGTCGCCGCGGTCCTCGCCGCGCCCCACGACCCACCCGGGCTCCCGTCGGAGCCGCGTGACCTGGCGGCCCGCCTCTCGGGCCTCCTGCCGGTCGCGCCTCGCCTGGCCTGACCGGGTCGGTCAGCTGCCGGAGCTGAGCCGGGTGCGCGGCCCGTGGTGGGCGACGCCGCTCGGCACCGGCCGGCCGACGAGCTCCTCCATCAGCGCCGCCGCGGTCACCAGCCCGTCGACGTCGATGCCGGTGCGCACGCCCAGGTCGTCGAGCACCGCGACGAGCTCCTCGGTGGCGAGGTTGCCGCCGGCGCCGTGGGCGAACGGCGATCCGCCCATCCCGCCGACCGCCGTGTCGAACCGGCAGATCCCCCGCTGGAGGGCGGCGTAGGCGTTCAGCAGCGCGGTGCCCCGCGTGTCGTGGAGGTGGAGGCCGATCTGGGCGACCTCGCCGTCGAGCGCGTCGACCAGGTCGTCGATGCGGCGCGGGGTGGCCATGCCGGTGGTGTCGGCGAAGGTGAGCGAGGTCACGCCCCGGTCCCACAGGCGGGCGGCCAGGGCCACCACCTCGGCGGGCGCGAGCTCGCCCTCGTAGGGCGAGCCGAACGCGCACGAGATGACCGCGTCGATGGGCACCCGGGCGTCGGTGGCCAGGGCCACGATGGCCCCGATCGCCGCCTCGGACTCCGCCGTGGACATCTTGACGTTGCGCTGGTTGTAGGTCTCCGACGCGGAGATGGTGACGGTGAGCTCGTCGAGGTCGAGGCGCAGCGCCATCTCGGCCCCCCGCTCGTTGGGCACCAGGGCCGCGAAGGACACGCCGGGATCCCGGCGCAGCGACGCCACCACCTCAGCTGCGCCCGCCATGGCCGGCACCGCCTTCGGCGACACGAACGCGGCCACCTCGATGCGGCTCACGCCCGCGGCGACGAGGGCCTCGATCAGCTCGACGCGCCGCTCCGGGTCCACCGGCGCCTCGGGCTGCAGGCCGTCCCGCGGGCCGACGTCACGGATGGCGACGGCGTCGGGCAGCGCGGTCGGGCGGGGCGTCGTCACGTCCGGCTCACACGGGGGGCACGCCGTGGCGGCGGGCCGAGAAGTGGCGGTCCTTGCCCTCGGCCAGCGCGAAGCGGCGGATGATCTCGTCGCGGAGGTGCTCGGGGTCGACGATGGCATCGATCACGAGCTCGGAGGCGAGGCGGAGGATGTCGACGTCCTCCTCGTAGATGCGGCGCTGCTCGGCCACGAACGCCTCGGCCTCGGCCGGGTCCTCGATGGCGGCGATCTTGTTGGCGTAGACGGCGTTGACGGCCGCCTCCGGGCCCATGACCGCGATCTTGGCGGTGGGCAGGGCGATCGTGGCCTCGGGCTCGAAGGCCGGGCCGGCCATGGCGTAGAGGCCGGCGCCGTAGGCCTTGCGCAGGACGACGCACAGCTTGGGCACGGTTGCCTCCGAGATGGCGGTGACCATCTTGGCGCCGTGGCGGATGATCCCCTGGCGCTCGACCTGGGTGCCCACCATGAAGCCGGGGACATCCGCGAGGAACACGAGCGGGATGTTGAACGCGTCGCAGCACCACACGAAGCGGGCCGCCTTGTCCGCCGAGTCGACGAAGAGCACGCCGCCCTTGGCCTGCGGGTTGTTGGCGACGAAGCCGACCGGGCGACCGTCGACCAGGCCCAGCCCGCACACGAGCTCGGGGGCGAACAGCGGCTTGATCTCGAAGAAGCTCTCGGCGTCGACGAGGCCCTCGATCACCGTCCGCACGTCGTAGGCGGCCTTCTCGTCGGCCGGGATCGTGTCGGCGGTGAGCGGGCGGCTGGGCGCCACCGGCTCGTACCGAGGCGGGTCCTCCTGCCAGGTCGACGGGAAGTACGTGAACCACGCCCGGGCCTGGTCGATGGCGTCCTCGTCGTCGTGGGCCAGGTTGTCGCCGCAGCCCGAGACGGAGGCGTGCATGCGGGCGCCGCCCATCTCCTCGAGCGTGGTGACCTCCCCGATCACCATCTCGGCCATGCGCGGCGACCCCAGGTACATCGAGGCGTTGCCCTCGACCATGATCACGATGTCGCAGAAGCTCGGGATGTAGGCGCCGCCGGCCGCCGAGGGCCCGAACAGGCAGCAGATCTGGGGCACCCGGCCCGAGAGCTTCACCTGGTTGTAGAAGATGCGCCCGGCACCGCGGCGCCCCGGGAACAGCTCCACCTGGTCGGTGATGCGGGCGCCGGCGGAGTCGACGAGCCAGAAGATCGGGAGCTCGTGGCGCAGCGCGTACTCCGACGCCCGGATCATCTTCTCGACCGTGCGAGCGCCCCACGACCCGGCCTTCACGGTCGGGTCGTTGGCGACCACCACGACCGCGCGCCCGTCGATCCGACCGACGCCGGTCACGACCCCGTCGGCGGGCAGGTCGGTGGCCGAGGTGTTGGCGAGGAGCGCGTCCTCGACGAAGGAGTCCGGGTCGAGGAGGAGGTCGAGCCGGTCGCGGACGAACAGCTTCCCCTGCTTCTCGAGCTTGTCCCCCACCTTGGCCAGGTTGCCGGCGAGGGCACGTTCGGCGGCTGCGGCTGCGCGTTCTGCGTCGGTCACGGCGAGCACTCTACGGCCGGGCCGCGCGCACGGCCGCAGCCAGGGCTGGGTCCGTGGCGCCCAGGGCCTCGATGACGCCGTCGATGTCAGCGCTCGGCCGGTTCTGGGAGAGCTTGGCCTTGGCGTCGAGGCGCTCGATGGCGAGCTCGATGCCGACGATCGCCCCGAGGAGCCGATCGATGTGGTCTGCGGGGGCGTCGGCGACCTGCCACGGCTCGGCCCGTCCGGCCTCGTGGCGATCGGTGAGCCGGGTCACGAGGTCGAGCAGCGTGCGCCGATCGTCGGTGCAGCGGAGCGGACCGGCCACCTGGACGGTGACGTAGTCCCAGGTGGGCACGACCCGGCCGTGGTCGGCCTTGCTCGGGTACCACGACGGCGAGATGTAGCCCTGTGGCCCGACCCAGACGGCGATCGCCTCGGTGCCGTCGGCGTGCAGGACGTCGTGGTTCTGGCGGGCGACGTGGCCGACCAGGCGGTCGCCGTCGACGAGCAGCGGCACGATCGTGGATGAGAGCCCGTCGGGACCCACGGTCACGAGGGTCGCCGGGCCCGAGGCGGCGAGGTCCTCGAGGACGGCCCGCGCGTCGGGCGCCGTGAACGCCGGGCTCCGCTGCACGTCAGGAGCGCCGGACGGCGAGGATGGCGATGTCGTCGGTGATGGGCTCGCGCGAGAAGTCTCGGGCCGCCTCCAGGAGCGTCTTCACGAGCGCGTCCGGGTCAGCACCCGGGTCCTTGCGGATCGTGTTGGCGATGCGCTCCTCGCCGAAGAGCTGATCTCCGGCCCGGGCCTCGGAGAGGCCGTCGGTGTAGAGCAGCACGAGGTCGCCGGGGTCGAGGCGCAGCTCCCGCGAGTGGTATGTGCCGCCGGGGTCGAGCATGAGCAGCGGCCCGGTGGAGCGGAGCGGCCGTACGTCCTTCTCGTGCCAGAGCCAGGCCGCGGGGTGCCCGGCCGAGGCGTAGCGGACCGTGCCCGCCTCGATGTCGAACACCACCACGCACATCGAGATCATCTCCTCGCCGCGGTCGAGGGCGGCGAGCTGGGCGTTGAGCTCCTCAAGGGCCTGGGCGGGGTCGCGGAACTGCTGGAGGAACACCCGCAGCAGGTACTTGGCCTGGAACGCGGTGATGGACGGCTCGATGCCGTGGCCGGTCACATCGCCGATGGCGGCCACGATGCGGGTCGGGGCCACCTGGAACACGTCGTAGAAGTCGCCGGCCATGACCCCGGTGCCGGCCTGGTACACGCGGCCGACCTCGAACCCGCTGATGCCGGGCAGGTCCTTCGGGGCCAGGCGCTCGGCCCAGCGCCGTGGGGCGAGGTCCTCCTGGCTGAGGACCTCCTCGGCCCGGCGCTCGATCTCGAGGCGGACCTCGGCCAGGCGGGAGTCGCGGACGAAGTCGCGGCCGTAGATCAGCGAGGCGAGCACGGGCACCAGCACCGCGGCGAAGAGCCACGCCCACGAGGCGCCGAGCACCGCGACCGCCGCCGAGGTGGCGGCCAGCACCGCGTAGAGGCCCATGGCGTTGAGGTCCTTGCGGTACGAGGACCGGGCGACGGTGGCCGCGTCGGAGGTGCGGCCGAACTCGCGGCCGGCGCGCTCCGCGACCTTGCCCAGTCGCCGCGCCGAGCGAGCCCAGACGAGGGCGGCGATGGCGCACGCGACCGCCACGACGAGGAGCACGGGGACGTGCATGGCCGCGAACCTACTTCCGGGCGCCCGGCGCCGCGGGCGACGGTGCCGATTCGGGGCCTCGGGGCACCATGCGGCTCACGAGTTCCACGCCGAAGGCGCCCGCCGCGCCGATGGCCAGCGCCTGGGGCAGCAGCTCGACGGGGACCGAGAGCTTGAACACCTCGGACACCGCCGGGACCGCGATGGCGGCCGCGGCGATGCCCGCCATGAGGGCGACGAGGACGACCTTGGGGGTGGTCCACGGGCGGGCGAGGATCGTGAGCACCCACAGCGCCACCACGAGCGCAGCGATGGTGGCGGCGGTCTGGCGCTCGATGTCGGTGGCGCCCTCCAGCTCGGCGAGCAGGTACGCCGCGAAGATGGCGAGGCTCGTGATGGCACCGGTCGGGATGGCGAAGCGCAGCACCCGGCGCAGGAACCCCGGCGTGTAGCGGGTGTCGTTGGGCACGAGCGCGAGGAAGAACGCCGGGATGCCGATCGTGATCGACGAGATCAGGGTGAGGTGGCGCGGCAGGAACGGGTACGGGAGCCCGGCGACCGCCACCAGGATCGTGAGCAGGAACGAGTACACGTTCTTGGTGACGAAGAGGCTCGCGACCCGTTCGATGTTGGCGATGACCCGCCGCCCCTCCCCCAGCACCGATGGCAGGCGAGCGAAGCGGCCATCCAGCAGGACCAGCTGGGCGATGGCCCGGGTGGCGGGCGCGCCGTTGCCCATGGCGACACCGATGTCGGCGTCCTTCAGCGCGAGCGCGTCGTTGACGCCGTCGCCCGTCATGGCGACGGTGTGGCCGTTGGCCTGCAGGGCCCGCACCATCGCCCGCTTCTGGTGCGGGCTGACCCGCCCGAACACCGTGGTCGCCTCGATCACCTCGGCCACGGCGTCGTCATCGGCGAGGGTCCGTGCGTCGACCGGGGTGCCCGGGTCGACCCCGACCTTGCGGGCGATGGCGGCGACCGTCACCGGGTTGTCGCCCGAAATCACCTTGACGGCCACGCCCTGGCGGGCGAAGTAGGCGAGCGTCTCGGCGGCATCGGGGCGGATCGCCTCCCCGAGCACGCACAGGGCGGCGGGCACCAGATCGGCGGGCCGTTGCTCCCCCGCCAGCGGTGCATCGGTGTGGGCCACCAGCAGCACGCGCTGGCCGAGCTCGGCCTGGCGGGCGACCCGGTCGAGCGCCGGATGACCGGTGGCGAGCAGCACGTCGGGGGCGCCGAGCACCCAGGTGCCGTGCTCGCCGAAGGCCGCGGCGCTCCACTTGCGCGCCGACGAGAACGCGACGGTCCCCTTTCGCTCCCACCCGGCGGGCTCGGGGAACTCGGGTCGGAGCGCGAGGAGGCTCGCGTTGGCCTCGGCGTCGGCCGCGAGCGCGCCGAGCGCGGCTCGCACCTCGGCCTCCGGCGGGCCGCCGTCGAGGAGCTCGAGCGCATCGAACACGATGCCGCCGGCGGTGAGCGTGCCGGTCTTGTCGAGGCACACCACGTCGACGCGGGCCAGGCCCTCGACCGCGGGTAGCTCCTGGACGAGGACCTTCTGGCGGGCGAGGCTCAGCGCCGCGAGCAGGAACGCCAGCGTGGTGAGCAGGACGAGGCCCTCGGGGATCATGCCGACGAGCGCGGCGACCGTGCCGGTGACGGCGGTGCGCCAGTCCTCGTCGGACGTGCGGATCTGGGACCAGATGAGGATCGGCGTGACCCCGACGATCACCCAGGTGACGTAGCCGAGGAGCCGGTCGATCCCCTCCTGGAGCTCGGACGACGCCCGCGTGAACACCTTGGCCTCGGCCGCGATCCGTCGGGCGTAGGCGTCGCGGCCGACCGCCGTGGCCTGGAAGCGACCACCGCCGGCGACCACGATCGTGCCCGACAGGACCTCGTCGCCCACCGCCTTGTGCTCCGGGTCCGACTCGCCGGTGAGGGCGGACTCGTCGACCTCGAGGCCCTGCGTGGCCACGACCCGGCCGTCGGCCGGCACCTGATCGCCGGCCCGGACCTCGACCAGGTCGTCGAGCACCACCGCACCGAGGGCGACGGGACCGGCCACGCCGTCGCGCACGACCGTGGCGGTCGGGGCGTTCAGGAACGCGAGCCGATCGAGGGTGGCCTTGGCCCGCCACTCCTGCACGATCCCCACCAGCGCGTTGAGGACCAGCACGATGGCGAAGAGGGCGTCGCCCCAGTTGCCGGTGAGGAGCACGGCGACGGCGAGGGCGCCGAGCATGGCGTTGAACCGGGTGAGGACGTTGGCCCGGATGATCTCGCCGAGCGTCCGCGACGTGCGGTCGTCGGCCTCGTTGGTGCACCCGTCGGCGACGCGCGCGGCCACCTCCGCGGCGGACAGGCCCGTCGCAGCCGTGGTGTGCTCGCCGCCGTCGGTCACGCGCGCCTCAGTTGGCCCGCTGGCGCACGCGGAGCTTGATGGGCGTGGCGCCGAGGTCGAACCCCTCGCGGAGCATGCGCTCGATGTAGCGCAGATAGGTGGCCGGGAGCTCCTTGTTGGCGAAGAGCGTGAAGGTGGGCGGATCGGTGGCGCCCTGGGTGGCGTAGAGGATCCGGCCGCCGTGCGGCGCGGGTTGGGCGGATTGGGCCGCGGCCACGACCTCGTTCACCTTCCGGGTCGGGATGCGCTTGTGGTAGCCGTCGATCGCGTCGGTGAGCGCGGGCAGGAGGCGCTGGACGCCCTTGCCGGTCAGCGCGGAGATGCGCAGGACCATCGAGTCGCCGAGGAAGGCGAGCTTCTGCTCGACGTCGTAGGTGACCTCGGCCCGGCGTTCGGTGTCGAGCAGCTCCCACTTGTTGAGCAGCACCACGATCGGGCACCCGGCGGCGTCGATGCGCTCCGCGAGGCGCTGGTCCTGGTGGGTGACGCTCTCGGTGGCATCGATGACGAGGAGGGCGATGTCGCTCGAGTCGACGGCCTGGAGGGCCCGGACGAACGAGTAGTACTCGGTGCCCTCGTCGATGCGGGACTTGCGGCGCATGCCGGCGGTGTCGACGAAGCGGATCGGGCCGTCGGGGGTGTCGACGACGGTGTCGATGGCGTCGCGCGTGGTGCCGGGCATGTCGTGCACGACCGAGCGGTCCTCGCCGATGAGGCGGTTGAAGAGGGTCGACTTGCCGACGTTGGGGCGGCCGACGAGCGCCACGGCGAACACCTTCTCCCCGGTGCCCGGGGCGTCGGCGTCCGCCACGACCTCGCTGGTGTCGGGCAGCACCTCCAGCAGCGCGTCGAGCAGGTCGCCGGTACCGGCGCCGTGCAGGGCGCTCACCGGCCACGGGTTGCCGAGCCCGAGGCCGAGCAGCTCCCACATGAGGGCCTCGCGGCTCGGATCGTCGACCTTGTTGGCGACCACGAAGACCGGTCGGTCGATGCCGCGGAGCAGCTCGGCGACCCGAGCGTCCTCCTCGGTGATGCCCATGGTGACGTCGGCGACCACGATGACGGCGTCGGCCTCGCGGATGGCCTGCTCGCTCTGGCGGCTCACCTTGGCGTCGAGGGCGTCGCCCCCGGGCATCCAGCCGCCGGTGTCGACCAGGCGGAACGAGCGGCCCTGCCACTCGGCGACCACCTCCTTGCGATCACGGGTGACGCCGGGGCGCTCCTCCACGATCGCCTCGCGGCGGCCGACGATGCGGTTCAACAGGGTCGACTTGCCGACGTTGGGTCGGCCGACGATGGCGACGACGGGCAGCTCGGACATGGCTCAGCTCTTCTCCAGGGCGCGACGCAGGGCGGCGCCGTCGGTGGGCACGATCTCGATGGGACGGGGCAGGTCGGCGACGGTGGTGCCGTCGAGGAAGCGACCGCCGGACAGGCAGACGTCGGGCAGGAGGTAGCGGTGGCCCTCCGGCTCGTCGGCCAGGACGCGGGCGAGGTCCTCCCCCACCAGCAGCCCGGTGACCGACGTGGTGCCGCCGAAGAACCGGTTCTCGACCGGCAGGACCCGCACATCAGCCCGACCGAGGCCCTCGACCAGCGGCGTGATGACGGCGGCGCCGGCGGTGCCGGTGAGCACGCCGACGGGGGCGTCGGGCCGGGGCCGCAG
>CAZUYW010000089.1:0-7891 GCA_964624775.1 uncultured Iamiaceae bacterium
GCGAGGACGTCGGCCAGCTCGCCCCCGGGCGGGTCGATCGGGCGCTGGTACACCGCCACGTAGTCGGTGATCGCGGGGTCGTGGCGCAGCACCGCGCCGGCGGCCTTGCGCGACGCGTTCCACGCCTTGCCCTCGAGGTGCAGCCTCTCGCGGACCTGGCGCTGCTTGTTGTCCTCGAACTCCTCCTCGTGCACGACCTCGAGCCCGAGCGCACCGGCGAGGCGACGCAGGCGGTCGGGGCGGATGGCGGGGTCGAGGACCGTCTCGAACGGGATGCCCTCGCCCGGCGCGGTGCGCCCGAGGATCCGGCGGTAGAACCACTCGTGGAACCGCTGCGGGGTCCGCTTGGTGACGACGGCCTTGGGCGAGCGCACGTGGGGCACGGCGATGACGAGCACGCCACCGGGCCGCAGCGCCCGGGCGAGCTTGCCGAAGACGACGTCGGGCAGGTCGACGTGCTCCAGGGTGAAGATGCACGCCACAGCGTCGACGGAGTCCTCGGGGATCGGGGTGGTGACGGCGTCGCCGAACACCCGCTTGGTGAGGGTCTGGTTGGACTCGAGGCCGACCGGGTCGACGTCGACGCCGATGACCTCGGTGGCACCGGCGAAGACGACGTTGCTCTGGCGCCCGCAGCCGATGTCGAGGGCGACCAGGCCCGTGCGCCCGCCGAGCGCGGCCTCGGCCGCGGCCGAGCAGCGGTCGAACACGGCGCGGCTGACGGGGTTCATCTGCCAGTGGGTCTCGTAGGACCGCTCGCCCTCGGCGCGCCCGGCGGTGGTGGTCGCTGCGCTCGGTTCGGTCATCGGGGGGACTCCATGCAGGTCGGGGGGCCGGAACGCCACGGTACCGATCGGCACCGCCGGACCGGTTTGGAGGGTTTTCAGGCCTCCTCGACCTCGCGATGCTCCTGGTAGAAGGACAAGATCTGCAGCTCCAGCGCCAGGTCGACCTTGCGGAGCGAGGCGGTGGGCGGCACCGTGATCACCGCCGGCGCGAAGTTCAGGATCGAGCGCACGCCGGCCGCCACGAGCTGGTCGGCGACCTCTTGGGCGACCGAGGCCGGCGTGGCGATGATGCCGATGGCGACCCCGAGCTCGGCGGTGAGGGCGGGCAGCTCGTCGAGGTGGTGCACCCGCACGCCGTGGACGAGCTTGCCGACCTTGGACCGGTCGGCGTCGACGAGGGCGGCGACCGGGAAGCCCCGCTCGGTGAACCCGCCGTAGTTCGCGAGGGCCTGGCCGAGGTTGCCGGCGCCGACGATGACGACCGGCCAGTCACGGGTGAGGCCGAGCTCCCGGCTCATCTGGAAGGCGAGGTACTCGACCTCGTAGCCCACACCCCGGGTGCCGTAGGAGCCGAGGTAGCTCAGGTCCTTGCGCACCTTGGCCGCGTTCACGCCGGCCATCTCGGCGAGCTGCTCGGAGGAGACGGTGACGATCTTGTCCTCGAGCAGCTCGGCCAGGCTGCGCAGGTACACCGGCAGCCGGGCGACGGTGGCCTCGGGGATGCGGCGGACTCGGTCGGACATGCGGGGCCGACGCTACCCCTCTCGTGCACGAGTTCACAAAGCACCCGACGCCCGGCGCCGGGACATCGGATCGGGCTCAGCGCAGGGCGCGCCGCAGGACCTTGCCGGCCAGGTTCTGGGGGAGCTCCTCGACGAAGTTCACCTTCTGCGGGCACTTGTACCGGGCGAGGTGGGCGGCGCAGTGCTCGATGACCGCGTCCTCCTCGAGGGCGAACCCGTCCTCGACCACCACGAAGGCCTTGACGGCCTCGCCGGTGTGGGGGTGCGGGACCCCCACCACCGCGCACTCGCGCACGCCGTCGAGCTGGAGGAGCACCTCCTCGACCTCGGCGGGGAAGACGTTGAAGCCCGACACGATGATGAGGTCCTTGGCGCGGTCGACGAGGTAGAGGAACCCCTCGTCGTCGACCAGCGCGATGTCGCCGGTGTGGAGCCAGCCGTCGTCGTCGACGGCGTTGCGGGTGGCCTCGGCGTCGTTCCAGTAGCCCTTGAACACGTTGGCGCCGCGCACCCAGATCTCACCGGGATCGCCCACGAGCGCGTCGTCGCCGGACTCGTCGACGAGGCGGAGCTCGACCCCCTCGACGGGCGCACCGACCGAGCCCGGGCGCCAGGGCAGGCCGAAGGCGGCCGTGACCACAGGCGAGGCCTCCGTGAGGCCGTAGCCCTCGGTGACCTCCAGGCCGAAGCGCCGGCGCAGGGTCTCGGCGATCTCGGGATCCAGCCGCGCCGCCCCCGACGTGGCCAGCTCGACCCGCGCGAACACATCGGGATCGAGACCCGGGGTGTTGGCCCACGCCGACCACATCGTCGGGGCGCCGGCGAGCACGTTCACCTGGTGGCTCACGATCGCGTCGAGCGCCGAGGTCGGGTCGAAGCGCTCCACGAGCAGCACGGCGGCCCCCGCGGCCAGGGCGCCGCCCAGGACCACGTTGAGCCCGAAGATGTGGAACAGCGGGAGCACGCCGAAGCTCACGTCCCGGGACAGGTCGTCGCCGGGCCGCAGCGTGGCGACCTGCTCGATGTTGGCCAGCAGGTTGCCGTGCGACAGGATCGCCGCCTTCGGGAACCCGGCCGTGCCGCTGGTGAAGATCAGCACCGCGGGATCGTCTGGCGCACGGTCGACGATCGGCGTCGACGCCGTGGCGATGAGGTCGTCGAGCAGGACCGTGCCGTCCGCGTCGGCCTCGTGGCCCTCGGCGTGGATGACGAACTCGAGCACGGGCAGCCCCGCGCGGTCCACCGCGTCGATGGCAGCACGCCCGGACGGGCCGACCACCACGGCCCGGGCCCCCACCGCAGCCAGCTCCTTCTCGAGCTCGGCCGGCGGGCTCAGGGGGTTGAGCGGCACGGCCACGCCCCCGGCGCCCAGCACCGCCAGGTACGCCACCACGAAGTACCAGTTGTTGGCGCAGAGGATCCCGACGCGGTCGCCCACGTCGAGGCCGAGCCCGGTGAGGCCGCCCCGCAGGCCACCCACCTGCTCCCGCAGCTCGCCGTAGGTCGTGGTCCGGCCGCGGCTGATCAGCGCGACGTGGTCGGACGGGTGCGACTCGATCAGGGTGGCGAGATTCACAGGAGCCCTCGGGAGCGGACGGGTGGGATGCCCCACCAGTGGACCACACCCCGCCGCTCGCCGCACAGTTCCCGGCACCGGCCATCGCCCGGTGCGGGACGGTCCCCTGCCACACTGACGCCCATGGGGGACCGAGCCATCGAGTGCCACGAGCTCACCCGCTCCTTCCCGAGCGGCGTCGCCCTCGACGGCCTCAGCCTCGACGTGCGCCCGGGCGAGGTCCTGGCCCTCCTCGGCCCCAACGGGGCCGGCAAGACCACCACGATGCGGCTCCTGAACGGGGTGCTCCGACCGGATCGGGGCACGGCCAGCGTCCTGGGGCTCGATCCGTGGCGCGACGGCGACGAGCTCCGCCGCCGCACCGGGGTGCTCACCGAGAACGCCGGCCTCGACGACCGCTTCACCGCCATGGAGAACCTGCTGTTCGTCAGCCGCCTCCGGGGCCTGGCGCCCGCCGAGGCCAAGCAGCGCTCCGGGGAGCTGCTCGAGCGGTTCGGGATGAGCCACCGGGCCGACGTGAAGGTCCAGGGGTTCTCGACCGGGCAGCGCAAGCGCATCGCGCTCGCCCGCGCCCTGCTCCACGACCCGGAGCTGCTCTTCCTCGACGAGCCGACCTCGGGCCTGGACCCCGCGGCGACCCGGGACGTGGTCGAGCTCATCGGCTCCCTCGCGGCCGAGCACGGCCGCACGGTGGTGCTGTGCACCCACTTCCTCGGCGAGGCCGGGAAGCTCGCCGCCCGGATGGCCGTCCTGTTCAGCGGCCGGCTGCGCGCGTTCGGCTCCCCCGCCGAGCTCGCGGCCGACCTGTGGCGCGGCACCGACGTCGAGCTCGACCTCGGCGGGCCCGCTGGGCCCGACGTGCTGACCGCCATCGCCGCGCTCGCCCCGATCAGCCCGCCGACGCCGACCGAGCGTGGCGCGTCGGTGCGCGTCGCCGACCGCGACGCGGTGCCGGCGGTGGTGGCCGCATGCGTCGGCACCGGCGCCGAGGTCTTCGCCGTCACCCCCCCCGCGCCCACCCTGGAGGACGTCTACTTCGAGATCGAGGCCCGCTCCGGCGGGCAGGACCCCGAGCGGGAGCGAGCCTCGTGAGCGCACCGACCTCCGACGCCCACGCGCCCGCGAGCGACCGGGAGGTCCGCCGCGCCATCCTCGCCCGGGACCTCGGCGCGGTCCGCCGCTCCCCCGCGATGCTCCTGCCGATGGTCGCGCTGCCGACCTTCCTCCTCGTGCTGCTGCCCATGTCGATCGGGTTCGCAGCACGGACCCGGTCCCTGCGCATCGAAGCGTTCGTGGAGCTGCTCCCCGAGAAGCTCGCCGACCCGATCATGGCCCGCCCGCCCCAGGAGCGCCTGATCGTGCTGGTGCTCGAGTACCTCGTCGCGCCGCTGTTCCTGATCGTGCCGATGATGGTGTCCGCCGTGCTCGCCGCGGACACCTTCGCCGGGGAGAAGGAGCGTCGCACCCTCGAGACGCTCCTCCACCTGCCCATCCGCGACCGCGACCTCTACCTCGCCAAGCTCGCCGGGGCCTTCATCCCCGCCACCGCCGTGTCGTGGGTCGGGTTCGCCATCTTCTGCGTCGTGTCCAACGCCATCTGCTGGCCGGTGATGCAGCGCATCTTCCTCCCCACCGGCCTCTGGCTGATCGTGATCATCTGGCTCGCGCCCGCGGTGGCCGCCCTCGGCCTCGGGATCATGGTCCGCGTCTCGATCCGGGTGAACAACAGCCAGGAGGCCCAGCAGCTCGGCGGCGCGGTGGTCCTGCCGTTCGTGGTGCTGACCGTGGGCCAGACCACCGGCCTGCTGCTCGCCGGCCCGCCGGTCGCCCTGAGCGTCGGGGCGGTCGTCTGGGCGATCGCCCTGGTGCTCAACGTGCGCGGGGCGCGCGCCTACTCCCGGGAGCGCATGGCCTCCCGGTTGTGAGCTCAGGTCAGGATGACGAGCTGGATGGTTGCGGCCAGCAGGATCATGGCCAGCAGGACGGCCAGCACGATGGTGGTCCCTGGTCTCATGGGTGCTCCCGGAGGGTGACGGGGGTGACGACGCCGGTCGGGGCATCGTCGTCGGGCAGCGCGGACAGCAGCACCTCGGCCCCGGTGCCGAGACCGAGCTCCTCGGCGGCCGAGGCCCGGTCGACGGCGATCGACAGGAGCCCGTAGGAGTCGACCACGAGGCCGAGCTCGCCCGTCGGGATCTCGCCGTAGGCGTGGTGGCGCACCCCGGTGCGCACCCGGCCGTCGAACTCGACCTTGACGCGCTCGCCGAACGCGGCGATCTCGTCGGGGTCGACGTTGAGCTGGAGGTTGCCGTAGCGGTCCGTCCACAACACCTCGGCCGAGAGCACATCGTCCTCGAAGCGGGTGATCGGGATCATGCCGGGGATCAGCCCGTTGGGGTCGACCTCCTCGCCGAGCTCCTCGAGGGGCACCCCCGAGCACAGGTGGGCGGCGACCGGCGCGAAGACGTCCCGACCGGCGAAGGTCGGGCCCGGGGCCGGCAGGTGGTAGTCGGTGTTGGTGAGCGAGAACGTGCGGGTGGCGCCGCCGACCATGGACACGGCTGGCGCGAGCAGGCCGTTGTCGGGCCCGACCAGCACCGATGCGCCATCGCCGACCTCGACGGCGATGGCCCGGCGCTCGGTGCCCACCCCCGGGTCGACCACGGCGAGGACCACCCCCGGCGCGAGGTACTGGGCGGCGCGCGCGAGCGCGAGCCCGCCGGCGCGGATGTCGTGCGCAGGGATGTCGTGGGTGAGGTCGATGACCGGGACCCGTGGGGCGAGCTGGCGGATGACCGAGTGGACGACGCCGACGAACTCGTCACCGGTGCCGTAGTCGGAGAGGAAGGTGATGGTGGGGTCGGCGTTCACCCCGCGAGCTCCTGGCTGCGCCGGGCCGACGCCTGCACGGCGTCGATGAACGCGGCGCGCACGGCCCTCGCCTCGAGGACCTGGAGCGCGGCGGCGGTGGTCCCACCCGGCGAGGTGACCGCAGCCCGCAGCTCGGCCGCGAGGGTGCCCGTGACCAGGAGCTCGCCCGCCCCTCGGACGGTCGCCGCCGCGAGCTGCTCGGCGAGCTCGCGCGGCAGGCCGACCAGCACCCCGGCATCGGCGAGCGCCTCGGCGACGAGGAACAGGTAGGCCGGCCCGGAGCCCGACAGGCCGGTGACGGCATCGAGCTGGGCCTCGGTGACGCGCACGACGCTCCCGACGGCGCCGAGCAGGGACTCGGCCCAGGCGAGGTCGTCCTCGTCGGCGTTCGCGCTGCCCGCGATCGCCGCCACCCCGGCGCCCACGAGGGCCGGCGTGTTGGGCATGGCCCGGACGATCCGCACGGGGTCAGGGGCGGCCGCCTCGAGCGCCCGCAGCGACACCCCCGCGGCGATCGAGCAGAGGCGGGGCACGCCGAGCTCGGCCAGCGCGCGGCACACCTCGGCGACGTGCTGGGGCTTGACCGCGACGATCGCGCCAGACGCTGCAACCGGCTCGGCGAGCACCGTGATGCCCGGATGCGCGGCGGCGAGCTCGGCTCGGCGCCCGTCGTGGGTCTCGACGACGGCGATCGCCGCCGGTGCGAGCCGCCCCGCGGCCAGCAGCCCGCCCACGAGGGCCTCGCCCATCTTCCCGCCACCGACCACCAGCAGTTCGTGCATGGGTGCAGGGTAGGGCACGGGACCCCCTTCCCCTGCGGCCGGATCCAACGCGGTCGGGGCGGACGGCAAGGGCCGCCGCCGCCTCAGGGGGGAGTGAGGCGGCGACGACCCCGCAGACCGGGTCTGCGGCGCACCTTCCCCGATGCGTCCGCTCCGCCGGCGTGCCATCGACTGTAGAGGGCACCCGAAGACCCGCGCAAGGAATTCCTCATGAATGACCGAAATACACGAATAGTGCGACAGAACCGTCGCCTCGACGGCGCCGTCCCGGTCCAATGCCCTGGTCAGCGGGCCAGGCGGGACGCGAACCCGATCCGCAGCAGCGGCCGGAAGCACCGCTCGACGGTGGCGTAGAGCGTCCCCACGATCCGATCGAGCACGGCGTCGTCCACCGAGGCGAGATCGACCCGCCCCTCGAGGAACACCGCGTCCTCGACACCGATCGTGAAGGCCGCACCGTGCAGGCCGTGGTTGCGGCGCAACAGGTACTCGTAGAAGGCGGCGTGGCCCTCCTCGGGCGCCGGCATCACGTAGGTCTCGTAGTGGAGGGTCCGCTGGCCGAGCGTCAGCCAGATGGTGGTGACGTCCTTCTCCTCCCCGAGGAGCCGCACGTACCAGCGCCGCTCCCCCGGCTCGCCCCGATCCACGGCGGCGATCACCGGGTTCGTCGCGGCCTCGCCCGCCAGCCAGGCCGTGATCCGGGCCTCGAGGGCGTCGAGCTCGGCCGGTGTCGCGGCCGGGACGGCGTCGGGCTCCACGTCAGGCCGCGCAGTCGACGCGCGACCGGGTGGCGAGATCCGCGTAGATCCGTCGGAGCCGGGCCGCGGCGGTCGACCACCGGTAGTCACGAGCCCGCAGCGCGGCGGCCTCGCCCATGCCCTGCGCGAGGTGCGGTGCGTCGAGGAGGGCGTCGATCGCCGCTGCGAAGGACTCCGGTTCCCGCCGGTCCACGAGCAGGCCCGTGCGGCCGTGCACCACCAGCGTGCGCAGCCCCCCGACGGCGGCCGCCACGACCGGCACGCCGCAGGCGGCCGCCTCCAGGGCGACGAGGCCGAAGGACTCCGAGCGGCTGGGCACCACGACCACGTCGGCGGCGCGGTACCAGCACGACAGGAGGTGATGGGGCTGCGG
>CAZUYW010000089.1:7991-10627 GCA_964624775.1 uncultured Iamiaceae bacterium
GCGCCGTACAGGCGCTCGAGCTGGGTCACCTCCTCCACCGAGTTGGCGAGGATCACATCGGAGCAGCCGATCACCTCGGCCTCGGCGTCGATGCGCTGCTCGGGCTCGGGGTCGCCGGTCTCGGCCTTGACGCGGGCCAGCGTGTGGAAGGTCGACACGAGCGGCACGTCGAGCGCGTGCTTGAGCCGGTGGCCCACCACGCCCGACAGCCAGTAGTTCGCGTGGATGACATCGACCGGGTCGCGACGCAGCCGCCGGAGCAGCGCGTCGGTGAAGGCGGGCACGGTGGCGGGCAGGTGCTCCTTGGGCAGCGACGGATCGCCGGCATCGACGTGGACCACGCGGAACCCCGGCTCGACGCCCACCTCCTCGGGCAGGTCCGCCGCCCACCGTCGGACGTACACGGTGGTGTCGACACCGGCCTGGGCCAGCGAGGCGGCCAGCTCGCGCACGTACACGTTCATGCCGCCGCTGTCGCCGGTGCCCGGCTGGGCCAGCGGCGAGGAGTGCAGGGAGAGGACGGCGAGACGCGTCACGAGGGTCATGAACGCCCGGCGAGCGCTCCAGATTCCTCATCGTCAGGAAGATCGGTCGCCGCCGGATCCGTCGGCGCGTCGTCCTGGGGCCCGAAGCCCGCCGCCCGGCGCTCGGCGCGGAAGGACTCGTAGATCTGGACGAGGGTCTTCTTCTGCTCCTCGTTCAGCCAGGGGTCGCGCCGGATCTCGGTGACGAGGTCCGTGTCGCCCTCGCGCGCCTCGAGGATGCCGGCCCGCACGTAGAGGGTCTCCGAGGAGATCTCGAGGGCTCGGGCGATCTGCTGGAGGATCTCGGCCGAGGGCTTGCGGAGGCCGCGCTCGATCTGGCTGAGATACGGATTGGAGATGCCCGCCATCTCCGAGAGCTTGCGCAGCGAGAGGTGGCCCACCCGCCGTTGCTCGCGGATGAACTCGCCCAGGTCCTGCCAGCGCTCCTCGAGTTCGCTCATGGCGCAAAAGGCTACGGCACCGCGCCGCCCGGACCACAACTGGCGCGAGCAGGTGCAAGCTCGGCGCGAGCGCGCCGGGGCTCAGCCCTCCCCGGCGAACAGGTCGTCGACCCTGGCCTCCCCGTCGCGGTAGCGGCGGGTGATCTCGGCCTGGATGGCATCGATCCGGTCGAACAGCGCCCGGCGGAGCCCCGACACCTCCTGCTCGAGCCGGCCGAGCTGATCGGCCGAGGAGGCGAGGTCGTCATCGGACAGGGCGTGGGGATCATCGAGGGACACCGCCTCGGCGATGCCGGCCAGCTTCTCGACGAGCGTGCCGCTCAGCTCCCGCGGCGCGAGCTCGGTGGGCGGTCGGCCCGCCCCCGGGCCGTGGATGCGATCCGAGAGGATCTCGGGCAGGCGCTCGACCAGCCCGTGGACGTCGGCGGGGTCGCCGCCGTTGCGGCGCCGGTCGATCTCGCCGGTGGTGATGTCGTGGCGGCCCTGGATCAGCCGTCGCAGGTAGGACAGCTGGGTCTCGACCGCCTGGCACTCGCCCCGGAGGGCGCGCAGGTCCGTCAGCGAGCGGGTGCCGAGGTCGGCCAGGTAGTCGTCGGCCAGGAGCCGTTCGAGCTCGGTGTCCATTGCATCCTCCGGATGCCTCGCCGGGCGTCCGCCGTGCACCCTAGGGCGTCGCACCCCCATCTCGCGCCGGGTGGTTCAGCCGCCCGCCCGCGTGAGGTAGAGGCCGACGAGCCCGGCCCATGCCGGACCCACGATGAGCAGGGAGTCCAACCGGCGCAGCGCGGGCGCCCGCGACGTGGCGCTGGGCAGGAGCGCCGACGCCAGGATCTGCCCGGCCGGCATGGCGATCATCGCCAGCACGGCGAAGGACCAGATGTCGGCCCCGTCGAACGGGGGCGTGTGGATCGTGGCGAGCAGCGCGGTGATCGGCACGAGGAAGATCGCCCCGGCGAGCGGCCCCTCGATCCCGTTCGACGCCCCCGAGCCGACGACGTAGTCGCAGGCGTCGTAGACCATCACGTAGACGATCAGGATGATCACGGCGCCGATCTCGTAGTTGGCGAGCAGCACCACCGACGCGGCGGCCCCACCGCACCACCCCGCCGCCAGGACCGTGTGCCCCGCCGACGCGAGGACCGGGAGGCGCTTGTCCGGCGACACGATCGCCGCGGTCACGGCGAGCGCCACGAGCAGCAGGTACACCACGCCAACCGGCGCGGTGCCGGCGGTGGCGACCACCGGCATGGTCGAGGCGCCGAGGGCGGCGACCCACCGGTCGGCGCCGCCGCGGACCTCGTGCCAGCAGTCGACGATCTGCATCGCGGCGACGCCGGCGACGGTGCCGTAGAGCACGGCCAGGCCGTAGGGCCGCAGGTCGCGCAGGGCGAGCGAGGCGACCACGGCGACGAACCAGAGCACACCGAGGCGCACGTGGGGGCCCTGGGTGTCGTGGATGACGCCGTACCGGCGCCGGAAGGCGGTCTTGGGTGACGGGGCCGCCGGGAGCGGCGAGGGCTCGGGCGCCGGCGCCGGCGCCGGCTCGGCGACCGCGGTGGCGGCGGGACGGCCCGCAGGACGCGTGCGTCGGGGCTCACTGCTGCGGATCGACACCCCCGACGCAGCCGCCCCTGCCGGCGGACGGGTGCGA
>CAZUYW010000090.1:0-10537 GCA_964624775.1 uncultured Iamiaceae bacterium
CCGTCCTTGTAGACCTCCGAGGTGGCGGGGTCGAGGGCGATGGCGATGTCGGAGCCGGGGGTGAAGCCGGCGGCCTCGATGGCCGAGATCAGCAGCTCGACGGGCTCGGTGTTGTTGGCGAGGTTGGGGGCGAAGCCGCCCTCGTCGCCCACCGCGGTGGAGAGGCCCTTGTCGTGGAGGAGCTTCTTGAGGCCGTGGTACACCTCGGTGCCCCAGCGCAGCGCCTCGGAGAAGCTGGCCGCGCCGACCGGCATGACCATGAACTCCTGGAAGTCGACGTTGTTGTCGGCGTGGGCGCCGCCGTTGAGCACGTTCATCATCGGCACCGGGAGCACGTGGGCGTTGGTGCCGCCGACGTGGCGGTACAGCGGGATCTCGAGCTCGGCGGCCGCGGCCTTGGCGACGGCGAGCGACACGCCGAGGATGGCGTTGGCGCCGAGGCGGGCCTTGTTGTCGGTGCCGTCGAGGTCGAGGAGGGCCTGGTCGAGGTCGCGCTGGTCGAGGGCGTCGCGCCCGATGATCGCCTCGCGGATGTCGCCGTTGACGTTGCCGACGGCGGTGGCCACGCCCTTGCCGAGGTAGCGGTCGCCGCCGTCGCGCAGCTCGACGGCCTCGAACTGGCCGGTGGACGCACCCGACGGCACCGCGGCGCGGCCGACCGCACCGGAGTCGAGGACCACGTCGACCTCGACGGTGGGGTTGCCGCGCGAATCGAGGATCTCGCGTCCGACGACGTGTTCGATGGTGCTCATGAGGCTCGCGGTGCTCCTGTGGCAGGTGGGAGAAAACTAGCCGGGGGGTTCCGGCCGTCCGTGGACACCATCCAAGTGGGCCGACCTGGGCCGAGGCCAACCGGGTGACCCGCCGGGGTCACTCGAGGCCGGCTGCCTTGTCGCGCAGGGTGACCGCGGCAGCACGCAGCGCCGCCTCCGGGTCCACGTCCGCGGCCCGGGCGAGGGCGACGGCGGCGAGGAGCAGGTCGCCGATCACCGCGTCGTCGGCCTGGGCACCGGCGGTTGCGGCGGCGCCGGCAGCCGCCGTGAGGTCGGTGACCTCGGCGTCGACGTCGAGCCCGACCGACGCCGCCTTCTTGTGGACCTTCAGCGCGTAGAGCAGGGCGGGCAGGTGCACCGGGATGCCGTCGAACACCGAGGCCCGCCCCTTCTCGGCCTTCTTGATCGACTCCCAGTTCGACGCCACCTCGTCGCTGTCGGCCACCTCGACCAGGCCGAAGACGTGCGGGTGGCGGTGCACGAGCTTGTCGTGGACGCCGCGGGCCACCTCGGCGAGGCCGAACGCACCGGCCTCGGTGGCCAGCGTGGTGTGGAACACGATCTGGAACAGGAGGTCGCCCAGCTCCTCCTCGAGGTCGGCGTAGGCGTCGGGGTCCGCGTCCGGCCCACCGTCGCCCACGGCCTCGAGGGCGTCGAGCACCTCGTAGGTCTCCTCGAGCAGGTGGCGGGTGAGGGTGCGGTGGGTCTGCTCGGCGTCCCACGGGCACTCGGCCCGCAGGGTGGCGACCAGCTGCACGAACGCCGCGACCTCGCCCGCCACGGGCGCGGCGAGGCGCGGGACGTAGAGCGTGGTCAGGTGGTCGGGCTCCACCTCGCGGTCGAGGTCGGCCCAGGCCACGGTGGTCACGGACTCGTCGGGCAGGCCGAGCCGCTGGAGCACCACGACGGGTTCGGCGGGCGGCTCCTCGACGGCCAGCTTCACGTCGGACAGCACCCGGCGGTTGTGGCAGTGGGCCACGAGGAGCGGGCCCCGCTCCCCCGCCGCGGCCACCTCGAAGCGGTGCGCGTCGATGAGGCGCACCCCCTCCTCGTAGGGGTCGACGCCGAGGCGCACCCAGGCGAGGTCGACGAACGACATGCCGGCGTGGACCTCGAGCTCGACGCGCCCGGCGGCCGCCTCGGCGTCGAGCAGGTCGACCGTGCGCTCCAGCACGCGCGGCGAGCCGGGCACCGCGTAGAGCACCTCACCGTGTTCGCCGGCCGCGGCGACGAGGTCGTCGACGATGCGGCGGTACACCTCGTCGAAGGTGTCGGCCGCCTCGTAGTGGTGGTCGAAGCTGGCCGCGCCGACGACGAGCGAGGCAGAGGGGTGGCGCTCGGTGCGCAGGAAGCGCACCGGCACGGCGTCGATGGCGGCGAGGACCGCGGCGGTGACCAGGCCCGGATCGCCGGGACCGAGGCCGACGACGACGATCCGCGGCAGCCCCGAAGCGGTCACCGGGCTACTTGCCGGAGGCGGGATCGGCCGGCGGCACCACCGACTGGTTCTTCGGGTCCCAGGTGCCGAACCGGGGGTCCACGGTGATGGCGAGGTGCTCGGCGGCCTTGTCGAAGGCCTTGCGCGCCGCCGCCTGGTTGCCCTTCGGCAGGTTCTGCTCCAGCTGGTCCCGGATGTCCTCGAGGGTCGGGACGTCGAACCTGGTGACCTGGATGGTGAGCCAGGACCCCTGGCTGGCGGCCGGGCCGAGCACGTCGCCGACGTTGGCGGTGTACAGGCCCTCACCGAAGACCGGGGCGACATCGGCGACCGCGACGCAGCCGGCATCGCCGCCCTGGGCCGCCGAGGTGGGGTCGAGCGACTCCTCCTTGGCCACGGTGGCGAAGGGCGTGCCGCCCTGGACGCGGGCGAGCGCCTTCTTGCCGTTCGCCTCGCTGTCGCTCACGATCAGCAGCACGCACACCTGGGTGTAGTTGGCGACCTGCTGGTCGTAGGCGTCCTTGAGCTGCTGCTCGCGCTCGGCGGCAGTGGCCTTGTCCGCGCCGAGCAGCTTCTCGTTGAGCAGGCGGAGGGCGGCCTGCTCCTCGATGAGGAGGCGGAACTTCGGCGAGAGCTTCAGCTTGGCGTCGGTGACCTGCTTCTCGAGCGTGGTGACCTCCGCCGCGATGGCCTTGGCGGTGGGGAGCCTGCCGCCCGACGCGAGCACCGCCTCCTCGTAGATCCGGCGCTGGATCAGCGAGGTGAGGGCGCTGGCCGAGCCGGCGACGCCGGTGGTCTTCTCGCTGCCGGTGCCCGTGAAGAGGTCGACCGTCTGCTGCGACTGCCCGGTGGGATCGATGCCGGCCTTGACGGCGGCCTTGGAGAACGCGAGCTGGGACGTGGCCAGGGCGTCGACCTGCTCCCGGGTGATCGCCTCGCCCCCGACCCGGGCGGCGGGCGGCTTTCCGACGAGGGTGTTGCGGCCCCCGCACGCGGTGGCGGTGGTGGCGAGGAGGGCGGCCAGGCCGACCAGCAGGGCCCGACGGGCAGCAGGACGACGGGCGGTGACGGTGCGGCGTTCCACGGGGACAGGATGCTACGCCACGGCCGGGCCGGGCGATTCGCGGTCGGCCCGAACCGATTTCGTCTAGAACGTCGCCCATGTCCGCCCCCGACGCCGCCGCGACCCCCGACCCCTCCAAGCTGGGAGGCGCCGCGGAGCTCTCGGCTGACAAGATCACCACCTCCACCCGCGACCCCCAGCAGCTCGGGGCGCGCATCGGCGCCTGGCTCGCCACCAAGCTGCCGGCCGACGCGGGCCCCGTCGTGTCCGACGTCGTCAGCCCCGAGCGCAACGGCATGTCCTCCGAGACGCTCCTGTTCACGGCCACGTGGACCGAGGACGGCGTGCGGTCCGAGCGCGCCTGCGTTGCCCGGATCGAACCGGAGGCGACCGCGGTGCCCGTGTTCACCTCTTATGACCTCGACCTGCAGTTCGCGGTCATGTCGCTGGTTGGCGAGGCCACCGAGGTCCCGGTGCCCGAGCCGCTGTGGCTCGAGACCGACCCCGACGCGATCGGCGCGCCGTTCTTCGTGATGGGCCGGGTCGACGGCCAGGTCCCGCCCGACGTCCTGCCGTACACGTTCGGCGACAACTGGTTCTTCGACGCGGCACCCGAGGCCCACGCTCAGGTGCAGGACTCGGCGATCCGGGCCCTGGCCGGCATCCACGCCATCACGCCCGACACCCACGACCTCGGCTTCCTCGACCTCGGCACGCCCGGCGACACCGCGCTCGAGGCCCACCTCGCCAGCTGGGAGGCGTACCTCGAGTGGGTCACCGAGGGGGAGCGCTCCCCGCTGCTCGACGAGTGCTTCGCCTGGCTGCGCGCCAACCTCCCGACCGACACGGCCCCGCCCGCCCTCTCCTGGGGCGACGCCCGCATCGGCAACATGCTCTTCGCCGGCAACGAGGTCGCCGCCGTCCTCGACTGGGAGATGGCTGCGGTCGCCCCGCCCGAGGTCGACCTCGGCTGGATGATCTACCTGCACTGGTTCTTCCAGGACCTCGCCGTCGACCTCGGCGTCGCCGGCATGCCCCACCTGTTCGCGCCCCGGGCCGTGGCCGAGCGCTATGAGGCGCTCACCGGCACGCAGCTCGGCGACCTGCGCTGGCACATCGCCTACTCGGCGATGCGCCACGGCGTCATCATGCGCCGCGTCACCGAGCGGGCCGTCCTGTTCGGCGAGGCGATCCGGCCGGCCGACATCGACGACATGATCATCCACCGGGCCACCCTGCGGGCCATGCTCGACGGCTCCTACTGGGCGGGCCTCGGCCTCTGATCGATCGGGCGGAAGGACCCTGGTCCAGCGCCCGACGTTCGTGGTCCGATGGCCCGAGACGGCGAGAGGACCGATCGTGGCCACCATCCCGCAGCCCACCCACCGACCCGCGCGACGACGGGTCGCCCTCCTCGCCGCGATCGCGCTGTGCGCCTCGCTCGGCACCACCTCCGGGCCGGCCGGAGCGGGTGGCACCGGGACCCTCGCCGTCACGCCGAACGTGGCGCTGGTCGACTTCCAGCGGGTCGTGCTCTCCGGCACCGGCCTCGAGCCGGGCCTCCACGAGTGGTACCAGTGCCGGGGCGGCGCCGTCGATGCGTCCGACTGCGATGGATCCAACGCCGACTTCATCAGCGTGGCGGCCGACGGCACCACCAGCGAGGTCATCTACGTCGACGCGCGGATCTTCCTGCCCGACGGCACCGCGGTCGACTGCCGGACCGACCCCGCCGGGTGCACGCTCGGCGTGGGCTTCATGGCCGAGGCGGGTCAGTGGCCGTCGGTGGCGCTGGCCTTCGACCCGGACGCACCGTTGCTGCCGGTCGTGACCGGCGCCGTCACCCCCGCTGACGGTCTGGTCGATGACCAGACCGTCACCGTGACCGGTGCGCACCTGTCGTTCCGGGAGGAGGCGTTCGCGTTCGTGTGCGGGGCCGGCACAGGTCCGGTCGGGACCCGCTGCGACCTCGATCAGATGGTGCGGACCGTGCCCGACGCCGACGGCGCGGCGACCCTGTCGCTGCGCGTCCGCGCCCGGTTCACCTCGCCGCTCGGCGGCACCGTGGACTGCCGGGCGACGCCGACCTGCGAGGTGGTGGTCAGCTGGGGCTTCGCCCCGCCACCGGACCGCACCGCGGCCGTGCCGATCCGGTTCGCCGAGGTGCCACCGCCCACCACGATCTCGACCACCACGACCCCGGTCACCACGACGACGGCGCCGCCCGCACCAGCCGAACCTCGACCGGCCCAGCCCTCCTACACCGGCTAGGCCACGTCGCGGCGCACCGTGCGCACGACGCCGACCGCGAGCGGGATGGCGACCCAGATGAGCACCGACACCGTGACCTGGGCGACGTGCCCGGCCCAGTCGTTCTCGAGCACCCAGTTCCACGTCGACATGTCCACCCAGTTCGCGACGAGCTTCGAGCTGGTGCCGATCAGCGCGAGCGAGGCGGGCAGGGCGAACGAGGCGGCGATCGCGGCGGCCGAGCTCTGCAGCAGCGCACCGAGGGCCACGGCCGCGAGCACGTTGAGCGCGATGAAGACCAGGTAGCCGGCGACGGCGCCGACGCTCAGGTTCGCCTCCAACGAGCGGCCCGAGGCCGCGGCGACCCCGATGGCGGCCGCCGTCGCGACGCCACCGAAGATCGCACCCCCGACGCCCAGCAGCATCGACACCGCGACCTTGGCGCCCACCACCCGGATGCGGCGCGGCTCCTGGGTGAACGTGGTGATGATGCAGCCCTGGCTCCACTCGCTGGTGAGCATGAGGATCGCCACGATGGGCAGCAGGACCGTCAGGCCGAGGGCCGCGACGCGGAGGTAGCTCGCGTGGGTCTGCTCGAAGGTGTCGGGCGCGAGGATCGGCACCATCAGCATCCCCGCGGTGGACAGGGCCACGAGGGCGAGGAGCCAGCGCGCGGCGCGGGTGTCGGTGCCCTTGGTCCACTCCGCGTGGACGAGTCGGGCGAACGGGATGGGTTCCGTTGCGTTGGTCATGCCGATGCCTCCTGGGGCGAGGCCGCCGGAGCGGCGGTGAGCGAGAAGAACAGCTGCTCGAGGCCGTCCGCGTCGGACGGGCGCAGCTCGGTGAGCAGCACGCGGTGGTCGCGGGCGACCTGGGCCAGCACCTCGGTAGTGACCCGTCCGCCGGCGGTGTCGACGGTGAGCGCGTCGCCCGGCCCGGCCACATGGCCGATGCGCGCCGCCGTCAGCGCCGCGGCGAGCGCGCCGGGGTCGAGGCTGCGCACGAGGATCGTGGAGCTGGCGAGCAGGTCGTCCAGCCGCCCGGCGGCGACCACGGCACCGCCGGCGATCACGACGAGGTGGTCCGCGGTGGCCTGCACCTCGTGGAGCAGGTGGCTCGACAGCAGCACCGTCCCCCCGTGGTCAGCGAAGTCGCGCAGGAGGGCGCGCATCCAGGCGATGCCCTCGGGGTCGAGGCCGTTGGCCGGTTCGTCGAGGATGAGCACCCGGGGCTCGCCGACGAGCGCCTGGGCGACGCCGAGCCGCTGGCGCATGCCGAGCGAGTAGGTCCCCACCCGCTTGTCCGCGGCGTGGGCGAGCCCGACGAGATCCAGCAGGTGGTCGACCCGGCTCTGGGCGACACCGGCCAGGCGCGCCGCGACCGCGAGCGTCGATCGGCCGCTGCGCCCGGGATGCATCGCCGAGGGGTCGAGCAGCATGCCGACCACCCGCGACGGGTTGGGCAGCTCGACGAACGGCCGCCCATCGATCGTCGCCGTCCCGTGATCGGGCCGCACGAGCCCGGCGATCATCTTGAGGGTGGTGGACTTGCCGGCGCCGTTCGCGCCGAGGAACCCGGTGATGGTCCCGGGCTCGCAGCACAGCGAGACGTCGCGCACCACCGGCGTCTGGTCGTAGCTCTTCGTGAGAGCGGTCGTCGTGATCATGGAGCCAGCGTGGACCGGTCGGGTGCGGCGCCGCATCGGGCGGTCGACCACGATCCGAGGTCCGAAGGGCGGCCGCTCGCGCCCGGAACATGGCCGATCGTCGATGACGATGTCGACCTTCGTCGATGTTGCGGGCGGCGCCCGAGCCGTACCCTCTGACCATGTCCTGGCTGCGCGACCTGTGGGCCCAGACCGCCCCCACGGCGACGCCGGGGACGAGCGACCCCGGCCCGCCGGGCGCGGTGGCGCCCCGGACAGCGCGCGACTGGTCGGTCGACGCCGCCGCCTTCGTGGTCGCCGCCGCACTCGGGGCGGTCGCCCTGCGCATCACCGTGGACGACACCGCCAACCAGATGACCTCCGGGCAGGTCGCCGTCGACGCCGCCTTCGGGACGATGTGCTGCGCCAGCCTCTGGTGGCGGCGCCGCTGGCCGGTCGGCGTGGCCCTGCTCTGCGTGGTGCTCGGCGCGTTCTCGACCTCGGGCACCGTGGCCGGCCTGTTCGCCCTGTCCTCGCTGGCGGTGCACCGCCACCTCCGCCCCACGGTGCTCATCGGGCTCCTGTTCGTGCCGTCCGCGGTCGCGTGCTCGATCTGGCTCGGACGGACCAACACGTGGTCGGTGCTGCTGCCGACGCTGGCGCTCGCCGCGGCGGCCACCGCGTGGGGCCTGTACGTCCGCGCCCGGCGGCAGCTCCTCGCCACGTTGCGCGACCGGGCTCGCCGAGCCGAGGCCGAACAGGCCCTCCACGCCGAGCGGGCGCGGCTGGCCGAGCGGACCCGCATCGCCCGGGAGATGCACGACGTGCTCGCCCATCGCATCTCGCTGGTGGCGCTGCACGCCGGGGCGCTCGAGGTGGCGCGCGACCTGCCGCCGGACCAGGTGCGCGAGAGCGCCGCGCTGCTGCGCACGACGGCCCACCAGGCGCTCGAGGAGCTGCGCGACGTGATCGGCGTGCTGCGCGAGGAGCCGGGGCACGACCAGGCGTCGACCGTGCCCCAGCCGACGCTGGCCGACATCCCGCGCCTGGTCGAGGAGACCCGCCGATCAGGCACGAGGATCGACTTCGAGATGGAGGTCGACGACATCGCCGCCGCACCCGGTCCGCTCGGACGGGACGCGTACCGCATCGTGCAGGAGGCGCTCACCAACATCTCCAAGCACGCCCGGGGCACCCTCGCCCAGGTGCGGGTGGCGGGGGCCCCGAACCACGGGCTCCACGTCAGCGTGCGGAACCCGCCCGCGCTCGGCGGCTCGGACGCTCAGGCGCCGCCCGGCTCGGGCACCGGGCTCCTCGGGCTGCAGGAGCGCGTCACCCTCGCCGACGGGGTCCTGGTCCACGGACCGGACGCGTCGGGCGACTTCGTGGTCGAGGCCGATCTGCCGTGGTGACGGTCCGCGTGCTCCTGGTCGACGACGACGCGCTGGTGCGCGCCGGGCTCCGCATGATCCTGTCGTCCGCGGAGGACCTGGAGATCGTGGGCGAGGCCGCGGATGGGGCCGACGCGGTCGCGGCCACCCACGCCCATCGCCCGGACGTGGTGCTGATGGACATCCGCATGCCCGAGGTCGACGGCATCGCCGCCACGGCCGCGCTGCGCCGCCTGCCCGATCCGCCGCACGTGATCGTCCTCACCACGTTCCAGGCCGACGAGCACGTCATGGGCGCGCTGCGGGCGGGCGCCGACGGGTTCCTGCTGAAGGACACCGCACCCACCGAGATCGTCGACGCCGTGCGACTCGTGGCCGCGGGCGAGGCGATGCTCTCGCCGTCGGTCACCCGCACGCTGCTGGCGCACCTCGGCAACGACGAGCTCACCGACCGCCGCCACGCCGCCGCCCAACAGCTGGCGTCGCTCACCGAGCGGGAGCGGGAGGTCGCCGAGGCGGTGGGTTCGGGCGCCTCGAACGCCGAGATCGCCGCCCAGCTGTTCATGAGCGAGGCCACGGTCAAGGCCCATGTCTCGCGCCTGCTCACCAAGCTCGGGGTCGCGAACCGCGTGCAGATCGCGATCCTCGTGCACGACGCGCGCTCCGCCTGAGCGGCGCTCCTAGGCGGGTTTGCAGCCGGTGGCGTGCGCTCCCGAGCCGTTGGCGACCAGGTCGAGCGCTGTGCAGTCCTCGGTGGTGACCTTGCCGCCCTCGTCACGTCGGTCGATGACCTGTCGGAGCCGCCCCTTGCCGAGGACGGTCCACGTGACGATGTGGCGGGTGGGCAGCGGGTAGCCGTCGATGGTCTGGCGAGCGCTCTCGCCTGCGCCCGGGGTGATCACGATCATCCCGGCGGGGGTGCCCGCCTCGAGGGCATCGGCGATGCAGCGGTAGAACTCTTGGGGCTCGGTGGTGGTGGTCGGCCAGCCCGAGATGGCGTCGGCGGTGCCGCAGTCCTTGATCCCCTTCGGGACCGTGGGCGTGGTGACGGGGACGGTCCCCGGGGTGGCGGTCACGGTGGGGGCCGTCCCGGGGGGATCGCCCAGATCCGTCGAGGAGCAGGCCGCCAGCGCGAGCACCAGGGCGAGCGCACCGAGAGCCGGGCCGAGGCGTCGTGCGAGGCGAGGCGTCCGCTCACCCATGGGGCCGCCTCGCCACGTACAGGTCGGCGTGGAGGCCACGACCGACGATGGGGGCGTCGAGGTCGTGCCAGCGGCCGGGCACATCGGCGATGAGCTCCAGCCCGGCGTCGGCGATGAGCCGCTCGGCGAGATCGGCGTCGAAGGCCATGGCGTAGCCGTCGCGCTCGGGGAACCGGGTGTGCACGCCCCCACCGATCGGCACGTAGGGCCGGTCGCCCCACATGGGCCGGTCGTCGCCGGGGAGGATCACCTTCCAGGTGGTGACGGCGCGGGCGCCGGGCCGCAGCACCCGGGCGATCTCGCGCAGGTAGTTGGCCACGGCCGGGAGCCGCAGGTGCATGAACACGTCGAAGACCACGACCATGTCGAACGCGTCGTCCGGGTACGGGAACACCAGCTCGTCGGCCGCGGTGCCGCCGTCGGGGCGCCAGCGCGGGTTGGCCACGTCGAGGTGGTCGAACCGGAACGAGGGCAGCACCGGGGTGTAGGTGGCCGAGAGCCAGGCGATCGGGTCGGCGCCGATGTCGAACCCCGTGTAGGTGCCGCTGACCAGCACGTCGGCCAGCTCGTAGGCGAGGCGCCCGTTGCCGCACCCGATCTCGAGCACGTCGCTCGACGCGGTGAGCCCCCAGTCCTCGAGCACCTTGCGCTGGCGCGGGCCGCGCAGCGGGTGCTCGTCGCCGACCCAGTGCAGCGAGGGATCGGGCTGGACCAGCTTGTCGCGGTTCGACATCAGGGTGGACCCTAGGCGGACGGCGGGACCCGGAACGCGTCG
>CAZUYW010000091.1:0-1668 GCA_964624775.1 uncultured Iamiaceae bacterium
AGGATCTCGGTCTCGAAGGTGGCGTCGGTGACGTCGATCATGGCGAGCACCCTACCGACGCGCCGGGCGATCGCCCCAGCGCACCCACCCGCCACGGACGCCGTCCGAACCCTCTAGGTTGCTCGGCGATGAACGACACGGATCCGATCCCCGGCATCGACGTCCCCGCGGTCACCGCGTGGTTCGAGGCCAACGTGGCCGGCGTGGTGCCGCCGCTGACCTTCGACCTCATCGCAGGGGGCCGCTCGAACCTCACGTTCCGCGTGCAGGACCAGGGCGACGGCGACTGGGTGCTGCGCCGCCCGCCGCTCGGCCACCTCCTCGCCACGGCCCACGACATGGGGCGCGAGCACCGGATCATCTCGGCCCTCGCCCCCACCGACGTGCCCGTTGCCCCCACGCTCGGCCTCTGCACCGACGAGGCCGTCAACGGCGCGCCCTTCTACGTGATGGCCCACGTCGACGGGCTGGTGCTGCGCGACACCGCGGCGGCGGAGGCGGTCAGCCCCGAGGTGCGGGCCGCCGCCGGGCGCTCGGTCGCCCGCACGCTCGCCAAGATCCACGCCGTCGACCCCGACGCGGTCGGCCTCGGCGATCTCGGCCGCAAGGACGGCTACATCGCCCGGCAGCTGAAGCGCTGGTCGGGGCAGTTCGAGGCCTCCCGCACCCGTGAGGTGCCCGAGGTCGACGAGGCCTACGCCCGCCTGCTCGCGGGGATCCCCGAGCAGGGTGCCGCGGCGATCGTCCACGGCGACTACCGGCTCGACAACTGCATGGTCGACGCCACCGGCGAGGTCATCGCGGTGCTCGACTGGGAGATCTGCACGCTGGGCGATCCCCTCGCGGACCTCGGGCTGCTGATGGTCTACTGGTCCGAGCCCGGCGACCCCTACGCCGCACTGCCCGGCGCCGCCACCACCCTCGAGGGCTTCCCCTCGCGGGCCGAGCTCGTCGCCGAGTACGAGGCGGCGGGCGGCCGGCCCGTCGGGGACCTCGACTACTACGTGGCGTTCGGCTACTGGAAGCTCGCCTGCATCCTGGAGGGCGTGTTCACCCGCTACAAGGCCGGCGCCATGGGCGACGACGGCGCCGATGCCGACGCGTTCGGCGATGTGGTGCGCCTCCTCGGCCGGGCGTCGCTCGACGCCCTCGACCGCATGCCCGACGCCTGATGAGCATGTACGAGCTCCACGACCAGCCCGACCTGCAGGAGCCGGTGCTCGTGATGGTCCTCGACGGGTGGATCGATGCGGGCTTCGCGGCCGCCACCGCGGTGCAGGCGCTCCTGTCCTCCACCGACACCTACCCCGTCGCCACGTTCGACACCGACGCCCTGCTCGACCACCGGGCCCGGCGGCCCATCCTGCACCTGGTCGACGGCGTCAACACCGGCCTGTCCTGGCCCGGTCTCGAGCTGCGCGCCGGGGTCGACGAGGGCGGAAACGACTTCCTCCTGCTGGCGGGCGCCGAGCCCGATCACCGGTGGCGCGCCTTCGCCGACGAGGTCATCGGCCTCGCCCGGCGCTTCGGCACGCGCCTGATCGTGGGCCTCGGCGCCTACCCCGCCGCGGTCCCCCACACCCGGCCCGTCTCGCTGTCGGTCACGGCGTCGACCCCCGATCTCGCCATCTCCTCGGGCCTGCTCCAGGGCACCCTCGACGTGCCCGC
>CAZUYW010000091.1:1768-3015 GCA_964624775.1 uncultured Iamiaceae bacterium
CACGACGAGACGATGGCCGAGGCCGGGTCCGCGATGGACCAGCCCCTCGACACCGCGCTGCCCTCGGCGGACGAGCTCGCCGCGGAGGTCGAGCGGTTCCTGCGGGACCAGGGCGACACCTGATCCACGGCCCCGACGCACCACGACACCCCGCGGGGTGCGCGCCTAGGGTGCCGCCATGCTCGTCGATGGTGGTATCGGATCCGACCTCTCCAAGGCTGCGGCACAGGCCGCCGACCAGGAAGCGCTGGGCTTCGACGGCCTGTGGGCCGCGGAGACCAACCACGACCCGTTCCTCGCGCTGACGCTCGCCGCCGAGCACACCGAGCGCATCGAGATCGGGACCGGCATCGCGGTGGCGTTCGCCCGCAGCCCGATGACCCTCGCCCAGACGGCGTACAACCTCAACGCGTTCGCGGAGGGCCGGTTGCTGCTCGGCCTCGGCTCCCAGATCAAGGCCCACATCACCCGCCGGTTCGCCATGCCCTGGTCGCACCCGGCGCCGCGCATGCGCGAGTTCGTGCTGGCCATGCGGGCCATCTGGACCGCGTGGGAGGAGGGCACCAAGCTCGACTTCCGCGGCGACTTCTACGAGCACACGCTCATGACCCCGTTCTTCGATCCGGGGCCGAACCCCCACGGCGCGCCCCGGGTGTTCCTCGCCGCCGTCGGCGCCCTCATGACCGAGGTCGCCGGCGAGGTGTGCGACGGCGTGCTGTGCCACGGGTTCACCACCGAGTCGTACCTGCGGGAGGTCACGATCCCGAGCGTCGAGCGGGGGCTCGCCACCAGCGGACGCACCCGGGCCGACATCCAGCTCTCCCTGCCGGCGTTCATCGTCACCGGCAGCACCGAGGAGGAGCACGCCGCCGCCGCGAAGGGCGTGCGGGAGCAGATCGCGTTCTACGGCTCCACCCCGGCGTATCGCGGCGTGCTCGACCACCACGGCTGGGGCGATCTCCAGACCGAGCTCAACGCCCTGTCCAAGCAGGGCCGCTGGGCCGACATGGGCACGCTGATCGACGACGACATCCTCGGCACGTTCGCGGTGGTCGCCGAGCCCGATCAGGTCGCCGCCGGCCTGCTCGCCCGCTTCGGGGACGTGGTCGACCGCGTCAGCTTCTACGCCCCCTACAAGGCGGCGCCCGGCCTGTTCGCCACCACGATCGAGCAGCTCCGAGCCGGCTGACCGCCATGCCCCACGCCACCAGCCGCGACGGCCTCCACATCCACTACCGCTGCTTCGG
>CAZUYW010000091.1:3115-6073 GCA_964624775.1 uncultured Iamiaceae bacterium
GCCAACGTCGCCCTCGCCTACGGGCTGCGCCACCCGCAGCGGACCGCTGGCCTCCTCGTGGAGATGCCGGTGCTCGCCCGCTCGGAGACCGCGGCCCGGGCCACGTTCGGGCTCGCCTCGGTGGTGCTCCGCCTCACCAGCCCGCTCCTGACGCCGTTCGGCCGGTTCGTCGAGCGGCTCCCGTGGCCCGAGGGCCCGCCGGAGCTGCGCGTCGTCGCCGAAGCGCTCGCGGTCACGCCGATCGCGTCGGCCGCGTGCATGGAGGGCCTGAGCGCCTCGCCGATCCCCGGGGTGGGACCCGATGGCGGCGACCTCGCCGCCATCGCGGTGCCGACGCTGGTCGTCGGCCACCACCTCGACCAGGTGCACGCGCTCGACGACGCCCGCTTCGTGGCCGACACGATCCCCGACGCCACGCTGCTCGAGGTGGCCACGATCGCCGACCTCCGCCTGCGACCGGGTCGCCTCGCCGCCGCCGTGATCGACGTGTTCGGAGCTCCGCAGCGGCGCGGCGCGCGCCGCGGCCACCTGCGCTCGGCCTGACGACCGCCCCGGATCGGCCGTCAGGCCGGCGCGGTCAGTGCGCGCCGTCGGAGGACGACACCGGCAGGGCGTCCTCGCGGTGCACCGTGTCGACCAGGCCGGTCACGACACCGCCCACGACCAGCATGATCCCGCCGAGGGTGCTCAGCGCCCAGGTCCACCAGCGGGTGCGGGCGGACAGGTCACCGCCGTCGACCAGCGCCACCGCGATCGCGATCCCGAGGGCGATCAGGCCGCCGACGACGAAGTGCCAGCGGTTCCCGAGCAGAGTCGCGGCATCGGCCTGGTCTGCCTGCCACGCCCAGAGGGCGACGAGGCTCGCCAGCACCCCGAGCAGGGCGGTGGTCACGAACAGGATCATCGTCGACGCCACCGCGGCGGCGAACAGGTTGATCACGGCGAACACGCCTGCGGCGATCGAGATGCTGCGGTGCGAGCTGGAGCGCATGGGAACCTCCGACGTGGGCACGGCGCCGTCCGGCGACCGTGCGCAGGTGATCGGCGCGTTCGGCGTTCGGGTGTAGCGCGGATCTGCGAGATGATCCGATCGGCCCAGGTCAGGCGCGCACGGGCCCACCCCGCTCAGTCGTCGGGGACCTCGTCGAGGCAGGCGAGGATCTCGTCGCCGTAGCGGTCGAGCTTGGTGGGCCCGATGCCGTCGCACGCCAGCAGCGACGTGGCGTCGGTGGGACGGGCCAGGGCCAAGCCGCGGAGGTGGGCGTCGTTGATCACCACGTAGGGCGGCACGCCGTCGGCCTTGGAGCGCCGGGTGCGCCACGCCCGCAGCGCCGCCTCGTTCGCCGCCGCGTGGCCCCACAGCTCGGTCGGCGGGCCGAGCGGGGCCGACCGGCCGTCGACCTCGATGCGCTCACCGTACCGGACGGCGAGGGTGCCGCCCGAGGTGAGGCGGAGCTGCACGCCCCGGCCGTCGGCCGCCACGATCTCGCCCTCGTAACCGCCGAGCACCTTCACGAGGCGGCCCTCGGCTGCAGGATGGGCGTCGGCGCCGACCGGCCCGCGCTCCTTGGGGACCGGGCGAGCCTCGCCGCGCAGCGCGGTCGGCGACGCTGCGCCCGGCCGGGGCGCCGCCCGGTGGGGGGCGGAGCCGTCGAGCTCGGCGAGGAACGGCGACGGACGGGTGCGGTCCGTGAGCACGGCGACGCGCCGGTGCCCGCGGGTGATGGCGACGTGGAGGACGCGTCGCTCCTCCTCGCGGTCGACGGCCAGGCGGTGGGGCACGACGCCGTCGACCACGCCGAAGACCGCGACGTGGTCCCACTCGCGACCCTTCACGCGGTGGACCGTGGAGAGCAGCACCCCGGCGGGATCGGCATCGGCCCGGAACACCGCCCGCAGCCACGGCTCGAAGCCCGCGGGATCCGGGTGGAGGTCGGCCACGCCGAGCAGGCCCTCGAGGTCGTCGAGGTGGCTCGACCCCTGCCCGGTGCCGGTCTGGTCGAGCATGCTCATCGCCGAGCCGAGGCCCACGTCGTCGCGCACGACCTCGAGCACCTGGCGGGTGGTGCCCCGCCGGCCGGCGGCGACCACGAGCGCGAGGTCGTCGGCGAGGCGCAGCACCTTGGCCGCGTCCTTGTCCCCCACCTGGTCGGCGATGCCCCGCAGCTGGGCGACCGACCAGGTGCCCCGCCGGGCCAGGCGGTCCGGGAACCACTGCGGCAGGCCGCGGGTGGGACGGCGGAGGATCTCCACGATGTCGTCGGGCGCCATGGCGTCGCCCGAGGTGGCCAGGCGCAGGTAGGCGAGCGCCGCCCGCAGCCCGGTGCGCTCGAGGACCTCGGCCCGCAGCACCGAGTTGACCGGGATCCCCGCCTCCGCGAGCGCGACCTGGGGCGCGAGCAGGAGCGAGTTCACCCGCGCGAGCACGGCCACATCGGTGCCCGCCGCACCGCCGGCGAGCCAGTCGCGCACCACCTCGACCACCGTGGCGGCCCCGTCGTCGGGCCCGTGCTCGACCACCCGCAGGGTGCCGGCCGCCGCATCCGCGTCCGGCCCGGCGACGATCTCCTTGGGCACGCGCCGGTGGTTGTAACCGAGGAGCGTGCGGGCACCGTCGACCACCTCCACCGGGCACCGGTAGTTCACGGTGAGCGGGTGCGACGCCGCGCCAGGGAACAGGTCGGCGTAGCCGATCAGGAACGCGGGATCGGCCCCGACGTGCCCGTAGATGACCTGGTCGTCGTCGCCGACGCCGAACACGTCGAGCGCCGGGAGGGCCAGCAGGCGCAGCATGAGGACGTGGGCGGGCGTGAGGTCCTGGAACTCGTCGACCAGGAGGTGCCGGCACCGCTTCTGCAGCCGTTGGCGGAACGCGCCGTCGCGCAGGAGGACCTCGATGGCGCCGTAGATCTGCTCGTCGAAGTCGATTGCGCCGCGGTCGGCCAGGCGGGCCCGGTA
>CAZUYW010000091.1:6173-10364 GCA_964624775.1 uncultured Iamiaceae bacterium
CGCGGTCGCCGAGCAGGAACCGCAGCCGCTCGGTGAGCACGCGCGTCTTGCCCGAACCCGCCGGGGCGATCACCCGCGCCGGCCCGCTCAGGTGGGCCACCGCCTCCAGCTGGTCGGGCGCGAGGTCCGCAGCCGGCGCCGAGGGCGGCGGCGCCACCGTGAGGCGACCGGCATCGACCGACTCGCTGGCCACCACCGCACCCACCCCGCCGAGCTCGTCGGGCGACCACGGCCGGCGCGGGCCGCCGTCGATCCACGCGGCCGTGCCGTCGGCCAGCACGACGTCGGCATCGCCCTCGGGGGTGGCGGTGGCGCCGAGGCGCTCGGCCTTGCGGGCCCACCACCAGATCAGCTCGCCGGTCCGGGCGTCGTAGGTGTTGGCCCACACGAGGAAGTGCAGGCGATCGGACCACGGCTCGCTCGCCGGGTTGAGGCGCCAGGGCTCGATGTCGACCGACTGCGGCGCCCGGAACCGTGCCGGGTCCACGTCCAGCTCGATCACCACCGGCTCGCGGGCGGCCCACGCCGCGTGGAGCCGCTCCACCGCCTCGCGCGGGGCCTTCAGGACCGCATCGTCGATGGTGATGACGGGCGCGGCGATCCAGGGCGCGGGGATCGCGCCGGATGCGGCGATGACGACGCTGCGGCCGAGGGCGGCGGGTCCGGGGGCGGGCACCGCCACAACCTACGCACCCCCTGTGACACTCAGGCCGTGCGGGTCCTCAGGCGGCGCCCGCGGCCTCCGGCACGGGGTCATCGGCGATGGCGGCGTCGGGCAGCCGGCTCGTGAAGAACAGCGACACCACGGCGATCAGGGCCAGGACGGCGAGGGCGGCGTCGAGGCCGGCGACGCGGGCGTCGCGGTTGTCCTCGAGCACCGCGGTCGCGGTCGCCTCGGGCACATCCGCCTTGTCGAGCGCGGCCTGCAGGTCGTCGTCGGACAGGAACGGCACGCCGGAAGCCATCTCCACGCTCGCCTGGTCCTTCAGCGCCTTGGACACGTCGGGGCTGGCCTGGATGCCGGTGATCAAGGTGGTGGTGAGCACGGCGATCAGGATCGAGCCCGCGAGCGCGGTGCCGATGGAGGCACCCAGGTTGGTGGCGGTGTTCTGCAGGCCGCCGACCTCCCCGCTCTCCGAGGTGGGCACGGCGGACACGGTGACGGCGCCGAGCTGGCTCGACAGGGTGCCGATGCCGAGGCCGAGCAGCAGCATCGGGATGGCCACGACGGACGCCGACGCGTCGATGTCGATCCCGCCGAGCAGCACCACGATGCCGGCCAGCATCAAGAACAGGCCCGACCGCACGATGCGGCGCGGCGACCCCGTCGGCCAGAGGCGGGGCACGCCGAGCGCACCGACGAGGAGCGCCAGGGACAACGGCATGATCCGCAGACCCGTGTCGATGGCGGAGAGGGCCAGCACCACCGACAGGAACAGCGGGACCACGAAGAACACGCCGGCCTGGAGCAGGAACTGGAAGAAGAACATGATGAGCCCGCCGTTGAGCTGGGCGTTGGCGAACATCTTGGGCCGCACGAGCGGCTCGCGACCGCTGGCCACCAGGTGCCCCTCCCACAGGAAGAAGCACCACACCACGAGGCCGCCCGCGGCGATGAGCCAGAACGTGAACGAGATGCCGAGGAGGTCGGAGGTACCGGGCTTGGGGGTGATCCAGCCCCACTCGCTCGACTTCAGGACCCCGTAGACGGCCATGCCGAGGCCGGCGACGGACAGGAACGTGCCGACCAGGTCCAGCTTGGGCTTGTCGGTGACGGGCACGTCGGCCATGCCCCGCGAGAGGACCACGACCACCGCGATGATGACGACCTCCCCGAAGAACACCAGGCGCCACGACACGTAGGTGGTGGCCGCGCCACCGATGAGCGGGCCGGCGGCGACCGCGATGGCGCCCGCCGCGGCGACGAGGCCGTACGCCTTGGGCCGGTCGGCGGGGGCGAAGTTGGCGGCCACGAGCGCCACCACCGCCGGCAGGATGAGCGCGGCGCCGATGCCCTCCAGGAGCGACCACCCGACGAGGAGCACGGGCAGGCTCGGGGCCAGGCCCGTGGTGAGCGAACCGGCGCCGTAGATGCCGCAGCCGATGAGGAACGCCTTCTTGCGGCCGATGATCGACCCGATCTTGCCGCCGGTGATCATGAGGGTCGCCATCACGAGCGTGTACATGGTGATGGCGGTCTGGATGCCGGTGATCGTGGTCCCGACGTCGTTGGCCACCGTGGCCATCGACACGTTCATCACCGAGCTGTCGAGGGTCATGACGAACTGGGCGGCGGCGAGCGTGGCGAGGACGCCACCAGCCGCCGCACCCGCCGCAGAGGTTGCACTGCCCGTGCGCGAACCGGTCATGGCCGCAGTCTGGTCCACGCGGCGTGGCCGACGCGCCACCGCCCCGACGCCGTTGTCGGGGCGGTGGGGAGGCGGCCTGCCCACGGGGCGCCGCTCGGAGCGGGCGACTCGGCCGGGCACGAGTCGGTACCCACCTATCGGCGCCCGTCAGCCGTTCGTGACCGTTTCGCCCGATCGGGCGACGAGCTGGGGCCGCGGTCGCCGTCGATCCGCCTTCTGGCCCGATCCCGGCGGCAACTACCGTCGCAGGTCATGGCCGACCAGACCCCGCCCGCCGACCTGCCCCGCCACCGCTACGACGCTGCGCTCGCCCAGACCATCGAGGCGGCCTGGCAGGACCGCTGGGAGGCCGAGGGCACCTTCCACACGCCGAACCCCGTGGGCGACCTGTCCGACGGCTTCGAGCGCATGGCCGGCAAGCCCAAGACCTACGTGCTCGACATGTTCCCGTACCCCTCGGGCGCGGGCCTCCACGTCGGCCACCCGCTCGGCTACATCGGCACCGACGTCTACGCGCGCTACCAGCGCATGACCGGGCACAACGTCATCCACACGCTCGGCTACGACGCGTTCGGCCTGCCCGCCGAGCAGTACGCGCTCCAGACCAACACGCACCCCCGGGTGACCACCGAGGCGAACATCGCCAACATGCGTCGCCAGCTGCGGCGCCTCGGCCTCGGCTACGACCTGCGCCGGGCCATCTCCACCACCGACGTCCCCTACTACCGGTGGACGCAGTGGATCTTCCTGCAGATCTTCGAGTCCTGGTACGACGCCGACGCCGGGCGCGCCCGCCCGGTGGCCGAGCTGATCGCCGAGCTCGACGCCGGCACCCGCGCCCCCGCCCCCGGCACGAACCCGTCGGGTACCCCGTGGGCCGACCTCGACGCGAGCGGGCGTCGCGCCGTCGTCAACGCCCACCGCCTCGCCTACCTGGCCGAGGTGCCGGTCAACTGGTGCCCGGGCCTGGGCACGGTGCTGGCCAACGAGGAGGTCACCGCCGACGGGCGCTCCGAGCGCGGCAACTTCCCGGTGTTCCGCCGCCCGATGAAGCAGTGGATGCTGCGCATCACCGCGTACGCCGACCGTCTGATCGACGATCTCGACCTGCTCGACTGGACCGACGCCATCAAGTCCCAGCAGCGCAACTGGATCGGCCGTTCCACCGGCGCCCGGGTGCGCTTCACCACGCCGGCGGGCGAGCTCGAGGTGTTCACCACCAGACCCGACACCTTGTTCGGCGCCACCTACATGGTCGTGGCCCCCGAGCACCCGCTCGTCGGCGCGCTGGCCACCGACGCCCAGCGCGACGCGGTCGACGCCTACGTGGCCGCGGCCGCCACCCGCTCCGACGTCGACCGCCAGGCCGACGCCAAGGAGAAGACCGGCGTCTTCACCGGCACCACCGCCACCAACCCGGTGAACGGCCAGGAGATCCCGATCTACGTCGCCGACTACGTCCTCATGGGCTACGGCACCGGGGCGATCATGGCCGTCCCCGCCCACGACCAGCGCGACTTCGACTTCGCCCGCGCCTTCGACCTGCCCATCGTGGAGGTCATCACCCCCACCGCGGCCTGGCTCGACGAGCACGGCGTGGCCCCCGGCACCGCGGCGGGCGACTGGCCCGAGGCGTTCGTGGGCGACGGCGTGGCCACGAACTCCGCCAACGCCGAGGTCAGCCTCGACGGCCTGGCCGTCGCCGACGCCAAGGCGGCGATCATCGCCTGGCTCGAGGGCCAGGGCACCGGCGAGGGCACCGTCCAGTACAAGCTGCGCGACTGGCTGTTCAGCCGCCAGCGCTACTGGGGCGAGCCGTTCC
>CAZUYW010000092.1:0-10141 GCA_964624775.1 uncultured Iamiaceae bacterium
GATGGGTGAGCACGCAGGCTACCGACCCCGTCCGGCCCGACCCGCACCCGTTGGGGCCACCTCGGCCTCGACCGGCACGCGTACCGCTTTGGGGGACCCGAGCCGACCATCTAGGGTGACGACCCCGCCCTCGTAGCTCAGGGGATAGAGCATCGGCCTCCGGAGCCGTGTGCGCAGGTTCGAATCCTGCCGAGGGCGCCAGTGTGATGTTGCGAGACATCCGCAAGGGCCGAACCTGCGTGAGCGGGTTCGGCCCTTGTCGTTCCGGGGTGACGACGCGCCCGCGGGCGCGGAAGCGGACATCTCGTGGGGCGGCGGGGCGTCGGGCCCTTCGTTGTCAGACCCCGCTCGTAGACTGATCGAACAGCAGTTCGATCACCTGGAGGCGGGCATGACGACCACGACAACCACGACAACCCATCCTGCGACTGCGGCGGACGCGAGGACACTGCCGGCTGAGGAGCTCGAGGCCGCGATCGTGGACCTCGCCGGCTCCCTCGCCCGGCGCACCCACGAACTGCTCGTGCTCGTCGGCGAGCTCGACGCCCGCGGCACCTGGGTCCTGTGGGGCGCCCTGTCGTGCGCGGCGTGGCTGGCCGACGCCGCCGACCTCGACCTCGCCACCGCCCACACCCAGGTGCGCGTCGCCCGGGCCATACGCGCCCACCCCGAACTCGCCGCCGCGCTCGCCGACCGCACGATCTCCTACGCCAAAGCGCGAGTGCTGGTGCCGCACCTCACCGAGGCCAACGCCGCCGACCTCGTGGCCCTCGCCGCCACGGTGCCCGCCGCCGACCTGGGCCGGGCCGTCGCCGCGTGGTCCCGCCGCAACGAGGACCCCGACGACATCGATCGTCGCCACCACCGCGAACGGTCCCTGCGATGCCGGACTGAACCCGACGGCATGGTCACCATCACCGCCCGGCTCCAACCCCAGGTCGCAGCATCGGTGATGGCCGCGATCGACCAGCAGGTGATGTCCGATCGCGCGCCCGCGGGCGCGTCCTACGCCCAACAACGCGCCGACGCCCTGGCGACCATCGCCACCAACGGCGGCGCAGCCACCACCACCGAGGTCGTCATCCACGTGGACGAGACCGGCAGCCACCTCCCCGACGGCACCCCGCTCAGCGACCACGCCGTCACCGCACTGCTCGACGACGCGTTCGTCTCCCTCCTGATCCACGACACCGCCCGCCACCCCATCGACGCCAGCCCCCGCCGCCGCACCCCGACCCGACGCCAACGCCGCGTGATCGACGCCCGCCAACCCACCTGCACCGAAACCGGATGCCACGCCCGCACCCTCCTCCAATACGACCACCGCATCCCCTACGCCAGCGGAGGCGACACCACCCTCGACAACCTCGACCGACGCTGCGGACCCCACAACCGCCAGAAGAGCACGGCGCCGGCGCGACCCTGACCCGGCGATGGCTGCCTCAGCCTCAGCTGCCCTCGGCGGCGGCGATGCTGCGCACGACGTCGGCGAACGCCCCGCCGACCAGCGCGGTCAGGGACTCGACCCGGCGGGCGAAGCGCCACCGGTCGCCGACGCGCACGTAGTCGTCGAGGTAGAGGCCGAGCACGTCGAGCGTCTCCTCCGCCCCGTCCCACACCAGGCCGTTCCGGTTGGTGATGTGCACCCGACCACGAGCGGTGTCGGGGCCGGTGAAGCGGATCTCGTGGTTGGCGACCGAGTGCAGGCTCCAGGTGAAGATCGAGAGCGCGCCCGGCATCCAGGCGGTGACCTCCTCGGCGGTCCCGGCGATGCCGCCCGTGGCCGTGTAGTCGATCGTGGCGCCCGGCGCCCACAGGCGACCGAAGCGCTCCCAGTCGCCATCGTCGACGGCATGCCCGTAGGAGACGGCGAGGTCCGTGATGGCGAGCACGTCGGCGACGCGGGCGGCGTCGTGCACCGCCCCGTCCTGATCCCCGGTCGGGTCGGTCGTGGTCATGGCCGCGGAACCTACCCCGCGTCGGCGACGAAGGGCATGGAGGTCGGGCGACGAACCACCGCGCCCGGGGCCCAGGTGACGGCATCGGCGTCGACCGCGAAGCGGGGGCAACCCGCAAGCAGCTCTTCGAGGGCGACGCGGGCCTGGAGGCGGGCGATGGCCGCGCCGACGCAGTGGTGGGGACCGGACCCGAAGGCCATGATCCGCGGGTTGGCCCGCCGGATGTCGCAGTCCTCGGCGTCGGCCCCGAACTCGCGGGGATCGCGGTTCGCCGACCCGTACAGGAGGGCGACCTTGCGCCCGGCGGGGATCACGGCCCCGTGGAGCTCGACGTCGCGGGTCACGGTGCGGGCGATCGCATGCAACGGCGACGACAGTCGCAGGAACTCCTCCACCGCGCTCCCCATCAGCGAGGGGTCATCGAGCAGGAGCCGGCGCTGCTCGGGTCGACGGGTCAGCCACTCGGCCGCCCCGCCCAGGAGCCCGGTCATGGTGTCGTTCCCGCCGGCGACCATGGTGAAGGCCACGCCGTACATCTGCACCTCCGTGATCGGCGCGCCGTCGTCGATCGCGTCGAGCAGCGACGAGAACACGTCGTCGCCCCGATCGGTCCGGCGCCGGTCGATCAGCTCGGCGAAGTAGGCGACCAGCTCCATCACCGCGCCCTTCACCGGCCCGGGGTCCGACAGGGCGTCGCCGCCCGAGACGATGGCGTCGGTCCAGGCGTCGAGGCGGGGCCGGTCCTCGGTCGGCACGCCGAGCAGCGCCGCGACCACGACCCCGGGGAGCGGTCGGAACATCTCGGCGACGGCATCGCACGAGCCGAGGTCGCGCATCCGGGCGACGCAGGCCCGCGCCGCCTCGCGCACCAGCGGCTCGTACCCGGCGACCGACCGCGGCGTGAGCCGACGCCCGACCGGCCGTCGCACGACCGTGTGCGCCGGCGGATCCATCATCACGATCGGCACCGCGTCGTCGGTCAGGCCCGCCTTCTCCCGATCGCCGTAGACGACGGTGAGCCCGTCGGCCGACGAGAAGGTCTCGTGGTCGCGGGCCGCGGTGAACACGTCCTCGAAGCGCGACAGCACCCAGAAGTCACCCGCCTCGTCGTGCCACAGCGGCGCCTCGTCGCGCAGCCGGGCGTAGCGCGGCCACGGGTCCCGCCACGCCTCGCCCCCGCCCGGCACGTACCGCACCTCGTCCCCCATCGCGCCGCACCGTACCCGGCCTCCGGGCTCAGGCGACGGCCGGCTCCTCGACCGCGGCCGGCTCCGGCACGGCGAGCGAGGCCCGCCACGCGGCGATCACGAACAGGATCGCCGCCCCCAGCAGCGCGACGAGGCCTGCCGTGGTCAGGTGCAGCTCGGCCCGGCGGTCGGTGGACGCACCCTCCCCGCTCAGGCTCCGCGAGGCGGCCACGGCCGTGAGCCGGAGCCCCTGCTCGACGAGGAGGGCGACGGCCACCGCTCCCCAGCAGGCCGAGCGGGTGCGCGCCGACAGGCCGCGCGGTCCGACGATCAGCCACCCGAGCAGGGCCAGCACCAGCAGCGGGACGGCATGGTGCACCACGCCGTCCCAGACCAGCGACCGGAAGCCGAACGGCCAGGCCTCGACCGAGGGCACGCCGTCGCCGATGACGGCGCCACCGACGTCGTACTCGTACCGCCCCCATGCGAGCGACCACTCGACGGTGGCCGCCACCGTGGCGGCCACCGCCCACCAGCGCTCCTCACGGCCGGGGCCCGCGACCGGTCCGGCGCCCAAGGCGCGCGCACCCGCACGATGCAGCGCCGCGAGGGCCACGGCGAGGACGGGCAGCGCGATCGCCGCGAGCGAGATCAGCAGTTGACCGGGACCCTGCCACAGCCCGATGCGGTTCGCCCCGAAGTCGAGCCGCATCGACTCGACCGACAGGGGCACCCACCACAGGGCGGTGACGACGGCGAACACGCCCGCCGGCCGCCACCCGCGATCGGTGAGCAGCGCGACACCGAGCGCACCCAGCGCGATCGCGGGCACCAGGAGTTCCGGGATGCGCCAAGCCGACTCGAGCAAACTCGCCAGGGTGGCGCGACCCGACAGGCCTCCCGAGGTGAAGGGCAGGACCCACGCCCCGAGGACCTGGAGCACGGCGAGCCCGAGGCACGCGACACCCAGGAACCAGCGGGGCCGAGCCGGCGTCGGCGCGTCGCGGTCGGTCACCGCCGGGCCGTCCACCACGCCGTCCACCACGCCTGCCGCCTCGTCGATCCCGCCACCGTACCGAGGCCGGCGCCCGGGCGCGACGATGGCGGGGTGAGGACCATCGAGGTGCGGGTGATCCCGCGGGCCCGCAAGGACGAGGTCGGGGGCGAGCGGGCCGGGCGACTGCTGGTGCGCACCACCGCCGCGCCGGTCGACGACAAGGCCAACGCCGCGGTCATCAAGCTCGTTGCCGCGCACCTCGGCGTGCCCCACCGGCGGGTCGAGCTCGTCGCCGGCCACCGCTCCCGGGACAAGACCCTCCAGGTGAGCGACGACGCCTGATCGGACGAGACCCGATCAGGGGCAGGAGCGACCGGGGGGCGGGTCGCCGGGGGGCGCCATGCCCTTGGGCTCGGCCTGGGGCACCGCGGTCGTGGTCGTCGCGGTCGACGAGCTGCTGGACGAGCCGGCCGCGGACGCCGTGGTGCCGGACCCGATCCCGGTGAAGTCGGCGCCCAGGAAGAGCACGACGGCGCCGTCGGGCAGGGAGGAGTCGGTCTGCAGGCGTGCCGTGGGCCGCACCGCGGCGGCGACGGTCTCGGCCTCGTGGTCCGAGCCGGGCGAGTAGCGCACGATGGTGCGGTCCTCGCTGGCGTGGCCGAGGTCGGCGCCGTTGCCGGTGCGGTCGATGCCGAACCCGAGCCCGGCGAGCTGGTCACCGACCGTGGCGGCCAGCCCCTGGCGCCCCGAGGCGTTGAGCACCGTGACGACCACGTCGCCCGGCGGCAGCGTCGTGGCGCTCACCGCGGCGGCGGTGGTGGTCGACGCGTCGTCGGGCTCCCCCACCTGGCGGAACAGGTCGAGGACGGGCTGGGCCTCGGCTGTCTTCAGGTCGAGCACGGCCGCGCCGCCGCTGGTGGTGCGGGGGGTGGTCGGCACCGTGTAGGTCTGCAGCGCCTTCGAGTCGAAGTCGGCGAAGCGCTTGCCGAGCGCCGCCATGTCGCTCACCGACAGCGAGTCGTCGATGGTGACGGCGCCGGTGGCGACGTCGATGAGCCGCTTGAGCACCAGCGGGTTGCGGATGCCCTTCTCCTTGGCGCGGTCGATCGTTCGCCGCATGAACACCTGCTGGCGGGTGATGCGCCCGAGGTCGCCGGTGCCGTCGTAGCTGAACCCGCCGTTCTCGTAGTACTCGAGGTGGCGGGCGCGGGCGAAGGCGAGGGCGCCGTAGCCGTCGAGGGTGGTGCAGCCCGGGTGGAGCACGTCGAGGCCCGAGTTGCGGTCGCGCATCGCCCGGTCGAACCACATGGGCACGCCGTCGATCGCGGTCACGATCTCCTGGAAGCCCTTGAAGTCGACCTCGACGTAGTGGTTGATCGGGATCTGGAGCTGGTTGCGCAGCGTGTCGATGAGCTGCTGGTGCCCGGCGGCGTAGGCGGCGTTGATGCGGCCCTGCTGGCCGGTGCCGGCGATCGTGACCCACAGGTCCCGGGGCAGCGAGAGGACCTTGGCCTCCTTGGTGCCGGGATCGACGCGGAGGATCATGATCGTGTCGGCGAGGGGCTTGTGGTCGACCTTGGCCCCGGGGTCGTTGGGGTCGCCGCCGGCACGCGTGTCCGAGCCGACGATGAGGTAGTTCGACGGACCGGCGTCGATCAGGTCGTCGAGGGCGAGGTCCTCGCGATCGATCGAGCGCAGCTTCCAGGCACCCCACCCGACCACGGCGGCGGCGCCCACGGCGATCGCCGTGACGATCACGCCCAGGGTGAGGAAGGCGCGCTGGCGCCGCGTCCGCCGGCGGGGTGGGGCGGGCGGCGGCGCGACGAACGTGGAGGGGCCCGCTTCCATGACAGGGCAACGCTACCGGGAGGGGTCTCGACGAATCGGTCACCCCACCCCGGTTGCGAGCCTCAGGACTTCTGCTCGACCTTGGGCTCGCGGGGCAGGCCCAGGAACTTCTCGCCCACGATGTTCCGCTGGATCTCGGCGGTGCCGCCCCAGATGGTCTCGGAGCGGGAGAAGAAGAACGCCGACACCATCGGGCTGACCTTGTAGCTGTCGCGGCCCTTGGCCCGCATGACCGCCGGCCAGGAGCCGGACTCGGGACCGGCGTCGGCCAGCATCGAGGAGGCGCCGAAGATGTCGAGCGCCAGCTCCATCGCGTCGCGGTGCATCTCGGACCAGAACATCTTGTTGGTGAGGCCCAGCGAGATGACCCCCATGTCCTTGGTCTTGTTGAGCGTCTGGGTGAGGCTGCGCAGGCCGTTGATCCGCAGGATCTGGATCTTGGTGTAGTAGCGCATCAGGCCCTGGCGGATCACCGGGTCCTGGATGCGGCCGTTGCGCGTGGCCTCCTCGACCATGAACTCGTACTCCTGCTGGAAGCGCCGGTAGCCGGTGGTGGCCGACATGCCGCGCTCGTGGGACAGGGTCGAGTTGGCGACGGTCCAGCCGCCGTTCACGCCGCCGACGACGTTCTCCTTGGGGCAGCGCGCGTTGGTGAAGAAGACCTCGTTGAACTCGGCGGTGCCGTCGGGCTGCACGATGCCGCGCACCTCGATGCCCGGCTGGTCCATGGGCACGAGCAGGTAGGAGATGCCGGCCTGCTTCTTCACGTCCGGGTCGGTGCGGGCGAGCACGAAGCAGTAGTCGGCGAACTGGGCCTGGGTGGTCCACACCTTCTGGCCGTTGATCACCCACTCCTCGCCGTCGAGCACGGCGGTGGTCTTGAGGGACGCGAGGTCCGAGCCCGAGTCGGGCTCCGAGAAGCCCTGGCACCAGGCCATCTCGCCCTTCATGATCTTGGGGAGGAACTCCTTCTTCTGCTCCTCGGTGCCGTGCTGGAGGATGGTCGGGCCCACGAGGGTGTCACCGAAGAAGTCGGCGCGCAGCGGGGCCTTGGCCCGGGCGAACTCCTCGGCGAGCACGACGTTCTCCATGGTGGAGAGGCCCTTGCCGCCGTACTCCTTGGGCCACGACGCGCAGATCCAGCCGCCGCCGTAGAGCTTGGAGGGCCACTCGTCGTTGAAGGCCTTCTTCTGCTCGGGCGTCATCTCGAAGCCCTCGTCGAACCAGCCCTGGGGGAGGTTCTCCTCCAGCCAGGCTCGGATCTCGGTGCGGAACGCTTCGGCTTCGGGTGGGTAGCTCAGATCCATGACCCGTATCTTGACCCGCCGGTCAAGGGGCGTGCCAGCCGGACGGAGGCCCTACGATGCCGCCCATGACGGTGACCGAGGACGCCCTCCCCCGAGAGACCGGACGCTGGACCCACCAGTGGGCCGAGCTGTACGAGGAGGTGATCACCTCGGGCCTGTGCACCGGCTGCTCGGCGTGCGTGATCGCCTGCCCCCACGACGTCATCGGCTACGAGCACAAGGAGGGCGGCTACCGCCCGTTCCACCTCGAGGACGAGCTCGGTCCCGCCGACTGCACCCACGGCCAGAAGGGCTGCACCTCCTGCACCCGCGCCTGCCCCCGGTTCCGCGACTGGGAGCCGACGGCCGACGAGCACCTGTTCGGCCGCACCCGCGAGATCGAGGAGATCTCCGGGATCAGCGAGGAGGTGCTCCTCGTGCGCGCCGCCGACGACGCGGTGCACGAGGCCGGCCAGGACGGCGGCCTCGTGTCGGCGATCCTCATCTGGCTCCTCGAGGAGGGCTACATCGACGGCGCGCTGGTGAGCGGCCTCGAGGGCGACGGGTCGAGCTGGCGGGCCAAGCCCACCGTCGCGGCCACGCCTGAGGAGGTGCTCGCCACGGCGGGCAGCCGCTACACCTACTCGGCCAACTGGCTCGCCTACGACGAGGCCAAGGAGCGCGGCCTCACCAAGCTCGCCCTGGTGGGCATGGGCTGCCAGACGTCGTCGCCGCCGGTCATGTGGAGTCGCAAGATCGGCAAGGTCGGCAAGCCGATCCTGTTCAACATCGGCCTGCTCTGCTCCAAGACCTTCGACGATCGCATCTTCGAGGAGCTGTTCGAGGCGAAGTACGGGATCCCCCGCGCCACGATCAAGAAGGTCAACATCAAGGGCGTCTTCCAGATCTGGACCCACGACGGCGAGTACCACGAGGTGCCGCTGAAGGAGTGCCACGCCTGGACCCGCGAGGGCTGCAACCACTGCCCCGACTTCGCCGCCCAGCACGCCGACATCTCCACCGGCGGCATCGGGAAGTTCAACGACTGGACGCTGACGGTGGTGCGCACGCCGCTGGGCAAGGCGGTCATGGACCGCCTCGTCGCCGCCGGCCGGGTGATCACCAAGTCCGCGGAGGAGGATCCCGCCGCGGTCGCCCTGATGGACCGACTGGCGCGCAACAGCCGCAACCGTTGGCCCGAGACCGCGATCGCCTACCCGAAGCGCATGCCGCCGCCCCCGCCGAAGAAGCCCAAGGCGGCGCCCAAGCCCGAGGGCGAGGCGCCCGCCGCAGCCGAGGCGCCTGCCGCCGAGGGCTAGGGACCTAGCCCGACACCTTGCAGTCGGTGAGCACCTTGGTGATCGACGACGGGAGCGGGCCGTTGTCCTCAGTGAGGTCGTCGTTGACCTTCTTGAAGGTGCTCCAGGGCACGTCCTTCTTGATGGCCTTCCACGCGCAGCCGCAGTAGTCCTTGGCCTCGCCGGCCGACATGCCGTCGCGCTTCGCGGTGACGGTGCAGCCGGTCGTGAAGTCCTCCTTGACGCCGTCGGTGTAGCCGGTCGGGATCTTCTGGCGGGCACAGCCCGACAGGAGGCCGAGCACGAGCACGATGCCGATGAGCAGCGCGGCGGTGCGGCGACGACGGGGCTGGGATGACGACACGCGGGACTCCTTGGTGGGACCGGGCCAGACGCTAGCGGGGGCGACGGGACCGACCGAAGTCGGCGTTCCGGGCCCGGACGCGACATCGGGGGTGGCGGCTGAGCCGTCACCCCCGATGTCATTCCGACCGGCGCTCCCCCCGAACCGCCTGCCAGAACTCCTCCCCCCACAGCAATGCTGGGGCGCAAACCGGAGTAAACACCCCGTTTCGCTCTGCGCATTCAACACGGCGCGACCACCCCCAGGCATGGGCCAAAAGACCTATTTTCGAGGCATTGCTCGGATCTGTGGCGGTGCCTACACGAGGGGTGGCGGCGGGTCCCGGCGCACGATGCAGAGGCTTCCGGACGGATCGTCGGGGTCGAACACCCGTCCAGCCTACGGAGCCACCCGCCCGACCGCCTTGGCACACCGCAGCTCGGTGAAGGACAGGCCCTCCAGCTCGACGTGGCGCTCCCGGCCGGTCGGAGCCCAGCCGTGCCGCTCGTAGAAGGCGATCGCGCGGGGGTTCGTGGCCACGACCGCGAGCTCGAGCGTGGTGCAGCCGGCCGCCGCCAGGAAGGCCTCCCCCGCCGCGAGCAGCCCGGCCCCGCCCCCGGCGCCCTGCGCCGAGGGGTCGACGTAGAGCTCGGCCACCTCGCCGATGCTGCCGTGGGGCCCGGCCGCGTCCGGATCGAGCGCGTCGTCGACGTGCGCCGGCCCGGCTTCGAGGTAGCCGTGGACCGTGCCCGGACGGCCCCAGACGAGCAGGGCGTGCCGTCGGCTCGGCGGGACCATCGCCCGACCGACCCAGTACGACACCGGGGGCACGATGTCCCGCCCGTCGAGGAAGTCGTCGGCCAGGACCCCGCCCCGGTAGTTGGTGCCGAAGCAGCGCCACTTGATGGCGGCGATCGCCGCGCCGTCCTCGGCGGTGGCTCGCCGGATCGGCTCCCCCGGCGCCGGCAGGCCGACGAACGGCGTCGGGAGGGCGAGGCCGAAGCGCCGACGGATCAGCAGCGCGGCGCGCACCTCGGCGGGCGCCGCCTCCCGCGGCGGTGGGTCGCCGGCCGCGGTGACGAGGCGGATCAGCTCCGCGGCGGGATCGGGAACGACCACCTCAGGTCCCGGGCACGCCGCCCGGCGCCTGCGTCGCACCGAACTCGGACACCTGGGTGCCGTACACGACCTGGTGGGGCAGCATCCCCTGCTGGGTGACCGCCT
>CAZUYW010000093.1:0-10089 GCA_964624775.1 uncultured Iamiaceae bacterium
CACGACTTCCTGTGGCGGGTGCACCAGCACGTCCCGGCCGCCGGCGAGATCGGCATCTTCAACCGGAGTCACTACGAGGACGTGCTCGTGGTGCGGGTGGCCGGCCTCGCGCCCGAGTCGGTCTGGCGCACGCGCTACGCCGCGATCCGCGACTTCGAGGAGGCGCTCACCGAGTCCGGCACCACGGTCGTGAAGCTCTTCCTCCACATCACCAAGGACGAGCAGGCCGAGCGGTTCCGGGAGCGGCTCGCCGATCCGGCCAAGCGGTGGAAGTTCGCGGTGGGCGACCTCGAGGTGCGCGAGCAGTGGGACGCGTACCAGGAGGCCTACGCCGACGCGATCGCCGAGACCTCCACGGAGGCGTGCCCGTGGTACGTGATCCCGGCCGGTCGCAAGTGGTACCGCAACTGGGCCGTCCTCCAGGTGCTGCTGGCCACGCTGCGCGACCTGGACCCGCAGTTCCCGCCGCCGGACCCCGCGCTCGACGGCATCACCATCACCTGACCCTCAGCGGGGGAGGGCCACCACCATGCGGCAGCCGGTTGGGTCGCGGCGCTCGGCGCGGATCGTGCCGCCGTGGAGGTCGACGATCCAGCGGGCGATCGCCAGGCCGAGGCCCGAGCCGCCCTCGTCGCTGCTGCGGGCGTCGTCGGTCCGGTAGAAGCGGTCGAACACCCGCGTGAGGTCCTCGGCGGGGATGCCCGGCCCCTCGTCGAGCACCTCGAACACCACCTGGCTGCCGGCCTCGCGGGCGAGCAGGGTGATGGCCCCGCCCTCGGGGCTGAAGCGGGTGGCGTTGTCGGTGAGGTTGGCGAGGACCTGGTGGAGGCGCTCGGGGTCGCCGTCGACGGCGAGGTCCGGCGGGTCGACCTCGACGCGCACCTCCAGGTCGGGCGCGTGCAGCGCGGACTCGTCGGCCACCGCGTCGAGGAGCTCGACGGCGGGGAAGTGCAGCAGGTGCAGCGGTGTGGCACCCGACTCGAGGCGGCTCAGGTCGAGGAGCTGGGCGACGAGGCGCTGGAGGCGCTCGGTCTGGGCGAGCATCGTGCGGAGCAGTGCCGGATCGGGGTCGACCACGCCGTCGACCACGTTCTCGAGCGTCGCCCGCAGCGCCGAGATGGGCGTGCGCAGCTCGTGGGACACGTTGGCCACGAGGTCCTTGCGCTGGCGGTCGACCTCCGCCAGCTCGTCGGCCATGAGGTTGAACGCGAGGGCGAGGCGCCCCACCTCGTCGTGCGTGGTGACCAGCACCCGCTGGGTGGTGTCGCCGCTCGCCATGGCGGTGACGGCGCGCTCCATCGAGCGCAGCGGCGAGGTCATGCCCCGGGCGAGGAGCTGCACCATGCCGAGCGCGATCACGGCGGCCACGCCGGCGCGGAAGAGCGGCTTGAAATTGAGCGCCAGGCCGATCTCGTTCACCACGAGGGTCACCGCGACGGCGGCCACGATCACGATCGACAGCTTGACCTTGATCGACCGCAGCCGGGCGAGGGGGTTCACGCGTCGACGTCCCGCTCGGCCTGGTCCTCGCCGCCCGACCCGAGCCCGTAGCCCACGCCGTGCACGGTCCGCACCACACCGTCGCCGAGCTTGCGGCGCAGGGCCCGGACGTGGGAGTCGACGGTGCGCGCCCCCGAGCCGTCGCGGTAGCCCCACACGTCGACCAGGAGGCGCTCGCGGGACTGGACCTTGCCCGGTCGCTCGGCGAGGCACACGAGCAGGTCGAACTCGGTGGGGGTGAGGTGGACCACCTCGCCGTGCTGGCGGACGCGCCGGCCCTCGACGTCGATCTCGATGCCGTCCTCGAGCTCGAGGAGGCGGGTCTGGGTGGTGCCGGCCAGAGCCTCGATCCGCCGGAACAGCGCCTGCACCCGGGCCACGAGCTCACGCATCGAGAACGGCTTGGTCATGTAGTCGTCGGCGCCGACCGCGAGCCCGATCACCAGATCGGTCTCGTCGTCGCGGGCGGTCAGCATCAGCACCGGCACATGGCGGTCCTTCTGGATCCGACGGCAGACCTCGAGGCCGTCGAGGCCCGGGAGCATCAGGTCGAGGATCACCAGATCAGGCTCGAACCGCTCGGCGAGGGCCACGCCGGCGATGCCGTCGGCCGCCTGGAACACCTCGTAGCCCTCGCTGCGGAGGCGGGCGACGAGCGCGTCGGCGATGAGGGCCTCGTCCTCGACGACCAGGATGCGGCGTTGCATGGGCCGCATGGTAGGTGGGGCCGGACGATCGGGGTCGCCCGCGGCGAGCGTCCCCGCGCCGCGGGATTCCTCCGAAACCAGACGATCCCGTAGCGTGGCCCCATGGCTGACTACGTAGCGCCGCTCCGCGACATCAAGTTCCTGCTCGACCACGTCACCCCCATCGGTGAGCTGGCCAAGCTGCCCCCGTACGGCGAGATCGACGCCGACTCGGTCGAGGGCGTCCTCGAGGAGTTCGGGCGCCTCATGTCCGAGGTGTGGGCCCCCACCAACGCGGTCGGCGACCACGAGGGCAGCCGGGTCGAGGGCACCGAGGTCATCACCGCCACCGGGTTCCACGAGGCCTACCAGCAGTACGCGGACGCCGGCTGGTGCGCCGTGCCGTTCGAGGAGGCCTACGGCGGCGGCGGCTTCCCGTGGCTCGTCGGCACCGTCCAGCAGGAGCTGCTCAACAGCGCCAACATGGCCCTCGCCATGGCGCCCCTGCTCACCCAGGGCGCCATCGACGCCATCCTCCACCACGGCAGCGAGGAGCAGAAGGAGACCTACCTGCTCAAGATGGTGTCCGGCGAGTGGACCGGCTCGATGAACCTCACCGAGCCCGACGCCGGCTCGGACGTCGGCGCCCTGCGCACCAAGGCCGTCCGCCAGGACGACGGCACCTACCGGATCAGCGGCCAGAAGATCTTCATCACCTTCGGCGAGCACTCGCTCACCCCGAACATCGTGCACCTCGTGCTCGCCCGCACCCCCGACGCACCCGCCGGCACCAAGGGCATCTCGCTGTTCATCGTCCCCAAGTTCCTGGTGAACGAGGACGGCAGCCTCGGCGAGCGCAACGACGTCAAGATCGTCTCCGTCGAGCACAAGATGGGCATCAAGGCCAGCCCCACCTGCGTGCTCGCCTACGGCGACGACTCCGACGGCGCGGTCGGGTACCTCATCGGTGAGGAGAACGCCGGCATGCGGTACATGTTCACGATGATGAACAACGCCCGCCTCGGCGTCGGCGTGGAGGGCCTCGGCCTGGCCGAGCGCTCCTACCAGCAGGCCCTCGGCTACGCACGGGAGCGCCGCCAGGGCTACGCCCCGGGTGCCGCCCGCGGCGAGAAGTCCTTCATCATCGAGCACCCCGACGTGCGCCGGATGCTGCTCACCATGAAGAGCTACACCGACGCCATGCGGGCCCTCTGCTACAAGGTGTCCGAGCAGATCGACGTGGCTCGCCACGCCACCGACGAGGCCACCCGCACCGAGGCCCAGGAGCTCGTCGACCTCCTGATCCCGCTGGCCAAGAGCTTCTGCACCGACGTGGCTGAGACCGTGACCTCGATCGGCATCCAGATCCACGGCGGCATGGGCTTCATCGAGGAGACCGGGGTCGCCCAGTACTACCGCGACGCCAAGATCACCCAGATCTACGAGGGCACCAACGGCATCCAGGCCATGGACCTCGTCGGCCGCAAGCTGCCCATGCGGGCCGGCGGCGTCTACCAGGACCAGGTCGCCCGGATGAAGGCCACGCTCGCCGAGCTGGCCGATGCCGGCCCCGAGCTCGAGGTCATCCACCGCGAGCTCGCGTCCGCCATCGCCGCCCTGGAGGACACCACCGGTTGGATCCTCACCGAGGGCATGGCCGACCCGGTCCAGGCGCTGTCCGCCGCCACGCCGTACCAGCGCCTGTTCGCCACCACGGTGTGCGGTTGGCTGCTCGGCATCCAGGCCCTCGCGGCCAAGCGCTGCATCGACACCGCGGCGCCCGACGCCGACGTCGCCAAGGGCAAGCTCGTGTCCGCCCGGTTCTTCGCCGAGCACCTGCTCCCGCAGGTCCACGGCCTCGTCGCCCCGGTCAAGGCCGGCAAGGACGAGCTGTTCGCCCTCACCGCCGACGAGTTCTGATCGCGCCGCCTTCGCCTGGCGCCCTGGGCGTCAGGCGAAGGGCGTGGTGAACACGTAGCGGCTGGTCGGCACCACGTCGATCACGCGGTCCGCCCCGAAGGCGGCGACGCTCGCGCCCATGGCCCCCATCCGCGCGGCCAGCTCCTCGTCGTCGCCGCCGGTGTCGAAGAAGGCGTGGAGGTCGGTCATGGCCTCGGCGGGGAAGAGCTCCTCGACGATCCCGTCGATCGCCGGCGCGCCGGGCGTCACGGCGCGCACCACCACGTTCTGGGTGTAGCCGAAGGTCGACTGCGTCTCGATGGCCACGGCGGTGTGCTCGCCCTGCCACCGGCGCAGCCACTCGGGCTGGTCGAGCTCGGCGGGCCGGCGCAGGAAGGCCAGGTTGGCGTAGCCGGGCGTGCGCGCCCCCGACGCGGTGCGCGGGTTGGCGAGCGGGACCGACTCGGTCACGAGCCAGCCCGCCAGGGACCCCACCACCTCGCGCAGCGCGGCCTCGATGGGGAGGCGGACGACGTCGCTGGCGGTGGTGACCCAGAGGGACACGGCGCCGTCGATCGCCGGCTGGTGGGTGGTGATGCGCACCATGGCCTCGGCGACGTCGTCGTCGGCCACGTTGACCTGCAGGCCGGTCACGCCCAGCTCGGCGAGGGTCTCGGGCAGATCGGCCCGGAGCCGGGCCGACAGGTGGTGCGGGGCGTCGCCCTCGCGGCGCCAGACGGCGTAGACGAGCTTCTCCATGCGGGGGAGCGTACGGGCCGCGAGCAGGCCGCGCGGCCGTCAGCTTCTGCTCATGTCGGGGGTCGATCTGCCGATGTGACCATCGTGGCCCTCCCCTCGCGTCCCCCCTCCTCGCTGGCCGTGCCACGGGCCACCGGGCTCGGTCGAGCGCGGGCGATCCGCGCCCTCGCCGAGGTGGGGGCGTCGGCGGAGGGCCTCGAGCGGGCGTCCAGCGTGACCAACGAGGTGTGGATGACGGCGCACTACGTGGTGCGCCTCAACCGCGATGCCAGCCATCGCCTCGCCCGCGAGGCGGCCCTGTCGGACGCGCTGCCGCGGGCGGTGGGCTACCCGACGCTGATCCAGTACGGCGGCGAGGTCGGCAACGACTGGCTCGTCGTCGAGCGCGTGCCCGGGCAGCCGCTCAGCCGGTGCTGGCCGACGATGTCCCTGCCCCAGCGGCGCGACGCCGTGCGCCAGATCGCCGAGCGCCTGCGCCTGGTCCACGCCACCCCGTGCCCGTGGCTCGAGGGGTTGCGCGACCTCCCGCAGCTCATCGACCGGGCCCGCACGCCGGCGGAGGCCACCGCCCGGCTGCTGGCCTCGATCGACGCCGCGTCGCGGCTGCCCAACGTCGACGCCGCGCTCATGGCCGAGGCGGCCGAGTTCGTCCGGGCCAAGGCCCCCGTGCTCGCCCCCTGCGACGAGGGCACGATCGTGCACGGCGACCTCACGTTCGAGAACGTGCTGTGGGAGGACGGTCACGTGACCGCCCTCCTCGACTTCGAGTACGCCCGTCCCGGACCGCCCGACCTCGACCTCGACGTGCTCCTGCGGTTCACGGCCCTGCCCAACCTGCACGTCGCCGACGACTACGAGGCCGAGACCCACGCCGCCGACTACGCCGACGTGCCCTGGTGGCTCGCCGAGGACTACCCGGAGCTGTTCGGCCGCCCCGACCAGTTCGATCGGGTGCGCCTGTACTCGCTCGCCTGGGACGTGCACGAGCTCCTCGCGTTCCCGCCGGCCGAGCCGCTCGCCCGCCTGCACCGCCACCACCCGCAGCGCCGCATCGTCCACGTGCTGCGCGGCACGAGCTACCTCGATCGCCTCAACGGCGGCGTCGCCCTCGACTACTGACCCGACGCCGACGGCCCGCACGCGGCGAGCACCGCGTCGGCCAGGCGCGGCCAGGCCAGCGCCGCCCACTCGTCGAAGGGGCGGTCGGTGAGCACCACGAGCCCCCGCTGGGGGACGGGATCGACCCACAGGAACGTCCCGGCCTGCCCGAAGTGCCCGAACGTGGCCGGGGAGTTGCCCGCGCCGGTCCAGTGGGGGCGCTTGTCGCCGCGCCGTTCGAACCCCAGGCCCCAGTCGTTGGGCTGCTGGCGACCGAAGCCGGGCAGGACGCCGTCGAGGCCGGGGAACGCGACCGTGGTGGCCGCGTCGAGCGTCGAGCGGTGCACGAGCGTCGGTGCCAGGAGCTCGCGTGCGAAGCGCGCGAGGTCGGCCGCGGTCGACCAGCCGCCCGACGCGAGGGACCGGTTCCGCACGTCGGTGGCGGTCATGGCGAGCGGCTCGCACACCGCGGCGAGCACGTAGTCGACCGCGGGCATCCCGGCGTTGTGGGCGAGGCGGACGGCGAGGGCGTCGAAGCCCGCGTTGGCGTAGATGCGCCGGGCGCCCGGGCGGGCGAGCACCCCGCCGTCGGGACCGAGGCCCGAGGCGTGGGCGAGCAGGTGGCGCACGGTCGACCCCTCGGGGCCGGCCGGCTCGTCGAGGTCGAGCGTGCCCTCCTCGACCGCGATCAGGCAGGCGTAGGCGACCAGGAGCTTGGTGACCGACGCGAGGGCGAAGGGCCGGTCGGCGTCCCCGACGGTGCCGAGGATGCCCGAGGGGGCGACCACGGCGGCGGCGACGTGGGCGACGGGCCACCGGGAGGTGGTCCAGAGGGCGGCGGCGAGCCGGGCGTCGTCGGACGCGGGCGGCGGGGCCGCCTCGCTCACGTGCGGTCCCAGACGATCGGCCGGCTGTCGACGTCGGGCGCGTCGGGGGCGGGGCCGAGGAGCACGTCTGCGGGGTCGCGCCGATCGATGTGGCCGATCAGGCCGTGGTACACGGAGAACCCGCAGAGCTCGCGCAGGCGCTTCGGGAACCGGCGCACGGTCTCGAGCGGCAGGCCCAGCTGCTGGTTCTCCTGCTGGCGCACCCAGCCGGCGCAGTAGTTCGACGCGATGCCGATCCGGGTGTCGTCGGTGGCGTTGGCCCCGCCGCCGTGCCACAGGCTGCCGTGCCAGATCAGCACGCTGCCCTTCGGCATCTCGGCGGGCAGCGAGTCGTAGGCCGTGCCGAAGTCGGGGGAGGTGTCGGCGCGGTGCGAGCCGGGGATGATGCGGGTGGCGCCGTTGGCCTCGGTGAAGTCGGTGATCGCCCACATCGTGTTGCACACGGTGGCGGTGTGGGGCTTGCGCAGCGGCATGAGCTGGTCGTCGGCGTGGATCGGCTGGGCGATCTCACCCGGTCCGATCGCGATCGATGAGAGCGACGAGATGAGGCAGCCGCGGTCGAGCACCCGTTCCACGACGGGCAGCACCAGCGGGTGGACGGGGATGGCCTCGAACAGGGCGCCGTGGGCGAGCAGGTTGTAGACCCGCAGCGTCGAACGACCCTCGAAGCCGTTGGTGGACGGCGTGATCCCGAGGTCGTGCTGGAGACGATCGAGCTCGGCGGCGATCGCATCAGCGGTGTCGGCGTCGAACGCGTCCTGGATCACCGAGTACCCGTGCTCGCGGATCGTGGCCGCGTGGGCGTCGACCTCGGCGGGGGACAGGGCGCCGTCGACGCGGTCCGGGGTGACGGGAGCGGCAGGCACGCGGGCATGGTATGCCGGTCGCGTGGCGCACGGGGTGAGACGGGGCAGCGATCGGGCAGGCGGGCGAGCCGAGCCCGAGCCATTCCCGGAGGCCGTCGAGCGGGTGCTCGCCGGCCTCCGTCCGGGTGAGGTCGTGACCTACGGCGAGGTCGCGGCCGAGGCGGGCTACCCGGGCGCGGCCCGGGCCGTCGGGCGCCTGCTCGCCACCAGCGACGGCGCCCACCCGTGGTGGCGGGTCGTGACCGCCACCGGTCGCCTCGTCCCCGGCCACGAGGCCGAGCACGAGCGTCGCCTCGCCGCCGAGGGCGTCACCGTGGTCGACGGTCGGGTCCGGCCACGCTCGTGACCGGGCGCGGTCCGGGAGGCGTCGGCCCCCGGACTCGCTACCCTCCCCGCGACCGGACCCGCCCGGACGAGCACAGGGGAGCCCCATGAGCATCTACGACCATCCCGTCACCGCCCTCGACGGCAGCGCCGCCGACCTCCACGACCACGAGGGCAAGGTGGCCCTCATCGTCAACGTGGCGTCCAAGTGCGGGCTCACCCCCCAGTACGAGGGGCTCGAGCGGCTCCAGCGCACCTACGGCGATCGCGGCTTCACCGTGCTCGGCTTCCCGTGCAACCAGTTCCTCGGCCAGGAGCCCGGGTCGAACGAGGAGATCGCCACGTTCTGCTCGACCACCTACGGGGTCACCTTCCCGATGTTCGACAAGATCGACGTGAACGGCGAGGGTCGCGATCCGCTGTACGCCGAGCTCACCGAGGTGGCCGACGCCGACGGCACCGCGGGCGACGTGCAGTGGAACTTCGAGAAGTTCCTCGTCACCCCGGGCGCCGGCGAGATCATCCGGTTCCGTCCGGGCGTGGAGCCCGAGGCGCCCGAGCTGGTCGCCGCGATCGAGGCCAACCTCCCCGGCTGAGCCGGTCGCCGGCCCCGCACGGGCCGGTGCGGTGATCGCGGATCGACCGGTGCCACCCGGTAGCCTTCCCCGAGCGGGTCGGCGCCATCCCTGTCAGGCGGACCCGCGGGTCACCCACACGTTCCACCTGTTCGTCACGAGGACGGAGGGAGACCCTCCACGTCGTTTCGAACCGGAGCACCCATGACCACCACCTTCGACGCCCTCGGCGTCGCCCCCGACCTCGTCGGCGCCCTCGCCGAGCGCGGCATCACCAGCGCGTTCGCCATCCAGGAGCTGACCATCGCCGACGCCCTCGCCGGGCGCGACGTGTGCGGCAAGGCCAAGACCGGCTCGGGCAAGACCCTCGCGTTCGGCCTGCCCGTCCTCCAGAAGGTCGAGGCGGCCGAGCCCCGCCGGCCTCGCGCCCTGATCCTCGTGCCCACCCGCGAGCTCGCCACCCAGGTGTGCGACGAGCTGGGTCCCGTGGGCGCCGCCCGCGACATCCGCGTCGCTGCCATCTACGGCGGTGCCGACATGGACCGCCAGATCAAGCAGTTCGCCGACGGCGTCGAGGTCGTGGCGGCCACGCCCGGGCGCCTGATCGACCTGATCGACCGCAAGGAGGTCGACCTCGCCGACGTCCACATCGTCGTGCTCGACGAGGCCGACCGCATGGCCGACATGGGCTTCCTGCCCCAGGTCGAGTGGATCCTGCGGCACATCCCCGGCGAGCACCAGACCCTGCTCTTCTCGGCCACCCTCGACGGCGTGGTCCAGGGCCTCATCGACCGCTACCAGCGCGACCCCGTGCGCCACGAGGTCGAGTCGGCGGGCGTCACCGTCGCCGAGATGACCCAGCGCTTCATCCGCGTCCACCAGATGGACAAGGTGAAGGTCGCGGCGGCGATTGCCCGGGGCGGCACCCGCACGCTCATGTTCACCCGCACCAAGCGCGGCGCCGACAAGCTCGCCGAGCAGCTGGAGAAGGAGGGCATCCGCGCCGGGGCCATCCACGGCGACCTCCGCCAGAACGTGCGCGAGCGGTCCCTCGCCGACTTCGCCGCCGGCAAGCTCGCCGTGCTCGTCGCCACCGACGTGGCCGCCCGCGGCATCCACGTCGACGACGTGGACACGGTGATCCACTACGACCCGCCGGAGGACCACAAGGCGTACCTGCACCGCTCGGGGCGCACGGCCCGGGCCGGCGAGTCGGGCCTCGTGGTGACCCTGATCCTGTGGGACCAGGAGCTCGAGGTGAAGCGCCTCCAGAAGCGCCTCGGCCTCGACCAGCCGATGCACGAGTTCTTCTCGAACAACCCCAAGCTCGCCGATCTGGCCGCCTGGGACCCCGAGACCGGCGCCTGAGCCGCTTCGCTACCGTCCGGGCATGATCCGCCCGGCCGTGGTGCGCGCCCTGCCCGCCGACGTGCGCGACGCCGTCCGGGCGTGGACGGCGGGCCGCGGCGCGGCCGAGCTCGTCGCCGGCCTGGTG